>CAKMPP010000178.1 GCA_927911475.1 uncultured Solobacterium sp. | reverse complement strand
ATTCATACATATTCACTCATTCATGACGATTTACCAGCGATGGATAATGATGATTTACGTAGAGGTTTACCAACCTGTCATAAACAATTCAATGAAGCTACTGCAATCCTTGCAGGGGATGGTTTATTGACATACGCTTTTGAGGTTGCCGCAAGTTCAACAGAATCTAGTGATACTGTTGTGAAATGTATTTCTATTCTATCTAAGATGGCTGGTCCAAGCGGTATGGTTTATGGACAACAGCTTGATTTAGAAGCGGAAAATACAGAGATTGATTGGGATATGCTTCAAAAAATTCATGAACATAAGACAGGATGTTTATTGACAGCACCGCTATTAATGGCTTCAACACTTGCAAATCATGAAGAAGACATTCCTGCATGGAAGAAGATAGGATTTTCACTTGGTCTAGCTTTCCAAGTTCAAGATGATATTTTAGATATTGAATTAACTGCGAAGGAATTTGGTAAATCAAATTCTGATCAGAAGAATCATAAGGGGACTAGTGTTTCGATTTTAGGAATTGAGCGCGCTAAAGAAATGATGAACAAGTTATACCAATCTGCAATTGATGAGATCAAATCTTTAAAAGGATTTGATTCTGCAGAATTATTGGAATATGTTTATCAAATCCAACAACGTCGTAAGTAGGAGATATATTCTATGGAATTAAATGAAATTCGTGACCCCGCATTTCTTAAGACATTAAATAACAATCAACTAAAGGACTTAGCTGAGCAAATTCGTACTTTTTTAATTTATTCATTATCAAAGACAGGTGGACATTTAGCAAGTAATTTAGGGATTGTTGAGTTAACAATTGCCTTACATTATGTATTTGATTCACCTAAAGATAAAATACTATTTGATGTAGGTCATCAATCATACGTGCATAAAATATTGACCGGTCGTGCTGATCGCTTTTCAACATTACGTCAATATAAGGGACTTTCAGGCTTTCAGAAACGTAGCGAGAGTGTACATGATGTATGGGAAGCAGGACATAGTTCTACTTCACTATCTGCTGCCTTAGGTATGGCTGTTGCAAGGGATTTAAACAAAGAACATTATAGTATTATCCCAGTTATTGGCGATGGTGCTATCAGTAATGGTTTATCTTTAGAAGCATTGAACGAAATCGGTGTTGAGAAACGTAATATTATCATTATTTTTAATGACAATAATATGTCGATTTCTAAAAATGTAGGTGCGATGAATGCAGGCTTTTCAAAACTACGTACTTTAAAAGGATATAATACTTTTAAATCATCGTTAAAGCGTTCTTTATCAGGTAATCCGATTGGTGATGCCTTGTATAAAGGTTTAAAAGTTGTCAAAGATTCCATGCGTGAAGCTGTAATTGATGGTGGTATTTTTGAAGAGTTTGGTTTAGATTATATGGGTCCAGTTGATGGTCATAATATTCATGATTTAATTCAAGTATTAGATACAGCAAAACATCATGGTGGCCCAACGATTATTCATGTTATGACAAAAAAGGGGAAAGGCTATTCTCCTTGTGAAGAAGATAGTGAGGGACATTGGCATGGTGTAGGTCCTTTCAATATTGAAACAGGAAAACCATTACATGAGGTTCCATGTGGCTATACAGCATGGGGACCATTTATGAGCCAATGTGTCGCTGAGTTTGCACAAAAGGATAAAGATATTGTTTCATTAAACACCAGCGATGATTAATGGTAGCGGGTATGGGTGTCTTATTTGCGAAGTATCCAGACCGCAGCTTTGATACGGGTATTGCAGAAGAACATACAGCGACTTTTGCGGCTGGTTTAGCAATTTCTGGCAAGAAGCCATATATGTGTATCTATAGTTCCTTCTTGCAACGGGCATATGATGAAATTAACCATGATATCTGTCGTATGGATTTACCGGTTGTCATTGGTGTAGATCATGCAGGTCTTGTTGGTGGAGATGGTGAAACTCACCAAGGAACATTTGACATCGGTATTCTATCCGGACTTCCAAACATGATTATCTCTCATCCAAAAGATGCTCAAGAAGCAAAAGACCTATTGTATACAGCCTTTAATCAGAAACATCCATTTGCTGTACGTTTCCCTAAGGGGGAAGTAAAGACATCTGATGTGTGTAAAGCAAATTTAATACCGGTAGGATCTTGGGAATTATTACATGATTCTCCAGAAAATAAAGTTGCCATTATTACCTATGGTGATATGGTAAATAAGTTATTAGATAAAGTCATTTCTAATAACTTACCAGTAACGATTGTAAATGCACGTTATATCAAACCACTTGACCATGAGATGATTCAGTCTCTTGTTACTCGTAATTTAAAACTATTTGTGTATGAACAGGACTATAAAACAAATGGTTTAGGCTCATTGATATTACAATATTTAAATGAGTCGGAGATTTGTCTTCCAATCAAGATTTATGGATTACCTGACAAGTTTATACCTCAAGGAACAAGTGCACAGCTGCGTAAGGAATATCATATTGATATGAATACCTTCTTGGCTGATGTACAACAATATTTGTAGGAGAAAGTTATGCTGAAACACCTGTATATTAAAAACTTTATACTGATTGATGAACTAAACCTAGATTTTAAGTCTGGGTTTAGTGCGTTTACCGGTGAAACTGGTGCTGGTAAATCAATTATGCTAGATGCTATTTCCATCTTATGTGCAGAGCGTGCAGGTGCTTCGTATATTTCAAAAGGAAAAGAGAAAGCAATCATTGAAGGGACTTTCGATTTATCCCATAATAAACATGCATTAGAGGTATTAGCAGAAGCTGGTTTAGAAACATCTGAAGATGTTACGTTTACAAGAGAGCTTTTATCTTCAGGTAAATCGGTAATTCGGATCGATCATCGAATTGTTACATTATCTCTTGCAAAAGATATTCTTAGAGATGAGATTGATATCCATGGTCAAAGGGATACAGCATATTTACTAAATACAACAAACCATATTCGTTTACTTGATACTTTCTTACAAGTTGATGAAGAACTTCAACAAGTTAAAGAATCTTACCAAGAATATGCAAGACTTATAAAAGAAAAAGAGAAGGCTTTACAAAATGAATTTAA
>CAKMPP010000177.1 GCA_927911475.1 uncultured Solobacterium sp. | reverse complement strand
GAAGTTTGCATAAGAAAAAGCCTGTTGTGTAAACAGGCTTTTTATATGGCGGAGAAGAAGGGATTTGAACCCCCGCACGCTTTCACGTCTAGCGGTTTTCGAAACCGCCCCCTTCAGCCTCTTGGGTACTTCTCCAACGCTGAACAATTATATCATAGAAATAGGTTGAGAGTTGAAGGAAGTGAAAGTCATACAGTTAAATCTAAAAGGTATAATAATGAAAATGTTTTCATGTAAGAAAAATATTTCAAGAAATATTTTCAAAAGCGTTTACAAACTATTGACATCATTTTAGGATTTGCGTAATATTACTGGTATATTAAGAGAGGTAGTTCTCTTAACATAGGAGGAAGAGGAATTTATGAAAAAAGCACTATTGGGTTCTCTCGCCGCTATTTTAGCTCTTGCAGGTTGCAATGGCAAAGGTGGACAGACAACTGCATCACAATCTGAAGACTTTAGATCCGTCTATTCTTTAGATATGCAGAGCTTAGACTACACAGTTTCCAACAAGGCAGTTGATAACGAAAATACAGCAAACTTTGTTGACGGCTTATTAGAAAATGATAAGTATGGTAACTATGTACCAGCTCTGGCTGAGTCTTATGAGTCAAACGATGATAAGACAGAATGGACATTTAAGATTCGTAAGGGTGTTAAATGGGTAACAAATGAAGGCGAAGAATATGCTGAATTAAAGGCACAAGACTTCGTAACTGGTCTTCAACACGCAGCAGACTTTAAGTCTGGTACATCATACTTAGTAGAAGGTCTTATCAAAAACTTCTCTGAATATAAAGCAGGTGAAGTTACATTCGATAAGGTAGGTGTAGAGGCAGTTGATGACTATACATTGAAGTATACTCTTGCACAACCAGCATCTTATTTCTATTCATTAACAACATATGGTATCTTATTCCCAATTAATGAAGACTTCTTAAATTCAAAGGGTTCTGGATGTAAGTTAGGTTCTCCAGACTTGAATGCATGTGAGTTTGGTATTGTTGATCCAACATCTATTCTTTACAATGGTGGATACTTATTAACAAATAACACAGCTAAGTCTATCGTTGAGTTTACAAAGAATCAGAACTACTGGGATGCAGAACATGTATATATCAATAAGGTAACTTATACATATGATGATGGTTCTGATGACCACTCAATCATGAACGGCTTTGAAGCTGGTACATATACAGCTGCTTCTATCCGTGGTACATGGTCAACTGATGAATTTAATGCATACATGGAGAAGTACAAGGATAATGTATATCTCCCAATGCCAGATAGTGGAACATTTACAATTTCATTCAACTATAACCGTCGTTCATTCAACAACACAAACAAGACAACAGATGCTGAAAAGGAAAACACACATAAGGCAATCCTAAATAAGAACTTCCGTCTTGCTTTACAGGCTGCATTTAACAGAATTCCATACTTAATGCAAAGAGTTGGTGACGAAACAGCAGCGAAGGCAGTATTACGTAATGAATTAGTACCTACAAACTTTGTACAGATTAATGGTAAAGACTATGGTAATACAGTAGCTAAGTTTGTAACAGAAATGACAGATGTATTCGGTAACTCATTAGATCTATCTGAAGGACAAGATCCATACTACAACCCAGAAAGAGCTAAGGAATTACTTGCTAAGGCAGTTGCTGAAGCTGGATTAACATTACCTGTTTCTCTAGACTTAGTAACACTTTCAACAATGTCATTTACAGTGAACCAGGCTAACTCCTTGAAGAAGTCTATCGAAGATGCTACAGATGGACAAATTCAAATCAACGTTATGCCAATCGACAAGGACAACTACTATAAGGCAACATACCTTGTAAATAGTGGTAATGATTCTGACTGGGATATCTCTACAGCAGTAGGTTGGAACCCAGACTACTTAGATCCAAGAAGTTACTTAAACATCTACAACCCAACAAACGGTGATATGTTATATACAGTAGGTCTAAATGGTACTGCTGATACGGATAACTTCGAAGAATCTGATAAGGTTGCTATGGAAGCTATCAATTTAGCTGAATATGGCGAACTCTACAGAGCAGCTGATGCAGTTACATCAAGCTTAGATGAGCGTTATACAGCATTTGCTAAGGTAGATGCTTGGATTATTGCTAACGCATTCTCAATTCCAGTTCACTGCACAGCAGTTGCAAACACTGTTTCTAGAAAGGTTCCATTCACAGGACCATACTCAGTAGCTGGTCAGGGTGGTAACAAGTTTAAGTTAGTTCGTATCCAAAAGGATATCGCAACTAATAAGGACTACTACGAAGCTAAGGAAGCTTGGTTAGCAGAACGCGCTAAGAACACTAGCAAATAAATTCTTGAATCTTTACATTGTAAAGTTTCATAAATAAATTAAAAGACAGATTATCATTATTCAATGAATCTGTCTTTTCTTTCTCTATACAGCTAGAGACAGTTTTGGAATACAGCACATCTTCGTTTATGAATAAATATTCATGTTATATGAAAATGAAAAATAACATGAAATTAATTATGAAAAAAATTATATTTTAGTGAAATAGTAAGTCTTATATGGTATTATAACTACTATGAAAGGTAGGGGTGAGTTATATGAAGCGTTATATTTTAGGCCGTGTAATCAGATCGTTCTTCTCGATTTTTGCGGTTGTTACTATCGCATTGGTTTTAGTCTATACGCTAACTCCGCGCGACGATATCTTTACAACTGATACAACTTACCAGAAGTTGAAGAGTGCGGATGATAAAACAAAATACAAATACAACACCTGGAAGACTCTAGGTTATCTACGTTATGAAGAACAGAAGGACATTTGTGCAAATACAAGTGACTATGATGCATGCATGGTAGCTGATTCTGATTTACTAAGGATCAAGTTGCTAAGTATGTTGCGAAGGGATATACAGTTAATACATATTCTGATGGCAAATACTATGCATATAAGGATTATTCTGTTCCTGAACTTGTTATAAACTGGTTTGGTAGATTAATTGAAGTGGATCATCCTTGGAGAATGTATGATGGTCATAATGAAAATATGGAAAGAAAAGTCTATATTGAAAATGACTATAACGGATTACCTGCAATTAAGTGTGCAGGATGTGAACATAAGTACCTAGCATATATGGATGGAAACTTCCCATTTATTCACCAGAATATTATTGGGTTGAATTTTGGTATTTCTTACCCAACATTTAGTGGTGTTGACGTAACAACAGTTATTACACAATCACAGGGTAATGCAAATAGCCAAGAAGTAACTTTCGAAACAGGAAAGACTACTTCTTCAGCTGTAAATTTACATTCTTGTACTTATAAATACACTGAACTATTAGATAGCATTGATAAGAGTAAGTTTAATGATAACTATGCAAATTGTTCTTCTAACTTACTAGATCCATCAATGGTTACTACATCCGCAATTCAAGGTTTAATTGCGTTATTAATTACTTATCTATTTGGTATTCCAGCTGGTATGGTGATGGCTGCCAATAAGGGTAAGTGGCAAGATAAGCTTGGTACAGTTTATATCAATATTATGAGTGCTGTCCCATCACTTGCATTTATCTATTTCGTTAGATCAATTGGTATGCAGTTTGGCTTACCTGATAAATTCCCGGTATATGGTGCACATGATATACGCTCATACATCATGCCTGTCTTAATTCTTGGTTTATTAAGTACAGGTGGACAGATGTTATGGATCAGACGTTACATGGTTGACCAGTCGAGTTCTGACTATGTTAAGTTTGCGCGTGCGAAGGGTCTTTCCAATAGTGAAATCTTCCGTACACATATTTTACGTAATGCGATTATTCCGTTCGTAAATGGTTTCCCAGCAGCAGTTATTCTTACAATTTCTGGTGCAGTTATTACAGAAACTGTGTTTGCGATTCCTGGTATGGGTAAGATGTTGCCAGATAGTATTAAGGCGTATAATAACCCAATGGTGATTGGTCTAACATTCATTTTCACTGCTGTTTCTATTTTTGCCTTGTTATTAGGTGACTTACTCGTAACAGTTGTTGATCCTCGTATTCAGTTACAGGCAAAAGGAGATTCAAGATAATGGCAGAAATTAGAGATGAAAGATTTACTTTTGTCGCATTAGACGACTTTGCATCAGAAAGAATAAATAGTCCTAAATATTCTTATTGGAATAGTGTATTTAGAAAGTTCTTTAGTAGTAAGATTGCAATCTTCTTCTTAGTACTTACACTCATGACTTTATTCTTATCTTATATTTTACCGTTTATTAGTGGATACAATCCAACTGAACAAATACACATTAATGATTTCTCACGTCGCTTTATTGCGCCAAACTTGCAGTTCTGGTTTGGTACAAACCAAGTAGGTGACTCATTATTCGATGTTGTTTGGGCAGGTGCTAGAACTTCATTGAGTCTTGCAATTATCGCTACAGTCATTACAAATGTGGTTGGTGTTATTGTAGGTGCATTCTGGGGTTATTCACGTAAGATGGACGTTATCATGATTGAAGTTTATAACATCATTGCAAACGTACCATTCATTAGTTGTTATTGTCTTGTCCTATGTATTAGGACCTGGATTCTGGCAGTTGGTATTCTGCTTGTGTATTACTTCATGGTTAGGTATGGCGTATAGTATCCGTATTCAGGTTATGATGATTCGTGACCGTGAATATAACTTAGCTTCAAGATGCTTAGGTACACCTACACATAAGATTATCCAACACAACGTTTTACCATTTATGATTCCAATTATCGTTACATCTATTTCAAGAGATGTACCAAGCTTTATTTCTTATGAGGTATTCTTGTCTTACTTAGGAATTGGTTTAACAGAGAAAGAAGTTTCTTTGGGTAGACTTATTTCTAGTAACTCTGCATACATGACATCTGCTCCATATTTATTCTGGATTCCAGTTTCTGTAGCGGCAGTTATCTCAATTTCACTCTATATTGTCGGACAGACTTTGGCAGATGCATCTGATCCAAAGACACATATGTAAAGGAGGGTATCATGGCAGAAGAAACATTAGCTACAAACTTAGATATCACCTTTGAAAACTCAGACAAAGAGGCAGTATTATCTGCACGTGATATTATTGTTGAATTTACAGTACGTGACCGTATTTTAACTGCGATTCGTAACGTTTCATTAGATCTTTATGATGGTGAAACGCTTGCAATTGTAGGTGAGTCTGGTTCAGGTAAATCTGTATTTACAAAAACATTCACAGGTATGTTAGACAAGAATGGTAATATCCCACAGGGTAAGATCATTTTTGAAGGACGTAACCTTTTAGAAAATACTTCAGATAAGGATTGGGAAGAAATCCGTGGTAAGAAGATTGCTACAATCTTCCAGGATCCAATGACTTCCTTGAACCCAATTCGTACAATTGGTTCACAGATTACTGAGGTTATTGTAAAACATCAGGGTGTTGATCTAATTGAAGCTCGTAAGATTGCGGTTGATTTGATGAAGCGTGTAGGCATTAACAATGCAGAAAATCGTTTCGATGAATATCCATTCATGTATTCTGGTGGTATGCGTCAGCGTATTGTAATTGCGATTGCATTAGCTTGCCGTCCGCGTATTTTGATTTGTGATGAGCCAACAACTGCGTTAGACGTTACAATTCAGGCACAGATTATTAAGTTAATTAAGGACTTGCAGGAAGAATATCACTTTACAACTGTTTATATTACACACGACCTTGGTGTTGTTGCGAATGTAGCAGATAAGGTTGCGGTAATGTATGCAGGGCAGATTGTTGAATATGGAACTGTAGAAGAAGTATTCTACGATCCTAAGCATCCATATACATGGGCTCTATTAAGCTCTATGCCTCAGTTAGGTATTAAGGGTCAAGATTTATATGCAATTACAGGTACTCCACCAAGTTTATTTGAAAAGGTGGTGGGTGATGCATTTGCACCACGTAATCCTTATGCAATGAAAATTGACTTTGAAGAAGAGCCTCCAATGTTTGCGGTAAGTAATACACACCTTGCTAAGACATGGTTATTAGACCCACGTGCACCAAAGGTTGAAAAGCCTGAAGTAATTCGTAACTTGCACGAAAGATTATTAGAGACATTAGGTGAAGGAGGTACATATCATGGATAACAACGAAAAAGAAGTACTTGTTGAAGTCAAAAACCTTGAAGTAACTTTCACTAATGGAAAGAATAAGTTTGTTGCAGTACATGATGCAAACTTCCAAGTTTATAGAGGTGAGACTTTCTCTCTTGTAGGTGAGTCTGGTTCAGGTAAGACAACAATTGCACGTGCAATTAACCGTATTAATCCAATTAGTAACGGTGAAGTCTTATTTGAAGGAAAGCGTATTTCAGGAAAGATTTCTCGTGAATTAGACCAAGAAGTCATTCGTAAGATTCAAATGGTCTTCCAAGATCCAGCTGCTTCACTAAATGAACGTGCAACTGTTGACTACATTGTTTCTGAAGGTTTAGTTAACTTTAAGTTATATACTGATGAAGAAGATCGTTATAACCAAGTAGTATCTGCATTAAATGAAGTAGGTCTTCTTGAAGAACATATGTCTCGTTACCCACATGAATTCTCAGGTGGTCAGCGTCAACGTATTGGTATCGCTAGAGCGATTATCATGCAGCCTGAATTATTGATTGCAGATGAACCTATCTCAGCGCTAGACGTATCTATTCGTGCGCAGGTATTAAACCTATTAAAGAGATTACAGAGAGAACGTGGATTGACATGTATCTTTATTGCGCATGACTTATCAGTTGTACGTTTTATCTCTGACCGTATTGCGGTTATTCACTTAGGTAGAATTGTAGAACTTGCAGAAACAAATGAATTGTTCCTCAATCCACTACACCCATATACACAGTCATTATTAGGAGCTGTTCCAATTCCTGATCCACAGATTGAAAAGGCTAAGGTTGTTAAACCATATTCGTTGGATAGCCATCATTATGATGATGATAAACCAGCATTCCATGAAATTAAGCCTGGACACTTTGTATGGGCAAATGACGCTGAATTAGCTGAATATCGCAAGAATATGAAGTAAAAAAGATTATTTGAACGAATGAGTAGTTACGACTGTAATGAAAATTCGTTTTTTTGTTGGTAAATGTTAAAATTGATAAGGTCTAGTAGCTTAAGAATAATGATTAATAGTGTAGCATTTTTATTAATAATAATATTTTTTGATGATAATATATATCGGCAAATGTATAAATTTGCTTTTTATGTGGAGGGATATCAATGACAAAAAAATTGACAGGATTAATATTGGCTTTGATTTTAGGAATGAGTAGTATCCTATCTTTTACGCTCAGCGTAAGTGCATTAGAGACTGGTAAGATTTGGCTAAATGATGATGATACTGTCACATATGCAACGATTAATGATGCAGTAGCTGCTGGTAATACAGGTGATACAATCCGAATTAGTGGTCTTTTTGATACTACAAACGCCGCATTTAGAGATGCAGTAGTGAATAATGATATGACTTTAGAAGTTGTCTCAGATACTACAATTCTCAATGACGATGATGACCAGAATGGAATTACAATTGCGAGTGGTTCACATATTAAAACTGTTAATGGTTCTACTTTAAATATGCAAGGTTTCAAGAAAGCTTTAGATTTACAAACTGGAGCTGAAATGAATGATGGAAATTATGTATTCAAAGATAATCAACATGTCACTTTAGATGGTAATGTAAAGGGTACATCAAGAGAATCTTTGGTAATAGACATTACAGCATATAAGTTTAATAAATTACATTCAGAAGATTTAAAATTGGAAAACGCAACACTCAAATTAACTACATCTAATGTCAAAACATGGGGTGGACCACCTGACGATGGTGGTGATCTCCCATATAGGGAGGTTGTAAACGGATATACTTGGAACTTTAAGAATGTGTTATTTGTTGGAACAGGACTAGCGACTATTCAGATTCCAAATATGTTAGTTGATAATTCTGATGTTTCGATTGATTTTCTAAACGGATATGCAAATAGTTTACAACATACTTATTTTTGTTTGTCTGGGGGCACAGCACTTATACCTTCTGAGATTAGAAATTCCACTTTCTCTGTACACAATACATTATTTGGAATTGTAGTGCTCAGTCCTTCTAGTTTAAATATCAGCAATTCCAAAATTAATCTTAATATTTCTGGAGATGAAGACACAGTTCGAAATCAGGGTAGTGCAGGAATTCTTTTTGAACAGGGTGGAAGTATCTCACAGGGTGGAAGTATCTCAATCGATAATTCAGAATTGAATTTTACGAGAGTTAACGAATTTCAAACGCCAATTATTATTGGTAGTTCTGACTCAACATTGCAAATTGGAGAAAATACGGTAATTAATACACCAGCAACTAACGATCGTTCAGAAGAGATGATTTATGCGATTGATAATATTGCGGCTATTGAAGCAGGAACTTCATCATATGTTGTAACAGGTGGTTCGTTCTTAGTAAAGTATCATAAAGATACAACGGCTGAGCTAAGTACAACACCAACCAATGGTGCAGCAATGGTAATGAAAAACTAACGTACTTCCAATTAGCAGATCCTTCTGTAACTTCTCTATCGCCATTAAATAAAAATGGTCAACGTTATACATATGGAGTAGCAAATCCATCAAGTGATGGCAATAAGTATGTATGGGTACCAAGTGAGAAGGTTACATTTAGCTTAGGTGATAATCCTAGTGCTACATTTGCGGATGGTACAAATGCAAATAAAGAAACGGTAGCGATGCGTGGTCATACGATTGGTATGGCAGTTCGTGCAAATGATGAAGCAATACCATCATTCAGTACAACTCCAATCAGTAATGATACTACGAAGCAATTCAAGGGTTGGTTCTATAGAGATGCAACAGGAAATGTTCTTCCATTTGATCCAAATACAACAGAAGTACTTAAAACAATAAATGTATTTGCGATGTGGGAAGAGGCACCACAAGTAACTCCAACTCCAACACAACCAACACAACCAACTACATCAGTAACACCAAAGACAAGTGATAACACAAACATTGGATATCAGATTGGTGCATTGCTAGTAAGTTTAAGTGCTGTATTAATTTTATTGAAAGCACGTCATCTAGTTACAAAGTAATTATCCTCTATATTTAAGCTATTTAAGAGTAAGACAATAGGATAGCACTAAAAGCTGCTAATACGAGCAGTCTGGTAGTGTTATCCTTTTATGTACAATAACTAAATTATTTATACTAAAATTCTTTCAAATCATTCTTTTTGGTAATAATGCAATTATGCGATACAATTAAGAAAATAGGAGGCTTATTATGATAAAAGTTTTTGGTAGTCCACTTTGTCCACATTGTGTTTCATGCAAAGAATTTCTGGAAAAAAATAATATTGTGTTTGAATATATCGATATTACTGGATCGATTCGTGCGTTAAAACAATTTCTAGCTTTGCGTGATCATTCTGAAGCGTATGATGATGCAAAGAGAGAAGGATATATCGGTATCCCAACACTCGTGTTAGAAGATGGTTCAATTTGTTTTGACTATGAAGAGTGGCTAAAGGGAGAAGAAACATCAAAGGCAGCTGTAGTAGAGTCTGGACAGTCATGTAATATTGATGGAACTGGATGTTAAGACAAGTTATAACTTGTCT
>CAKMPP010000176.1 GCA_927911475.1 uncultured Solobacterium sp. | reverse complement strand
GATACTTGGGTTTTTAATGATGAGAAAAAAGTTCATTCTCATGATAGAGAGCTAGAATCTATAGAAAAAAACAATGAGAATCCTTCCAGAAGAAAAAATATTTGAATATGAAAAATTCTTGGTTGGAATTTGAAAAAGGGCAGAGTGCTGAGGCAAGATATGCAAGAGTTATTGACGCATTGGTGCCACTTATAAATCATTTAGAAGTATCAGAATTAAATTATAATCCAGATAATATTAGTTCAGATATGGTATTAGAAAAGAAAAAAATTTATAAAAGATGAATCGGAAGAATTATGGAAACTGACTGAAGCGTTGGTTAAGGAAAGTGTTAAAAAAGGTTTATATTTATAACTGCAACTGTTTTTAAGTAAAATATAGATTCCATTTTCAAAGAATAGAAATTAAAGTAGAAGTAAATTATTAAAAATAGCACTATCTAGTATTGATAAAAACTACCTTTGGGTAGTTTTTATTTACCATTGTAGGTAACATCAGATTGATATGGTTAGATAGGGGATTATTTGATATAATGCAAAGGTAAAAAACTATGGAAGAATTCAAGGTAACGATAGAAAAATTTGATGGTCCACTTGATTTGATGTTACATCTGATCAAAGAGAAACAGATGGATTTAATGGATCTAGATATGAACGAATTAACTGACCAATACATTGCGTACTTAAACTCTATGCAACAATTGCATTTAGAGATTGCGGGTGAATATTTGGCGGAGTTAGCGACTTTAATCGAATATAAATCTAAGAAAATGATTCCTGGTAATAAGGAAGAGTTGGAAGATGAGTATGAGGAAGATCCAAAGGAACGCTTGGTTCGTCGTTTGTTGGAATACCAACAATACAAGGAAATTAGTGAAAACTTAAATGCCTTATTCGAAGAACGTCAAATGATGATGGGTAGACCTCTTAGTCCAGAAGTGGATCAATGGATGAAACATTCTGATGAAGAGATGAAGATCGAAGGTAACCCATATGATCTAATGAAGGCAATGAAGCGTATCTTAATGCGTATGCAGTTGTCCAAACCAATAGAGGCACGCTATACAGTCAAAGAGATTTCAATGGAAGATCGTCAGATTGAAGTACGTGCCAAGTTAGACCGCTTACCTGAAACCTTCCGCTTTGAAGCATTGTTAGACGATGTTCATGAACCGCAGATGTTTATTGCGACATTTTTTAGCTGTATTAGATCTTGCTCGTCAACATAAGCTATTCTTTACAGTTGATGAACAGGAAGTTATTTGGTTTAGAAGAGGAGAGATGGTGAATGAGTGAGATGGAAAATCAGACAATCGTAGAAGATAACGCTGCTGTATTGGATGAAGAATTTGATGAAACAACTTCATCATCAGACGAGCAACAACCAGATCCAAAAGAACGCATGCTCGCAATATTAGAAGGTCTATTATTCCTTTGTGGGGATGATGGCTTATCCATTGAGCAGGCTGCCGCATCTATGGATGCGACAGAAGAATATGTGGCAGAATTATTTGATGAGCTACAGAAATATTATCTACAGGAAAGTCGTGGTATTGAGATTGCTCGCTTTGGGGAAAAATATCGTTTCTTATCCAAGGCAGCTATTCATGATGCTGCAAAGAAGTTGTTCCAAACTTCTACAGAAGCTAAACTTTCTAATGCGGCTTTAGAAACGCTTGCGATTATAGCATATAAACAACCAATTACACGTGTCGAAATTGAAGAAATTCGTGGTGTTGGTGCAGATGTGATGTTACGTAAGCTCGTAGCTAGAGGCTTAATTCAAGAAGATGGTCGTAGTGAAGCAGCGGGAAGACCAATTCTATATTCTGTTACAGATGAATTCTTAGATTCCTTTAAACTATTGAGTTTAGATGAATTACCAGAGCTTCCACAATTTGGTACAGAAGAAACAGATAATGGTGAGTTATTCCATTCCTAAGGGAAACGAGGTTTAGATTCATGTTGAAGAAATTAATTGTTGTATTAACACTATGTTTTCTGGTAGGTTGTACAACTCGTCGTAACACTTCCGTAACGCATGATACAAATCGTGTATTAAATGCGGGGAAAGTCGCTTCACAATTATTACGTAAACTAAACTTAACCGATTCTATGGAACAGGTAAGTGACAAGGTGATGGATAGCGTCTTTATGCAGGGTGAGGATTTAACAGATGATAAGATTGCTTATCTTGCGATAGATAAAGGAAACTCCACTACAATTGCGGTCTTTGTGGCAGATGAAGATACGAGTGTTGATGTACTACGTGAGCACTTACTAAAATATCTAGATACCCAGAAAGTAACAATTGAAAATAATTATCCAACTGAAGTTTTTAAAATATCGAATGCTGTATTAGAGGACAATGGTAGAGTTGTTGTACTTGTAGTGGATGATAACATTGAGGATGCACGCAAGTATGTAAATGACATACTTGAAAAATAAATCAAGCAATTGTTTCTGAACAAAAAAGGAGAGAGGCTATGATTGAAAGATATTCCCGACAGGTAATGCGAGATGTATGGAGTGAAGAGGCAAAGTTTCAGGCATGGTTAGATGTTGAAATTCTAATTGACGAAGCTTGGTCAAAGCTTGGTGAAATTCCAGCGGAAGATGTAGAAAAGATTCGTGCAAATGCAAAGTTTGATGTCAATCGGATTCTAGAAATCGAACAGGAAACAAGACACGACGTAGTTGCATTTACAAGATGTGTATCTGAAAGTCTTGGTGAAGAAAAGAAGTGGATTCACTATGGTGTTACTTCCACAGACGTTGTAGATACCGCTAATGGTATTCGCTTCAAGAATGCAAATCAGATTTTGCGTGAAGACATTCATACATTTATGGATATCTTAAAAACAAACGCACTCAAATATAAAGATACAGTTATGATGGGTAGAACCCATGGTGTACATGCGGAAATTACAACCTTTGGTCTTGTATTTGCGTTATGGTATGAAGAAATGAAGCGTAATTTAGAGCGCTTTGAACTTGCATGCAAGGATGTTGAAGCAGGTAAGATTTCTGGTGCAGTCGGAACATTTGCAAATATTCCACCATTTGTACAGGATTATGTATGTGAAAAGTTAGGAATTCAAAGTGCAGCAATTTCTACACAGGTATTACAACGTGATCGTCATGCACACTACTTTGCAATTTTGGGTCTAATCGCTTCTTCTTTAGAGCAGATGGCAACAGAAATTCGTCACCTACAGAGAACGGAAGTTCGCGAAGCGGAAGAACATTTCAATAAGGGACAAAAGGGTTCTAGTGCAATGCCACATAAACGTAACCCAATCGGTTCAGAAAATATTTGTGGTGCCGCAAGAGTGATGCGTGGATATATGCTAGCAGCATATGAAGATATTCCATTATGGCATGAAAGAGATATCTCTCATTCTGGTGTAGAACGTATTATCTGTGCAGATGCGACAGAATTATTGGATTACATGTTAACGCGTTTTGGTAAAATCTTAAAAGATTTAACTGTATTCCCAGAGAATATGAAAAAGAATATCTGGCTAACCAATGGTGTTATCTTCTCGCAGCGCTTCATGTTAAAGCTGATTGAGAAGGGTTGGTCCCGTGAAAAAGCATATGATACAGTTCAACCACAAGCCATTAATGCATGGGAGAATCATCTCAACTTCAAGGAACTAATGTTAGCAAATTCTGATGTTACAAATACTTTAACATTAGAAGAAATCGAAGATTGTTTTGATCCAATGTATCATGTACGTAACGTAGATGAAATCTATAAACGCGTTGGAATTCTATAAATTTATAGATAAACTTCTGATACGCTGTATGGTCAAATAACCATACAGTTTTTTAATTTAAATACATACAAACGTAACAAATTATACGTTGTGTCAAATGTAGGTCATATTTATTGACAAAAGGTATATATACAACGTAAAATGTTGTGGTTTAACTACATATTCAATGTTGAAAATATCAATTATGGAGGACAGTCAATGAAAAAACAACTTATCAATATTGGTGCATGCATGGCTATTTCAGCAAGCCTTGTATTTGCTGGAAATTACGCAACTTACGCTGAGGAGAATGATCCTACAGTATGGACAGAAACAAGTTCTGAAACCTCAACAGAAAATGCCCCAACACTTGATTCAGAAACTACATTGGAATCTGGTACACAGTCTTTACCGGGAACTAATACAACACTAAATACAACTTCACTTCCTACTGTAAGTTCGACTCCATCTGCAAGTAATAATATTGTCGACATCGGCGGTTATGTAAACATTGAAGGCTTACCGGCTACTCTTAGTGCAGACGGTACTGGTGTAACATATAGATTTACTGTTGCTTATCAGAGATTACACTCTAGTGATGAGGGACAAACTGTAAGTGATTTACTAATTCGTGTTCCTAATATTGCAAATGCTGACGTGAAATTTACTTTAATTGGTACAAGAGATGCAATGGTAATCCGGTTGAAGTCAATGCGCCTATGTCAGTTGTTGATTACAATGACGCAATTGAAAATTATACTGGTGATGATGAATATGGTATCCCTACAGCAGAAGGTTTAGCGAATGGTAAGAAAGCATATGTCATATCGGGTAATGATTATCTTCAAGATTCTGGAAAAGTGAAGTCATATAACTTATATACAACTCAAAATCATAGCCAAGCAGTTTTAGTTGAAGTTACAATTCCAATGGATCAAGCGAAGAATATTAAGTATTTACCACTTGATGCAAGAGCTGAGTGGAAGGCAAGTGATGGATCCTCTACTATTCGTGGATTTGAATCCGGTTGCCAATCTTTAGAAGAATACTCAAAATCATACTGTTACGATGAGTGGTGATCTTGAAAATGTGGGTGGTTTATCAGATTTATCATTAATTACTGATGAATATGTAAATGATGGTCATCTCATTAAGTCAGTATCCAATCCAAACACTTATATCACACCAAACAATGGTGATTGGACAAACATTCCAAATGATACAAACATTGATGAGAATACATTCTTCGCTTATGCTAAAATCTTTACTTTACGTGCAAATAGCGCAGTAACTTACTACGCTCCTATATCAGAAGATATGGCTGACCAAGATGTTTCTCAATTACAGTTAGGCTCTGTGGTTGTTGACTATGTAATTGCTGGCGAAGGTACTTCTATCAAGGCTACTTATATTGATACTATTTTAAGACCACTATATAACGCTGATGGTTTATTAGCTGCATATAATACAGCGGATGACGGAAATGAAGCGCCACAGTCTATTACTTATGATGGTAAAGAATATACACTTGTAGGAACAAGTGCTATATCTGCTCCAGCTACTGGTGCTTTAGCAGAGGGTGCAACTCGTGTTGTCTATGAATATGCTTTAGCTTCTACACCAACTCCTGCTCCAACACCATCTACACCAGCTGCTTCTACACCTAAGACAGCAGATTCTACAAATCTATCTGGCTATGTTGCAGCATTACTTGCGGCTTTTGTAGCATTCAGTGTTACAGCCGTAAATAGATACAAGTCTAATCAAATTTTCTAAAAATAAAAATGTCGATAGAAATATTCTGTCGACTTTTTATATGAAAAAATCCATATCAGAAAGTGATATGGATCAATGACTATTTGAGAATATCTCTTAATACGATATTTGCGTTACGATCTGGTCCTACAGATACTAAGCAGAACTTTGTACCTGTGTATTCTTCGATGAAACGTACATACTTTTGACAGTTAGCAGGTAACTCATCAAATGTTCTAGCATTAGATATATCTTCTTGCCAGCCATCAAAATATTTATAAATTGGCTTTGCCTTAGCATAGTCTTTTAGAGAAGCTGGTACTGTATCATATTCTTTACCATCAATTTCGTATCCTACACATACAGGTAACTTTTCATAGCCTGTTAGGATATCTAGTTTTGTAAGAGCCATCTCTGTTAGACCGTTTATGAGCACTGCTTGGCGTACGACTGGTAAGTCTAACCAACCAACACGACGTGGTCTTCCTGTTGTAGCACCATACTCTGAACCTTTTTCACGTAAAGCGTGTGCATCATCACCTTGTAACTCAGTAACGAATGGTCCTTCACCAACACGTGTGGAGTATGCCTTTGTTACACCGATGATGTGGTCTAATTTACGTGGAGATACACCAGCGCCTTCGCATACACCTGCAGCTGTAGGAGATGAGGAGGTAACATATGGATATGTACCATAGTTGATATCCAACATATTCGCTTGTGCACCTTCAAATAAAACAACTTGTTTTGCGTCTAACGCTTTGTTGATTTTATCTGTAGCATCACAGATCATTGGTAATAGACGTTCTCTATACTTTTTGAATGTAGCAACCATTTCATCGTAATCAAATGGTTCTGAATTAAAGAGTTTAACAATTTCTTCATTCTTTTGTGCAAGAACAATCTTTAGTTTTTCTTGGAATACATCCCAATCACGCAAATCACAAACACGAATACCAATACGTGTATATTTATCTGCATAGCATGGACCGATACCATTCTTTGTTGTTCCAATCTTACCAGCACCTGCACGTAACTCTTGTAGTTCATCAATCTTTACATGATATGGCATGATGAGGTGAGCACGGTCACTAATTTTTAGGTGATTACATGTAAAACCTTGAGATTCTAATGTTTCAATTTCCTTAAATAACACGGATAGATTAACGACAACACCAGGGCCAATAATGCATGTGGCATCAGCGTTTAAAATACCTGATGGTAATAAGTGTAAATGATCTTTTTATTATTTACGACAACGGTATGTC
>CAKMPP010000175.1 GCA_927911475.1 uncultured Solobacterium sp. | reverse complement strand
TGTATAGTAGATAACGGTTGCGTGCAAAAATACTAATTTTTCAAATTCAAAAGAACGGTCAAAATCCTAGAAGTATTCCTTGAAACAATAAGAAACTTGCCCCAAAGTTATTGATTCTTTTCGTGCGCTCTTTGTGTATGAAGTGTGCACTGGTTTCAATCATAATGATGTAGAGTAATGCTAGCTTTGCAAAGGCAAAGTAAATAACGTAAAGTGATGCATAAAAATATCCAAATAGGTAGGTTGCGATTGCGATGCAGAATAAAAGTGTATCGTGAGCAATCGTAGGTTGTTTATTCTGGTTCATAAGTCAGTATATCTCCTGGTTGGCAATCTAAAATCTTGCATAACGCTTCTAGCGTAGAGAAACGGATTGCCTTTGCTTTTCCGTTTTTGAGTATAGATAGGTTTGCAGGTGTGATATCGATTTTTTCGGCGAGTTCACCAGCACTGATATGACGTTTTGCCATAATGACATTTAAATCTACGTTAATAGGCATATGTCACCTCATATCGTCAGGTCTAATTCGTCTTTCATACGAATTGCCTGTTGGAATATATTTTGGATGATACGAATTATCAAAGCGAAGAAGATTGCCGCAAATACGATACTGTAGAATAGCTTTGACCATATCGCCGCAAGAACAAAGGCTAGAACACTTCCTGCCAAACAACAAAGACTTGCATGTCTTAATAGATTTACATTCTCTGTAATAAATACATTCTCTTTAGAAATATTTACGAGAAGTTGATTGATGATGTATAGCAGGCGAAGTAATACAACAAAGCCTACATAACCAATACCACAGGCTAGTATAATCTGATTCTGTGTGGAAATTGATGTAATGTTTCTACTATCTATAAACTCCGTTGCGATTGAAACGCTATTGATAATGATATACATGGCAACAAGTGCAATGAGTAATATCAAAATGCGTGTAAGTAATACGCTGTTGCGTATATGTTTTGAACTAGATTCCATAATCAAGTCCTCCTTGCGAAAGTATCATAATACAGATATTTCTGTAATTCAATAATTATTTATCGAAAAACAATAAATAATTATAGTTGACATGCATATATTACTGTATTAATATAATAGTGTATTAAGACAGTAATACAGAAGGAGAAACGATGAGTTGGGAATTTAGAAATGATCAAGCGATTTATCCACAACTAGTCAGTATTATCAAACGAAGAATTGTGACGGGTGTATATCCAGCCGGTTCCAAGTTACCATCTGTTCGTGAATTAGCAGAAGAATCTGGAGTGAATCCAAATACAATGCAAAGAGCACTTACAGAACTGGAACAAGAAGGTCTCGTATATACACAACGTACAGCAGGACGTTTTGTCAGTGAAGATAAGTCGATGCTTGACAATATCAAGCATGAAGAGGCCAGAAGCCTCACCGCGGGATACTACGCTAAACTAAAAAAGCTAGGATATTCCAAAGAAGATATGATTGGTTTTATTCATACGCAAGGAGAAGAATGATGAGTGTAATGTTTGAATGCAAAGGTTTAACAAAGAAATACGGTACTAAAGTAGCTTTAAACCATGTTGACCTTTCATTGGAGTCAGGACGTATCGTAGGTTTACTTGGTCCTAACGGTAGTGGTAAGACAACAATGTTAAAGCTTGCTAACGGTTTATTGACACCAACAGATGGTGGAATCTTTATCGATGGTAAAAAGCCAGGGATTGAAACAAAGGCTGTTGTATCTTATCTACCAGATGCAGATTATCTATTGGATTGGATGAATGTTGGCGAACTCTTAGATATGTTCAAGAGTTTCTATGATGATTTCCGATATGATCGTGCGTTAAAGATGTTAGAGGAATTACATATTCAGTTAATGATAGACTGAAAAATTTATCAAAGGGTAATAAAGAAAAAGTACAGCTTGTACTTGCGATGAGTCGCGAAGCGAAGGTGTATTTCTTAGATGAACCAATTGGTGGCGTTGATCCAGCGGCGAGAGATTACATCTTACGTACAATTATTGGCAACTACAGTGAGAATGCATTGGTAGTTATTTCTACACACTTAATCGCTGATGTTGAACCTGTATTAGATGAAGCTATCTTTATTCGTGATGGAGAAATTGTATTCCATCGCAGTGTCGATGAGATTCGTGAAAAAGAAGGTAAGTCAGTAGACGCATTATTTAGAGAGGTATTTGCATGCTAGGTAAATTAATTCATTTTGAGTTTAAATCAACATATAAATTATTTTTGATATTGATTGGTGCTGAATTCTTATTGTCATTAGTACTAGGTATGACAATTAATTCAAACGCTCAGATTATCTCAGAGAGGATGATGTATAGTCTAAATTACACAAATACTCCATCTACATTTTCATTCATTCTGATTTTAATGGTAGTCGGTGTATTCTTTGCGACTTTCATTCTAATCTTTGGATCTTCTGTACAGCGTTTTCATAAGAATCTTTTATCTGGACAGGGATATTTGATGCATACATTACCAGTTACTACTTGGCAGCTTGTGCTGAGTAAAGTCATTGCGTATTTGATTTATGTTGTACTATTCGTACTTGCACAGATTATCTGCTTGTTTGGCGTATTGATTGGCTCAGGTCAATTTATTGATGTGATTCGTAGTATTGATTTCTATTGGATTGAGCGTGTACTTCGAGCAATATTAGACCTAGGATTCTTACAGGTTTGCTTAACATATCTATTTAGTGCATCCCGTTTCTTATTACTCATTTATCTATGTTATGCGATGGGTAACTTATTTCCAGAACACCGCTTACTTGTTGGTATCGCTACATTTGTTATTCTAGGTGTTGTGATTCCATCGTTACTAAATCTTCCATCTATTCTTGTATACACATTTGGTGCTGTATCAATCATGAATGCATTCTACTATGGCATGAATTATCAAACAGTTACATTGCTGTATACATTGATTATGAATGTAGCACTATTTGCGGCCACCGTATATATCTTGCACTATCATCTCAATCTGGAGTAATGAAATATGATAAGACATGTTGTGATGTTTAAACTTCAAGCTCTAAACCACGAGGAGAGTTTGAAAGAAGCAGTGACTCTTGCTAGAAGTCTTACTAGTTTAAAGGAAGTCGCTAGTGGTGAAGTGGTATGTAATCATAAAGATGCAGATTCTACAAATTATAATTTTGCCTTAGTGTTTGATTTTGTATCCTTTGAGGCATTAAATGCATACCAAGTTCATCCAGAACATTTAAAACTAAAAGCTTTATTAAAAGATAAGATTCAAGCCCGTTCTTGCATCGATTATGAGATTTAGATGAAATTCTAAGTCTCTTTTTTAAGAAAATGGGCATGTTCCTTGAAAATGAAATGTAATTCTATTATCTTATAAGTGACTACGGTCATAGGAGGAACTCATAATGGAGAAGAAAGTTTCAAAACTAATCAACGACCAGATTAACAAAGAAATGTACAGTGCTTACTTATATCTAGATTTTGCAAATCATTTCACTGAGAAGGGATTAGATGGTTTCGCAAACTGGTATAACATCCAGGCTAAAGAAGAAATGGACCATGCATTAAAGTTCATCGCTTATCTACATGACAATGATGAAAAGGTTACTTATGAAGCAATCGCTAAGCCAGAGTCAAAGTCAAAAGAAAATCTTGATGTGTTAAAGGCTGCTTATGCTCATGAGAAGTTCATCACAGCATCTATCAATGCGATCTATGCTGAAGCAAGCAAGGTAAATGATTACCGTACAACACAGTTCTTAGATTGGTTTATCTCAGAACAGGCAGAAGAAGAAAAGAACGCTGCTGACTTAATTCAAAAGATGGAATTATTTGGAAGTGATCCTAAAGCCCTATACTTATTGGATCATGAATTCGCATCACGTTCTTATAAATCATCAGCCCAATAAATATTAGGAGGAAAGAGTGAACATGAAATTTTATATTAACAGAACAACAAAAGAAATTATCGAAGTAGTGTTAGGAAATGACACAACATTCACATCTGAAGGATCAGAAATGGTTGAATTAAAGGCTAATTCAACAGATGCTGCAGGTGAAAAACACGTACCAGTTATCACAGTTGATGGTAACAAGGTTCATGTAGTTGTTGGATCTGTTCTTCACCCAATGACTGAAGAACATTCTATTCAGTTCATCGCTTTAGAAACAAAGCAGGGTGTACAGCGTAAGGCTTTATTACCAACAGAGCAGCCAATCGCTGACTTTGTATTAGCTGAAGGTGATGAAGTTGTAGCAGCTTATGAATACTGCAACTTACACGGCCTTTGAAGGTAGAAGCTTAATCAAACACACAAAGGAGAGTAATCTCCTTTTTTCATTGTATGAAAGTGATAGAATAAAGATGAAGTAGGTGATGTTATGAAGAAAAAAGTAATGTTCTTGTTTAATCCTGAAGCAGGCAATAACGCAATCGAAAAGATTGTCTTTGATATTATTAAGAATCTAACCATCTTTGATTGCGAAGTAACAGTGTTTCCAATCATGCCAGATAAGGGTTTAGGTTCAGAGGAGATATTAATCAACCATGCCTCTGAATTTGAAACGATTGTAGTTTATGGAGGAGATGGAACCCTAAACCGTGTTGTGAATATTATGATGCATCAGGATATTCACTTACCAATTGGTTATATTCCAGGTGGCACAACCAATGACTTCAGTAAAGCAATTGATGAAATGGTACAATTGAATCCTATTGTCGTACGATAGCTTTTGGTAAACCATTCTCTTATGATGTAGGTTGTTTTAATGGTACATTCTTTAATTACGTAGCTGCTTTTGGTGCATTTACCGCAACAAGCTACGAAACATCTCGTGAGTCAAAGAAGATACTAGGATATGGAGCGTATGTACTCAATGCACTTAGTAATCTTCCAGCTAGTTTAACCAATCGTACAAAGATGAAGTTTATTCATGACGGAGTTGAGGAAGAAGGTACGTTTGTATTTGGCGCAATCTCTAACTCACCATCTGTTGGTGGATTTAAGCTGCCATTTTATGAAGATTCCACACTAGATGATGGAAAGTTTGAAGTATTGTTAGTCGCTGCTTTAGATAATCTTGAAATATTACATAACGTATTAACAGGCGTAGCGACAGGCAATATTGATCCTAAATATGTACATGCATTCAAGACCGATAAGATTGAGTTTATCTGTGAAGAAAATACAGCATGGACACTGGATGGAGAAGATGGTGGTAAACATCGTACAGTTACTGTCGAAATTCATCCAAAATCAATGACAATTATGACAAGTAAGTCATGATAATGTATAATAGGAACGTTGGAGGACATTTATATGGATAAAATTGTTCGTATTGAAAATCGTATAGTATCCGTTGGTAAGGCTGATGGAAGCTTAGAAGAATTTGATATTGCGTATTTTAACTTCCCACCAAGAATTGGTGATTATGTTAATATCTATCGCAATGACGATAGTATTATCATCACGAAGGCCGAGAGTGTTTTTGATAACCGCTCTAATTCTCGTGGAGTAAATAAGACTACTTACGCTCTTCTTGCATTCTTCTTAGGTGTTTTTGGCGCCCAAGAATTCTATGCAGGTAACACGCGTGCAGGTATGCTTTCACTTATTTTCTGCTGGACAGGTATCCCTGCAATTTATGGAATCTATAAGTTCATCATTGCGCTTTCTAAGCCAGCTGATGAGAATGGCTGTATCGAAATGTAAGACGGTATTCTTTGAATGCCGTTTTTCTATTTAAAGTGTTTATGAACATGTTTCATTAAGGAGGAGAACATCATGAAACAATATGCACCAATCAAAGAAGGCAAAGTACGTGAAATCTATGACGTTGATGATGCCTTGATTATGGTAGCGACCGACCGTATTTCTGCATTCGATGTTATTTTAAAGAATCAGGTAGTAAACAAAGGAATTGTTTTAACACAAATGTCACGTTTCTGGTTCGATTTGACAAATGATATTGTGAAAAATCATATGATTACAACAGATGTACAAAAAATGCCAGAATTTTTCCGTAATGAGAAATTTGCAGGTAGATCAATGTTGTGTAAGAAGTTAGAGATGTTGCCGATTGAGTGTATTGTAAGAGGATATATTACAGGCTCTGGTTGGGTAAGTTATCAAAAGGACCAAACTGTATGTAATATCAAATTGCCAGATGGTCTTAGAGAATGTGATCAACTTCCTGAGCCAATTTATACTCCATCCACAAAAGCTGAAATTGGTGAACATGATGAAAATATCAGTTATGAAAAGTCAGTTGAAATTTTAAAGAAAGCATACCCAGAGCGTGGTGAAGAGTATGCACAGAAGTTAAGAGATTATACGATTGCACTCTATAAGAAGTGTGCTGAATATGCACGTACAAAGGGTATCATCATCGCTGATACAAAGTTTGAATTCGGTCTTGATGAACATGGCGAAGTTGTACTAGCAGATGAAATGTTAACACCAGATTCAAGCCGTTTCTGGCCAGTCGAAGGCTATACACCAGGTAAAGGACAACCATCCTTCGATAAACAGTTTGTTAGAGACTGGTTAAAACAAAATCCTAATAGTGATTACTGCTTACCACAGGAAGTGATTGATAAGACAATTGCGAAGTACTTGGAAGCGTACCATCTATTAACAGGGAAAGAACTTACTTTCTAGCTGAGGAATACTCAGCTTTTTCTATGGGAAGATTTAAATAAAAGTGTATAGAAAAAGTGGAGGGTATTATGTCTAGAAGGAAAGATTATTTTAGAGATTTATGTAAAGCATATCCACTACAAAAACAACTACAACAAGCACTTGAAATGAAGATGGAACGATCATCAACAGATGAAACGCTTCAGAAACAATACCAAGCTGTTTTAAAACAAGTAGAGCAAGTAGAGAAAATGATGCATTACATGAAAGTAGTGCATGGAAAGATGGCAATGGATATGTTTGTGTCGTACTACATTGATGGAATACGGCAGAAAGATATTGCATACCAATATCATATGTCCTTACGGACACTACAAAGACGATTTCAAAGTTATCGTACTTTGTTAGAAGAAGTATTTCGTCATCGTATCGATTGTATGTAGGAAGTGATATAATCCTGTCATTAGAACAGGAAGTATATATGAAAAGAAGAAATCGTTTGATTGAACAAATACAATATCGTCTTAGAAGAAGTTATGGCATGGACCGTCTCAATACACATTTGCTTATATTGATGATCGTTATTTTAGTATTGGGATTATTTGTAAAAAATAGTATACCAGCGCTACTTGTACTAGTAATCTTTGGCATATTTGTGTACCGCTTTACATCACGAAATATCACAAAGCGAAGTATTGAAAATCGTAAGTATCAAGATACCAATCGCTTTGTCACAAGACAAATGAAAGCGATTCAAAACAATGTTACAAATAGAGAGTATAAGTATTTTGTATGTAAACGTTGCTATCAACTTGTGCGTGTTCCTAAGGGTAAAGGAGAAATTGTCATTCATTGCCCGCACTGTAAACAAGAGTTTTCTGCGAAAAGCTAAGAATTTGTCAGTGTTTATCGATTGAAAAATAGGTGAGTTAGTTATAACATACTACATAGAAAGAAGGTAATTTATATGTCTAATATGAATCCTGTAACATTACAGAAAATTGATACACTACGTGAGAATTATTTAAAGGATGAAAAGGCAAGAGTTATTCGTAATGCCTTAGTGAAGAACGATATCGGTACAATTAGCCGTAACTTTGATGCGGAAAGAAATAACCCAAATATCTTCTCAATTGATTTAAAGACAATGCCAGTCACAAACCAATATCAGTCTGGTCGTTGTTGGATCTTCTCATCGATGAATGTATTACGTGAACTCATCGCAAAGAAATACAATATGGCTGAGTTTGAATTATCACAAAACTACATCGCATTCTATGACAAACTAGAAAAAGCAAATTGGTTTATGGAATGCACACTACAGGAAATTGATAGTCCTGTAGGAAGTGATACTATGCGTTTCTTATTAGAGTGGGCTGTTGGTGATGGTGGCCAATGGAACATGTTAGTTAGTCTTGTAAAGAAGTATGGTATTGCGCCTAAGAGTGCGATGCCTGATACTTACCAAGGTTCTCATACAGCTAAGATGAATGCGATTTTGAATCGTCGTTTACGTAAGTTTGCGGTGGATAGTCGTAAATTAGCACAAGCAGGTAAGAAGGATGAAATTCCAGCATTAAAGGAAGTCGCACTGAAAGAAATCTATGGATTGATTGCGTCTTGTTTTGGTCTACCACCACAGGAATTTACATTTGAATACAACGATAAAGATGGTAACTACCATGCGGAATACAATGTTAAACCACTAGACTTTTACGTAAACGACGATTCAAAATCGCATTCATCTTAGCTGTATGAGAACCTTGGTAAGTATCAGGCATCGCACTCTTAGG
>CAKMPP010000174.1 GCA_927911475.1 uncultured Solobacterium sp. | reverse complement strand
CATTCTGAATAAAACCAATAATTCTCTGTAACATTTCAATTTGTCCATGTGGTTCAGCAATTGCCATCATGATCACAATTTGTGCATCCACCGTTTGATCAACCTCTTCCATGTTATGGAATTTAACTGGATTCTTTAATGCTGCAACTGCAATGGAAGTAGTATTAACAAGGTTATTGTCTGCATGTGGAATTGCCACTATAGGACTTGTTGATGGTAATCCTGTTGGATACTCTTTTTCTCGTACAAGAATTGCATCTTTATATGTATCTTTTACAAAACCTTGTTTCTCTAAAGCATCTGCCAGTAAAGAAATTACTTCTTCTTTCGTAGATGCTTCTACTTGTGGAAATACAAGTTCCTTTTTTACAACAACATTGATACTCATATCTCGTTCTCCTTTCCTACTTAGTTAGATATGTATTTAGAACTGCACGAATTTCTTCGTCATAGGCTGTATCTAAATTTAAGTTCCCAAACATACCCGTTCCCATACCAACATATTGGCAATCATTATCAAAGAACTCTTGATAATTATTTACTCCAACACCACCAACTGCCATAAGTCTTAGTTTTCCTAATGGAGCTTGAACATCCTTGAAGAATTTTGGACCAACTGTTCTTGCAGGGAATACTTTTACAATGTCTGCACCCATATTAAATTGCGTTTGAATCTCAGTAGGTGTCATAGCAGCAGGGATTGCAAGAATTCCGTGTGCTTTTGTGTACTCCATCATTTCTTTTTGTGAAACCAATTGGAGATAATAAGAATTCTGCACCAGCATCAATTGCACTCTTTGCATCTTCTAAAGTTTTAACAGTGCCTGCTCCAATATGAATTTGACCTTGATACTTTTTACTTAATGTGCGAATCATATCAAGAGCTCCTGTGGAATTCATTGTCACTTCAACTACAAAGTGCTCTTTGTATTCACGTAATACATGAATAATTCGATCTGCTCGCTCTAGCGTGTAGCCACGCATGATGACTGTAAATTTACCGTAATCTTCTAATTTCATAACCAATCCCTTTCTATAAATGCTTGGTATAGTGCACTTTTATTAGTAAAGCCAATAATCCAGTCTATATTTTCTTTGCTCATAACTATCTCTGCTAACTTTTTTACAGCATAGATATGTTTAGATGTATTAAGAATTGCAATTGGCGCAATTACATGTACCAGATTTCCATTTGGGAATTGAATAGGTTTCCTAAAGACTGTAAATCCGATAAATTCTTCATAAATCAGTGTCTTTTCATCCGCATGCGGAATTGCAGCTTCCGTTCCAAAGAAACTATATGAGAGCTGATTATCAAAGCTTTGCATTGTTTTATCGATATACTGATCATTGATTGCTTTCACTTTACGCATTGGTTCAAACGCATATCGGATTGCATCTTTCCAATCAAGTTCTTTATCAGTAATTTGTAGCCAATCCTGATGTAAATAGTGCATTAATCCTGGCAAAGCATCTTTATCTTTTATTTGTATTTTGGAAGATGTTTGCAATAATACTTCTAATTCATCTTTCAATGCTTGCATGTTTTCGACTTTTGCGTATTTTTTCAATTGTTCTCATTAATTCCTTAATCCGCTTTTCTGGGCTTGTAATGCCTAGATCACTTAAGACCCTATCACGTAATCGTGATTGCTCATCCTTCGACATAATTGGATTGATAATGTATTGATTAATATTTGTTTGAATTGGATCAGTTGTAAACACAATGTCATAATCAGAACCAAACTTTTCAAATTCACGAATTGATAGCGATGTTAAAAAGTGTATCTCAGGAAATACTCCTCGCAAAGTTTCAAGCATCATACGTGATACTATCAATCCATTCGAGCATACAACTACCGCTCTCGCCTTTGGCGCAATATCCTGTTCTTGTCGTAGTTGCGATCCAAAATATAATGTCAATAATTCAAGTTCATCATTCGAAAATCTTTTCCCAATGTATTCTTCAATTGGTTGTATTAAATCTCCAATAATTTGCTTTACGACATCATAATCACTATTTACTAACCCACTATAATAATCATGAATTTTGATGTCGAACATAATTCTGAAACAAGCAGGTCTCAAATGGTTAAATAAGCGAACTTCAAACTTACCTTGGTCTTCAATTTCAATCAAGGTTAACTGTTTAAAACGTTCTACCATCTGATGGACAAGTGAGAATAAATCACTCTCAACTAAGATTAGGTCTGACTTCTCACTTACATATACATTTGAAGCCATAAACATCAAACTAATCCATTCACTATCTTTCCTTAGGTTTTCGTCCCTAAGTAGTTTCTGAATCACTTCATACTCTTTACTACTCTTTACAAGTTTTCCAATTTTATCGTTTAAATGTATTTGCTTATTTTTTTATGCGGGAAGAAAACGTAAGTGAATACGTTTGCCATAAAATCAAATGATTCATCTGAGTAATTTACAAATAACTCTTTTTCAACTTCACTGATTAGATGAATTGCCTTATCTTTTCTAAATTTAAAGTACCGATCTAATATCGAAAAATCTCTTTTATATGTAATATTTCTTTGGATAATATCTTCAATTAATGTTCTGATTTGAAATTCATTTCCAGTAATGTCATAACCTTGAATACGATTATATTTAATATGTAAACCATACTCATTTATAGATTCATTAGCTTGCTTTATATCATTTACAATGGTATTTTTACTTACCTTGAGTACATCCATTAAATGATTTAGCGATACATCATCATGACTTACTGCTAGAAACAAACAGATAATATCGATTCTTTCTTTTTCTGAGTAGAAAGCTGTAGCCGTATCTGACGAACGCTGAGAATAAAACTGAAGTATTTCTTTTGGCACTACAATTGATCCATCAGCATTTTTAGTAATTTCAGGAAGATTATTTTGAACCAAGTCATTGTTGATTTGACTTAGAGAATAATTGACTTTGACGACGTGTCAAATCTAGAAGTTTCTCAATATTAGAAACTTTATTAATCATGGATTTTTAATTAACAGATTTAAAATTCATGACTTGCACTGATCGTTCATTAT
>CAKMPP010000173.1 GCA_927911475.1 uncultured Solobacterium sp. | reverse complement strand
GATTTACCTAGGTGGTAGAGCTAACTTTAATATGTCTGGTGGTGTGATTGAAAACAATCATGCAGTTAGTGATGGTAGTAAAGTTGCAGCAGGTGGAGGTATCGCTTCTTGGTCTGCATATCCTGATGGCACAAATACTACAACGATTAGTGGTGCAGCTATGATTCGTCATAATCGTTCTGATGAGATGGGTGGAGGGATTTCGCTTGGTACTAATTCCGCTTCCAATGGAAAAGATAATCTTGTCATGACGGGTGGAACGATTGATGATAATCGCTCTGGTACTGGTGGCGGTGGAATCTTTGTACAAGCTGGTTTTATTGGAAAAAATGCGACTGCAACAATTTCTGGTGGATATATTACAAATAATATAATGACAGGAACAGGACAGGGTAATTTTGCTTTTGGCGGTGGTGGTATCTATGTCAATGGATTTAATAGTATGGTCCCATCATTCAAAATGGTGAATTAAAGTTAACCAATGCCTTAATAACAAATAATACGGCAGAGATGGAGGGTGGTGGCTACGCTTCCTGCCCAATTTCACAGACTAAGATTTATTTGAAGAATGGTGTTGCGTTATACGCAAATACAGCAGAAAGCGCAAAAGAAATCTATATTCTGGCAAGTAACTATTATGGAGCACATAGTGGAGATCCTACTTATGAAATATCACCACTGATGCTTGGTGGTACAGCTTATAACTGGAAAGATGATGATGGAAATGAAGTTCCACTCAATCATTTATCTGGACAACTACTCGCAATCAATGATGAATACCTAGGTCTTCATACCGATGTGGTACAAGATACAAATGCACAAACACTTGCGATAGTTATTATTTCTGGTAACTACTCCTTAACAAGAGGTGGAGGTATTGGTTCAAATGGTACAGTAGAGATGGGAGAAAGTGATTTAACTTCCATTAGTGTTAGAAAAGAGTGGAAAGATATTCGCTCAAGTGGACTTCCAGAGAGTATCGATATAGAACTTTACCGTGCTATTGCAGGTGAACTACCACAATACGTAGGATATGAGACTATCATTCCAGATTCTAGTGGCAACTGGGTGATAACATTTGAGAATCTTCCAAAGAATGATGCAAATGGTAATATATTTATATATACGGTAAAAGAACGACCTGTAGAAGGATATATAGCACTAGTGACAGGTGATCAAGATGATGGATACGTCATTACAAACTCCATTCCAAGAACACCTCCAACAGCTGATTATTTTCATGTATGGCCACATATTGCAGTACTCTCATTCTCTCTAGTTACACTTTTGTTCTTAGGTTTACATAGAAGAAAGAGTAAAGCTGATACAATAAATAACAAATAAAGGAAGTTTTGTTGAACTTCCTTTATTCATGATTTTCCAAGAACTATATCGATTGATTGGAAGTGCAACTTATTTTTTGACGAAAAAAATTGAAAATATGGGAAAAAGTAACAAATTTCACATTTTTTTTACAATTTTTGTAACAAAATCAAAAAAAATATTAAAAATCAAAAATGCGAAAAAATCGCATAGAATAAGGATATTTAACACTTTTCGTAAATTTAAAACACGAAAAATACTTGAATATGATTGCAAATGAAAACAGAAAGTGGTTAGAATACAGCCATGATGAAAAATACTATCAAAAAACAAATGGGAATGATTGTGACTGGTGCATTATCTGCAGTATTAGTTGCAGGTTCTGTATCAATAACACATGTAAAGGCAGAAGAAACTGCCAATCCGTTCACAAGTAACGCACTACCAGTTATCACTGTAGATGCACAGGTAGAAGATCCTTATACAGCGATTAAGAACGAAGTCATTAAGCAACGTGCTTTACTCGGTGGATATGATTTGAACTATATCTCACTTGAAAAGAGTGTCGCTGATATTACTGGCTTTGATCGAAATGCAACAGGTATTCAAACTGTTACAGTGAAAGTCAACTTAGCAAGTACAGGGGGATAAGGAGGTTGAAAAGAGGCTTGGATATTCCTTTGTACAGAAGGTTGTTGTAAAACTTACACAAGACAGTGCACCTGTAGTACAACTTAAGAGCGATTCCGTTACAGTAAATAACGGCGATACATTCAACGCTTCTAGTTATATTTCCTATATTAATGATGATTCTGGTATCTTACCTGTATTATCAGTAAGTGGCGAAGTAAATATGGATAAAGATGGCGAGTATCCAGTAACCTATACAGTTTCTGATACAGCTGGTCATACTTCAACTGCAGTATTAACAGTTACTGTAAAGACTCCTATCGAAGTTGTGGCAGCCAAACAAGCTGAAGCAGAAACAAAGGCAGCTGAAATTACAGCACAACTTGAAGCAGTGAAGGCTATTACGGAGCCAACAGCAAGTACAACAACTGAAGCGGCTACTACAACAAATTTAGAAACACAGTTAGCTGAACTTCAGAAGGAAATTGACGCAATTAAAGAAATTGGTAATAATGCAAATGCTGCAGTAGGTAGCAATGAGACAATCGATATTCCTGCAACTCCAACAGTTACAGAAACACCAGCAGTTGTTGAAACACCTACAGTAGAGACACCAGTTGCTACACCAGAGCCTACACCTGTACCACCAGCTGTAGTTGAGACTCCAGTAGCGACTCCAACACCAATTCCTACACCTACAAAGACAATGTACCCAAATGTACGTCTAAATGTTCGTACATCTCCAAGTACATCTGGCTCTATTATTACTACATTAAATGTAAATGATCCTGTTTACTGTACAGATACAGTTTCTAACGGATGGCAAGAAATCGTAATCAACGGACAAGTTGGTTGGGTATATGCACAATATATTCAAAGCGAACAGTATGTAGCTCCAACTCCACAGTATGGACAGTATGGTGCATACACTGATGCAATCAATCTTGCGTTATCATTTGTAGGAAACACACCATATGTATGGGGTGGTGCATCTCCATCTGGATTTGACTGCTCAGGTCTTGTTAAGTACTGCTATGGTATTTCACAGAGAACTACATATACACAGCAAACATTAGGAACTCACCGTTATGACGTATGGAATGCTCCAGCAGGCGCACTATACTTCTGGGGTTCTGAATCTGCACCTTACCACGTAGCTATCGCTCTTGGTGGAGGTCAAACAGTACAGGCAATGAACGAAAATGATGGCATCCAAGTTATTGGTATCTCATACTTTATGCCTTCCTACTATGTAATTATCGGACAATAAGACTCCTGAAAAGGAGTTTTATTTTTGCCAATTTTGTGAAAAAATACCTAAAAATGCTATAGTTTTTTGAAAAACTTGTGAAATTGTGTGAAATAAGGCCCAAAAAGTTGCAAAAACAGCACGAAAAAAAAGTAGAATAGAGACATGGTTAAAATAAAGTAAATAAAAAAGTCGGCAGAGTAGCTGCGGGATTGTTATCCGCATTGCTCATTGCCGGTACATATTCGACAAAAACAGTATACGCAGATGACAACAAAGCTACTACAGTTGAAAAGGAAAACACATTACCAGTTATTGAAGTAAGTCAGCAGGATTTAAATCCTCTTGATACTATCAAGAGCTTGGTAATTCAAGAAAGAGCAGCTTTTGATGGAACATATGATCTAGCAAATATCTCACTTGAAAAGAGTGTTGCTGATATTGAAGGATTCAATCGTTCTGTAACTGGTATCCAAACAGTAACTGTCAAGGTTACACTTGCAAGTACTGGTGATACAGAAGTACAAAAGACCTTAGGTTATTCCTTTATTCAGAAAGCTGTTGTAAATGTTGTCAATAGTACAGCACCTGTCATCAAGTTGAAGAATTCATCTGTTGTTGTAAATAACGGTGATACATTTAATGCTTCTAGTTATATTTCTTATATCAATGACGACTCAGGTATCCTTCCTGTATTAACAGTGGAAGGTTCTGTGGATATGAATACAGATGGTGATTATCCAGTAACATATACAGTTGTTGATACTGCAGGTAACAAGTCAACAGCGACTATGACTGTGACTGTTCGTACTCCTCAGGAAGTTGTTGATGCAAGAATTGCGGCTGAAGAACAACGTCAAAGAGAAGAAGCTGAAAGATTAGCTGCTGAAGAAGCTGCTAGAAATCTACAAGCTGCTGCAGCTGCTGTTAGATCGATTACATCTACTTATGATGCTTCTAAGTACGATCCTAGTCTATATGCTGGTGGTATCGCTGCTGCGTTATCTCTTGTTGGTACTCCATATCAATGGGGTGGTACAACTCCAGCAGGATTTGACTGCTCTGGTTTAGTTCAATACTGTTATGGATTGGGTGCACGTACAACTTATGCACAACAAGCACTCGGAACTCACCAATATGATGTATGGAATGCTCCGGCTGGTGCACTATACTTCTATGGATCTGATTCAGCTCCATACCACGTAGGTATTTCACTAGGTAATGGTACAATGGTTCACGCTGCTACTTATGGTATTGGTGTAACTGTACAGGATATCTCTGGTTATCTACCTTCCTATTACGTAGTACCTGGACAATAAGATAGACAAGACTCACAGATGTGAGTCTTTTATTTTGCGTAGAAGAAAAAGTCCTTTCGGACTTTATAAGATTTGGAATATGAAATACTTTAGATAACTTGTTTCATCCATGGTCCAAAGGATAGGGTGATCAGGATTTTGTTGAGTAACTGAGATTTGACGCAATGTAACACCACATTCCTTAGCACTTTCTAATAACATCTGTTCAAAGAGTTTTGTTTCCATAAATCTTGAACAGGAACAAGTAATTAAATAACCACCATTACGTAAAACATTCATTGCTTTCATATTGATATTTTTATATCCATAATAGGCGCTATTAACTGTCTTACGAGATTTTGTAAATGCTGGTGGGTCTAAGACAATAATATCGAACTCGTTATCTTTGAGTTGTTCAAGATAATCGAATACATCGGCTTGTACAAATTGAATTTTATCTTCAAGTTGATTGAGTTTTGCATTTTGGTAGCCTTGTTGTAAAGCTACATTTGAAACATCGACAGCAGTAACTGCTTTTGCATTACCATAGGCAGCATTTAACGCAAATCCACCTGTATGACTAAAACAGTCTAATACACGTTTATTGCAAGCGATGTTACGTAATAATACACGATTTGATTTCTGATCTAAGAAGTAACCTGTCTTTTGACCATTTTCAATATCCACCTGAAGTTGAATGCCATTTCATTGATAATCGTCTGTGGAGATATATGATTTGGATTGTAGAAAAAACCCTTGTAGGTTGTTAATCCTTCTTTTTCTCTGACTTTGATATCGTTGCGTTCATAGATTGCTTGAATGGTATGACCATTTTCTTTAAATACTTCTAATAAGATGTCATAAATTATTTGTTTGTGTTGTTCCATACCAACATTGGAAATTTGTGTTACTAAGATATTGTTATAACAATCCACAACAAGACCAGGTAGAAGATCAGCTTCCCCAAATACATAGCGACAATTGGATAAGTTATTTGGTTCTACTGTCTTGCGATAGTTGTACGCAAAGCGAATGCGTTTTTCAAAGAAAGATTGATCGATAAGTTCGGATTCATCCTTGGTTAGGATACGACAGGTGATATGACTGATAGGAGAGTAGAAACCTGTACCATAGTATGTTCCATCATTAGAGATGATATTAACAATAGCACCATCTGGAATATTTTCGTTTGCGTGTGATAAGTTATTGCGATACATCCACATTTGGCCTTTTTGAAGCCAAGTTTCTCCCTCGTTAGAGATTGTGATAGTAGGATAGTTATTTTTCATAGGTATGGTATATACAAATTAAGCTCATCCAG
>CAKMPP010000172.1 GCA_927911475.1 uncultured Solobacterium sp. | reverse complement strand
ACTCTAAGTGTGAAAGTTAAATTTAATTATTCACTTGAGCTAAATTGTTTTATATGTTCATTTTTCTAGTGATACAATATACATATAAAAGATTTATTTAGGCATACTTCATAATTAATAGAAAGTGAGAGTACGAATATGTTTGTCGATAATAAATTTTATAATCATGTGTATCAGATTCGGAGAAAGAGTTTTTGGAGATACTTTCTTTTGTATTTATTTTTACAATTATTAATCTCTATCCTCTCTGATTTCCCGGCCATTCAGATGATTTTAACTGGTAATATCAGTCCACTTAACTTTTTCGAAGTAGTACAATCAAGTTTTCTTCTATCATTTATTAGTTCAATTATAATGCAGTTTTTCACGCTTCTAATCCTCATGCAAATTTATAGAATTGCACAAGGCTCTTATACCAAACTAATTGATCTCTTTGAACCCGTAAAGGAGAAATGGCTAATTATCTTATGTATCTCTTCTTTTATAGCATTCTTAGATAATTTATTTGCATACTGTATCTCTAATACATTTTTATTACTGATTCCAAAATTAGTAATTTACTATTAACAATTTTTATTGCATTTGCGATCTATGCTTACCCACCACACGCATATCAAGACGCAATCAGACATAGTATAAAAGAGGCTATTGATTCATTTAAAGATATGATTAAAATGGATATTCACTACATCTGGATATGCTTAGCAGCCTTTCTCTTTACCCTAGTTATCATATTCCCTATTATAAAAACCATCTTTGGTGGTACCGTTCTAATCCCATTAGTTACTCTTGAAGACCCTAGTTCTTTATATACAATCACTAAATCAATGATTCCATTAATTACCGCAATGTTTATTCCTTTACTTATTGTGCTCATTCTTGCACAATATAGACTATTCTGCGCCTATTATGCACATGCATTGTATTTACTTCAAAAAGCATGTAGAAATAAAACCAAACGAATCAGAAACACTTACACAGTCTACTGAATCAACATATGAGATTGATAAAAATGAAGATGCTTAAGCTTTATAGCATCTTCATTTATTTTTATAATAATGGTGCAAATAACTTCACAACACCAATAAATAATCTACGTAACAATCCATCCTTAATTTCACCCTTTTGAACCTGGTGCGATTTACTGATGGTATCTAACATATCATCACGTACATCTAGTACTTTCTTAGAACCGTAGAGATATGTGCCATTTTCAAAATGTAAATATAGAGAGCGATAATCAAGATTAATTGTACCAACCGTCGCAACTATATCATCACTCACAAATACTTTCCCATGAATAAAGCCTGGTGTGTACTCATAGATTTTTACGCCACCATCGATCAGATTGCGATAGAACGATCTTGTAATATTCCAAACGATCTTCTTATCTGGAATCCCTGGCGTAATAATACGTACATCTACACCACGTTTAGTTGCTAAGATTAATGCATTTTCTAATTCAGTATCAATAATTAAATATGGTGTACAAATGTATACATACTCATTGGCACGATTCAATATATTCATATAGACATTCTGCCCTGTGTTTTCTCCATCAAATGGTGTTTCACCATATGGGGAAATATAGCCATCTGTATGCTGTGTAACAGAGTCTACCTTGAAGACTGTATAATCATCATCAGTTTTACGAATCGCATTCCAGTTTGTTAAGAAGAGTACAGTATAGGACCAAACTGCTTCACCCTTAACTCGAATTACATTATCCTTCCAGTGGCCAAAGACCATCTTCTGATTAATGTATTCATCTGCTAAATTCATACCACCCGAGAATGCTACTGTGCCATCAATAACCATTATCTTACGATGATCACGATGATTCATAACTGCACCTAAGAATGGATTAATCTTGTTGTAGCGTACACACTTGATTCCTTCACTTTCAAGCATATTTGCATAGGTTGTTGGAAGCGAGTGAATTGTACCCATATCATCATACATTACACGCACATCTAAGCCTTGAGCAACTTTCTCTTTCAGGATTGTATGCATACCTTCCCAAAGGTTTCCTTTTTCAATTGTAAAGTACTCTAAGAAGATAAATTTCTTTGCCTTCTTCATTTCCTCTAGCATTACAGGATAACCAATATCTCCTAGAGGATAATATTCAAAATCAGAATTGCGATAGATTGGATATCCTTCAGTCTTAGATAAGTAGTGAAAATCGCCCTTCATTTGAGGTGCTTTATCTACTAACTCTTTTAAAACTGTTTCATCTTGAACATAGTATTTCTTGGAATCGGCTGTACTTTTAATTAGTTCTCTAAAAGTTTTAGATGTAATTAAATTTGCTCCCAACAATAGGAACAATGCTGTACCAGGGATCGGAAATAATATAATTAATAAAATCCATAGCATATCTGCAGATAAATGACGTGAATTATTAATAATATTGATAACAACTATCATGCTAAGTAATCGTAGTACTATTTCTATCCATACAAAATTCGCTGTAAAAAATAAAAATAGATTACGTACTATTATTGCTTGCAAAATTAAACCAATTGCAATGAGTCCAAACCGAAAGACTTTTTCAAAAAAACTCATACATTCCCCTCACCAAATTTATGTTTAAAATATACCATTTATGCATCACGATAGTCAATGCTTCATAATATTTGTAACATTCATAAACTGCCCTTGATTTTCCTGTAAATTTAACTAATATTTAAAATCTTGTATGAACAGACAATTTTTTTACTTTTTTCGGTTGAAATGGTTGTAAAAAAGCCAATATTAAGAGAAAATTATATGCGGAAATTGAAAGGAGTTAATACCATGATTCAATCAACAGAAATTAAACCAGGTCAGTGTTTCGTTTGGGAAGGTGATTTATACCAAGCAATCACAGTTGACCGTAATAAGACAGCTATGGCTAAGATGAAGGTCGCTGTAAAAGTTAAAAACCCAAGAACAGGTGTAGTAAAGGAACTTAGCCTAATTGGTTCTGACCGTGTAGAAGAAGCTTTCATCGATAAGAGAGAAATGCAGTACCTCTATAACGATGGTGCAAACTTAATCTTCATGGATACAGAAACATATGAACAGATCGAAATTCCAGTAAGTCGCTTAGACTGGGAAAAGAACTTCCTTAAGGAATCTTCAATGGTAAACATTCAGGTTTATAACGGAGAAATCTTAGGTGTACAGTTACCAGATAAGGTTAACTTACAGGTTACAGAGTGTGAAGTTGCAGTTAAGGGTAACACAGCAACATCTGCTACAAAGAACGCTACTGTAGAAACTGGCTTAAATGTTCGTGTACCATTATTCATCAACGAAGGAGAAGTAATCGAAATCTCCACGGCTGATGGTAAGTACTCTGGACGTGCGTAATCATTAAAATAAGCTATGACATTTATGTGTCATAGCCTTTTTTCTTAGACTGAATACCCCTGCTGTATCTTGCGAATGACTTTTTCAAAATGTTCAACATCCCAAGTAACTGGTGTAGGATATGCAGGATTCCCTTCCTTCTCTGCACCAGTCGCAAGATAATGAATATCTGAATCCTGTATCTCTGGTATTGATGTTGGAATGCCTAATGCTTGGTTTATTTCTTTTAGTTTTTTGATAAAATATTCTGCCTTCTGTTGATCTGTATGACCAGCAATGCCTACGATATCCGCAATATAAGCTAGTTTCTTTGTGATTGTGTCCCCATATTCTTCCAATACAATCGGTAAAATAATGGCATTAATCATACCATGTTGTAAATGATACATTCCCCCAATACCATGTGCTATTGCATGTACGTAGCCAATATAGTTATTGGTAATCGCTACGCCAGCTTTGTAAGAGGCTTCTAAGAGTTCTAAACGATATGTTATGTTTGAGCCATCTTCAAAACTAGGAACTAAATATTGGAAAATAGACTGAATGGCCTCTAGCGCATACTTATTTGTCTTACGATTATTAAAATGATTGATATACGCTTCTATGGCATGCGTTAAAAGCATCCATACCTGTATAAGCAGTCATCTTAGGTGGTAATGTAGTCAAAAGTGAAGCATCCAAAACTGCATACTTTGGAATTAGAAATAAATGACTTAGCGCATACTTACGCTTCCTAATTGGATCTGTAATAACAGCACCAGCAGTCACTTCAGAACCAGTACCAGCAGTCGTTGGTACAGCGATAAAAAATGGTAATGTTTTAGATACTATTCCTGTCTCTAATACTGTCTTTACATCAAGATGACTACTTTGTACACAAGCTAGTGCAGCTTTTGAGCAATCAATGACAGAACCTCCACCGATTGCAATGAGTCCTTGGCAACCTTCTTTCATATAATATTCCTTTAGATTTTCGACATCCATAATCTCTGGATCTGGCTTTACATCATGAAAAATACTATATGCAATATGATTTTCATCTAATCTTTCGAAGAATGGTTGTAATGTACCTCTTTTGATAAATCCAGCAGTCGTTACAACCATATACCGATGAATATGCTTTTCTTTTAAAACATCCACTAAATCTAATAATGAATGTTCACCTTTTATCATCTTAGGCTGTAAGTTTAACTGTATTTTTTGAATTGGACTAAAGAGTGCCTGTCTAGTTCTTAATAGAAAGTGTTTCATATATACCTCACTTTGCTTTAGTATACCACCATGAATCTACAAACAAGAAAAACATATCCTCTAAATGAAGAGGATATGTTTTAAGTTTAATTATTCAGAAGTTTCTTCGTCTTGAACTCTCTTCTTGAACAATAGTCTGTTATAACGCTTTTCAGCATCCTTACGAGCCTTCTCGAATAACTTATCTGCTTCTTCTTGGCCTAATACCTTAGGTAAGTTAAAGTAACGAGCTTCGTTGAGTAAGAACTCTGTGAACTTGGAGAAGTCTGGAGTACGAGAGTCAATCTGTAATGGCTTCTCAAGTCTTGGGTCGAAACGGTATAGAACTGTGTAACCACAAGCAACTGCATTCTTCTGAACGTTAGGCATGTTAATCAATCCACCCTTAATACCGTGCTCTAAGCATGGTGAGTAAGCGATGATAATTGATGGTCCCTTGTAACTTTCAGCTTCCTTGAATGCCTTGATTGTCTGTGTCTGGTTAGCACCCATAGATACCTGTGCAACATAAGCTGTACCGTATTCCATGAAGATCTGACCGATATCCTTCTTAGCACCTTGCTTACCACCGGAAGCAAACTTCGCGATAGATGAAGCCTGAGATGACTTAGAAGACTGTCCACCAGTATTGGAGTAAACTTCAGTATCAAGTACTAATACGTTTACGTCTAGGTTATTCGCCATTACGTGGTCTAATCCACCGTAGCCAATATCGTAAGCCCATCCGTCACCACCGATGATCCAAACAGACTTAGAAACAAGATCTCTTTCAAGTTTGAGTAATTCCTTAACCTCTTGGTTAGAAGAAGCCTTAACCTGTTCAACTAACTTGTTAACGATTGTTCTTTGAACATCACGATCATCATTAGCAGCGATATAAGCTTCAATGATGCCTTCAAGTCAGCTTCAACCTTATCAAGGTTGTCTTCCATAATCTTGAGGATACGGGCACTCTTGTATGACTGAGCAACTGCCATACCATAACCGTATTCAGCGTTGTCTTCGAATAATGAGTTAGCCCAAGCAACACCTTCACCATTTTCATCCTGTACGAATGGGTTTGATGGAGTAGCAGAGCAGTAAATCATTGAACAACCTGTGGCGTTAGCAACTAACATATCGTTACCGAACAACTGAGAAGCTAAACGGTAGTAAGGAGCTTCACCACATCCTGGGCAGCAACCAGATACTTCGAAGTAAGGCATCATCAAGGAGATACCACCTTCAGTATTATTGTTACCGAATTCCTTCTTATATGTTGTGTGCTTGTATAGATAATCAGCTACTGGCTCTTGACCTAACTGAGACTTAACGTCAGCTGGTGATAATGCCTTAGTAGGACATACTGTAATACATACACCACAGCCTACACAGTTTTGTGTAGAAACTTGAATTCTGAACTTGAGGTTAGCTTCCTTAGCTCCCTTATATGCAGGAGAAGGATCCTTCAATGTTAATTCAACGTTGTTTTCAGCAGCAATCTTCTGTGCTGTAGCAACTTCTTCTTCATTCATTAAGAATGAACGAATTGTAGCGTGAGGACATGCAAATCCACACTTACCACACTGGATACACTTTTCAGCTTCCCATTCAGGAACGAGTGTTGCGATTGTTCTCTTTTCCTTGAATGCAACATTAGGATTTAATGTACCATCTGTTACACCAAAGTTTAAGAATGAAGATACTGGCATATCCTGACCCTGTAAGTGATTGATTGGTGTTACATATTCATCATAGAATGCATCACCAGTAGAACCCTTAACAGACTTATCGAATTGTAAGTCAGCCCATGCTGGATCTACAGTTACTTCAACGATTCCTGAAGCACCTGTTTCAATTGCTAAGATATTCTTGTCTACAACATCCTGTCCCTTACGAGCATATGTATGACGAGCAGAATCCTTCATTAATTCTAAGGATATGCTATATGGCATAATCTGTTCATTTAGACGGAAGAATGCAGCCTGTAAGATTGTATTTGTGAAACGTCCCATGCCTGTATCTTGCGCAATCTTAGTTGCGTTAATGATATAGAACTTCGCATGACGTCTAGCAAGTCTTGCTAAGATACGGTTAGGTAATCTATCTGCAATCTCTTCTGCTGGGATAGTTGTGTTCAGTAAGAATGTTCCGCCTTCCTTAAGGTCACGAACCATATCAAACTGGAAGCAGTAACTATCTAATGAACAAGAGATAAAGTCAGCCTTATCAATGTAGTATGGGCTGTGAATTGGGCTCTTACCAAATCTTAAGTGAGAACGTGTTACACCACCAGACTTCTTTGAGTCATATGCAAAGTAAGCCTGTGAGTAAAGATCTGTATTGTTACCAATGATCTTAACTGTTGACTTGTTAGCACCTACAGTACCATCAGAACCTAAACCATAGAAAATACATGATGTATAGTCTGCGTCTACTGTAATATCAACTGGTTCAATAGAAAGATTTGTAACATCATCTTCAATACCAATTGTGAACTCTTCCTTTGGAGAATCCTTCTTCAATTCTTCAAATAAGCCATTGATATGAGATGGGTTTGTATCCTTAGAAGATAGACCATAACGTCCACCAACGATTGTTAGATTCTTGATATCACGTAAAGCATATACAACATCTAAGAATAATGGTTCACGAGCACCCTGTTCCTTTGTACGGTCTAATACAGCAATCTTCTTAGCAGTTGCTGGAAGAACAGACTTCAAGAACTCAACAGAGAATGGACGGTATAAGTAAACCTTAATTAAACCTACTTTTTCGCCTCTCTTAACGAGTGTGTTAATTGTTTCTGTAATTGTATCTGTTACAGAACCCATAGCGATAATGATACGTTCGGCATCAGGAGCACCTACATATGTAAATGGTGCATAGTTACGTCCTGTGTGCTCAGAAATCTTCTTCATATAATCAGCTACTACAGCTGGAATATTTGCGAAGTGGTTATTTTGAGCTTCTGCAGCCTGGAAGAAGATATCATCGTTCTGTGTACCACCACGAACAACTGGGTTTGTGTGTGGGTTTAGTGCTAATGCACGGAACTCTTCTAACTTTTCTTGGTTGATTAAGCTTCTTAAGTAGTCATAGTCCATCACTTCAATCTTATCGATTTCATGTGATGTACGGAAACCATCAAAGAAATGCATTACTGGTACACGTTGATCAATTGCAACCAAGTGTGCAACACCAGCTAAATCCATACAGTCCTGTACGGAGTGGGAACACATCTGAACCATACCTGTTTGGCGACAAGCATAAATATCAGAGTGATCACCGAAGATACTTAATGTGTGTGTAGCTAAAGTACGAGCTGCTACGTGGATAACTCCTGGTAACATTTCACCCTTTAACTTGTAAATATTTGGGATCATTAATAATAGACCCTGTGAAGCTGTAAATGTTGTAGCTAAAGAACCAGCCTGTAATGCACCGTGAATTGCTCCGGCAGCACCACCTTCAGACTGCATTTCCACAACCTTAACACGATCTCCAAACACGTTCTTACGACCTGCTGTTGACCATGCATCAACATTCTCCGCCATTGGTGATGACGGTGTAATTGGATAAATACCGGCTACTTCCGTAAAAGCATACGCGGCGTGGGCAGTTGCGGTATTACCATCCATAGCTTCGAAAACTTTTTTTGTTTTCAGTACTCATATGTCCTCCTTCATAATACCTTTATATATTATAAAACTAAAACACATGAAATAATAGACATTTGCGCAATAAATACACTATTCTCCGCTATTTTTCCATGATTTTTTGACAGCGAAAAATAATCGACTAACATTGTTTTATAAACAACCTACAATTTGTTTATTTCTATGTCATTGTATACAAAAAAAGAAGTCCTAAGACTTCTTTTATTGATTCATGGATTTCATAACGGAACGAATCTGTGCCTCACTTGGCTTACGTCCCATTTGCATAAACATTGCACGAACCATCTTCTCATTGATTGGTGGATTTTCCTTAAGCTGCTTCTCGAAATATTTTCTTGTTAAGAAGAATGTTACGATTGCACCAATTAATCCACCAGCAATGAAGAATCCTAATGAACTCCAAAATTCCATAACTTACACCACCTATTCTTCATGTACCTTGTTATTTTAACGTGTTTTGTACATGCTTGCAACGGCTAAAACTGTGTTTTATTTAGCTGCATCTTTTGCAGTTGCCAATTTGATTAAATCAGCATAGATGTTATAAATCTTTTTATACTGTTCTTCTGTCATTTCTGGATTTACATCGATGTCATAATCTTCCAAAATACCAACATGGAAATCTACAACTGCACCATCTTTGACTGCCATAACATCAGGAATATAGAGAGATGTTCCACCCTTTGGATTCTCTAAGTATGTTTTGTCAATAAACTCTTCAACCTTTTCACGATACTGCATAAACTCTTCATCTGTCTTGTAGAACTTTCTACTTACGTCTACATAATACACAGTTACCCCAGCATCCTTTGCAGCTTGATTTAATACTGCAAATGCCTTTTGACTATAACGTGAGTCAGGTTTCGCAAATACCATTACACCTGAATATTTATTTTCAAAGAATGTAATAGCGGATGGTAATGAAATCTCCTTAATGGATGGATTCTTGTCTGTAATCTCTGTAAACTGTGAGATAGAACCATCTGTTACATAGTCTAATTTGTATTGTTCCTTTGGAGTGCAACCAAGCATGAATGCACATAGAACAAGCATCATTAACTTCTTCATCATTGAATTCCTCCTTCAACACCTTCTATTCTATCAAAAAAAGCCAGTTTTAAAACTGACTTAATCTAAACTTAAGACCGAAGGTAGATATAGTTCCCTCTTCTGTAGAGGTGGGTACTCTTGGTAAAACTTCTGGATCCTCGCTCGTAACGAGTTTTCACTCCATCTTACGCAATCAGAGTTCCCTTATATCATATTGTAGGAAAAATATGTTCCCTCCGGCACATGTATTATAGCACCAGAGGGAAATAAGAATAGTCTTGACACTTTTATTTTTCTTGCTTGGAGATTTCGATACCTAAAATATCTAATTGTTTCTTATCAACAACATTTGGTGCTTCACTCATTAAGTCAAAGGAACTATTTGTTGTTGGGAACGCTACTACATCACGGATGTTATCAGTGCCAGCTAATACCATAATTAAACGTTCTAGACCAATACCTACACCACCATGTGGAGGTGTTCCATAGCGGAAAGAATCTAAGAAGAAACCAAAGCGAGCCTTTGCATCTTCGAGTGATAGTCCAATTGCTTCAAATACCTTAGCCTGTAATTCTTGACTATGAATACGAATAGAACCAGATAATAGTTCATATCCATTTAATACTAAGTCATAAGCACGTGAAGAAACATGTCCTGGATCAGTGAATAGTTTATCTACATCTTCTTCCTTTGGTGCTGTAAATGGATGGTGTGCTGCTACCCAGCGTTCGTCTTCTTCGCTGTATTCGAACATTGGAAAGTCAGTTACCCAAAGGAACTTGTAAGTAGCTTCACTTGGGATAAGATTCAGCTCATGACCTAAACGTACACGTAGTGCACCTAAAGATGCCTGTACAATTCTTGCACTATCCGCAATCACTAGTACTAAGTCATTATTGACAAGACCTAGCTTCTCTACTAGCTTCGCCTTTTCTTCTTCACTCAACACCTTAGCGATAGAACCTGTTAATACATCATTTTCCATTTTGAGGTATGCAAGTGCCTTTGCTTTAAAGCCATGTTTTACAAAGTCTTGTAATTGATCTAGACCCTTACGACTATACTTATCTGCCGCATTTTCAAACTTCACACAGTTGATGATTCCACCATTTTCAATTGTATTCTTGAATACCTGGAATTCTGTATTTTCAAATACAGCAGTGATATCCTGAATTTCATTACCAAAACGCATATCTGGCTTGTCTGTACCAAAGCGTCTCATACATTCTGCCCATGGTACACGCACAAAATGATCTTCTAATGTATAGTTCTTTGTTTCCTTGAAGATGTTTTGCATTAAGTCTTCAACAACCGCAAAGATTGTATCTTCATCACCAAAGCTCATTTCAATATCAATCTGTGTAAATTCAGGCTGACGGTCTGCACGTAAGTCTTCATCACGGAAACATCTAGCAATTTGGAAGTATTTTTCCATACCACCAATCATCAATAACTGCTTATAAATCTGTGGTGATTGTGGAAGTGCCCAGAACTTACCGTTATAGATACGGGATGGAACTAGATAGTCTCGTGCACCTTCTGGTGTACTTCTTGCCAGGATTGGTGTTTCGATTTCTACGAAACCTTGTTTATCCAACACATTTCTAGCAACCATGCATACCTTATGACGTAATATCATATTCTGCTGTAATACAGAGCGACGTAAGTCGAGATAACGATATTTCAAACGTGTATCTTCACTTGTATCAGTATCATCCGTTATTGTAATAGGTGCTGTTTCTGCGCTGTTAACGATGTTGACAGATTCAACATGAATTTCAATTTCACCTGTGGCAATCTTTGGATTAGCATCCTTACGCTTTTCAACTGTACCTGTCACCTGCAAGATATATTCATTGCGAACATCCTTACAGCATCCGCAATACTTTCATCAAATGTTAACTGTACGATACCACTACGGTCACGTAAATCAATAAATACAAGTGATCCTAGATTACGACGCTTAGCAACCCAGCCAACTAACGTAACTTTTTCGCCAGCATTCACTAAGCGTAAAGTACCATTTTCATGTGTTCTTTCCATTACTTATTCTCCCATTGTTTGAGTGTCTCTAATAATTCATCTTGTTTGATTGTTACTTGTGATTTATCAGAGATATTCTTTACATTCATTGTATTGTTCTTAACTTCATCTTCGCCAAGAATCACTACATATCTTGCATTGTTACGATCAACACTCTTAAACTGCGCTTTTAGTGATCGCTGCACAAGATTGGCTTCTGCACTATATCCAGCATGACGTAACTGCTGCACTGTCTTTAAGACAGATGCTCCTACATCACCTAAACCGATAACATACACATCACATGGATTTTCATTTCCAAAGTCATGTCCTTCCTCAGCAGCTAAGTTAATTAAGCGTTCCATACCAATCGCAAAACCAATTCCTGACATCTCAGGACCACCATAATACTCTACAAAGTGGTCATAACGTCCACCCGCAAAGATGGTTGCCTGTGCACCACTATCTGGTCTTGTGGATACAACTTCAAATACTGTATGTGTATAGTAATCAAGACCTCTTACAAGGTGATCGTCCACTTCATATGGAATCTCTAGTGCATCTAAACATGCAAGCACGCGGTTGAAGTATTCCTTAGATTCTTCATTCAAGTAATCCGCAAGCTTTGGTGCTGTATGCATGCATTCTTTATCATGGTCTACTTTACAGTCTAAAATACGTAAAGGATTCTGCTCATAACGACGATGACAATCTCCGCATAACTCTTCAAGATGTGGTTTGAAGTATTCCTTCAGAGCTGTACGATATGCAGTTCTAGATGCATCATCACCAAGTGTATTAATACATACTTTAATACTTGAGATACCCATCTGTTTTACAATGTCATATCCTAGCGCAATTGTTTCCGCATCTAATTCTGGAGATTTAGCATCCGATATTTTCAATACCAAACTGTGTAAACTGTCTCTGTCTTCCCTTTTGTGGATTTTCATGACGGAACATCGCACCAAGATAATAGAATCTACCAGGCATCTCCATAGAGCCATATAGCTTATGTTGATCAAATGCACGGATAACACCTGCAGTTCCTTCTGGTCTTAATGTATAGGAATGTGTACCCATATCAAATGTGTACATTTCCTTGTTGACCATGTCACTGGAGTCGTTTTCACGCTTAAATACTTTTGTCTCTTCAAAGTATGGTGTACGAATCTCACGGTAACGATAACGCTTCGTCGTTTCACGAATGACTTCTTCTGCGTGATGCCAACGATTCATCTCGTCTGGTAAAATGTCGTAAGTTCCTCGTGGTGTTTGATAACTCATAGTTTTTCCTCCTTAAACAAATATAAAAGCGTCCCTATCCAAGGACGCTTTGTGCGCGGTACCACCTTAGTTCATGATTTCTCATGCGCTCTTTCCGTAACGTGGAATACGTTTATCCCTACTATTTTCAGGATACCTTCTCCAGAGTGTCAATCCTGTAAGAATCCGCCAATGCTTGCACCATACCATTGTCGCTCTATCGTCTTCTAGCAAGAACTCTCTTTCTTTGAATTTAGTTGTATTATAGCCTTTACGCTTACTTTTCTCAAGTGCTTTCTTAATGTGTTGTACGATCAACGCTAAGCACAGATTCGACTTTACGGATATTCGCAAAGACATTATTCATCTGCTCTAAATTCTTTAATCGCATTGATACTTTAACCGTTGAGGTTAATGTTTCATGATTCACAGTTACATTGATTGAATCAAGTTGTACTTTACATTGCGAGATTGTATTTACAATATCTGTAAGTAAGTGTGGACGATCATTACAGATAATACTCAGGTCACAATCATACATGCGATCGACATCTGCATCTTCCCACATTACATGAATGAGTTTTGTTTTCTCATTTCTAATATTAGGACAATCTACACGGTGTACTTTAACACCTTCATTTCGCGTGATATAGCCGATGATTTCATCACCATAAATTGGTAAACAACAATGTGCTAGTGACATCTTCATCGATTCAACACCAGGTACGACTAGTCCTGATTTAGAAACACGGTGTACTGTCTCTTTATTAAGTACACGTGATAAATTTCCATCTTCTGTTGAACGTTGTTTTACATTTGTTAAACGTTCAGCAGCTAACGATGGGTTAATCGACTTCACCGCAATTGCATACATGAAATCATTGTAGTTAGATACTTGGAACCCAGTTGAGATACTATCAATCTTTTTGCGATCCATAAATTCCTTTGGATCAGCACCGCGTTTACGAAGTTCTTCTATCAGAATCTTTTTCGCCTTCTTCAATCTTCTCTTCACGTTTCTCTGATTCCTTCTTTAAGAAATATGCACGGATCTTATTTCGAGCTTGTGCTGTCTTAACAATCTTAAGCCAGTCTTCAGATGGACCTGTACCCTTTAATGTCTTGATATTTACAACATCACCTGTATGTAGTTCTGTTGTTAGCGGGACAATCGCATCATTCACAATCGCTCCGACCATTGTATGTCCAACATCCGTATGAATACGATAGGCAAAGTCAATTGGTGTAGCACCGGCTGGAAGGTCGATAACTCTTCCTTTAGGTGTCATTACATATACATTGGCCTCAAAGACATCCTTCTGCAATAGCTCCATGTAATCTGTCGCAGATGTGTTGGTTTCACTTTCACTATATAGCGCAAAATCTCTAAACCAAGTTAGTTTATCTTCAATTTCCTTTTGTTCGGCTTTGGCGTCATAGCGAGAACCTTCTTTATAACGCCAATGCGCCGCAATACCTTGTTCCGCAATCGCATCCATGTCTTCTGTACGAATCTGTACTTCGAAGATCTTCGCATCTTCGCCAAGAATCGTTGTATGTAAAGACTGATACATGTTTGGTTTTGGTACAGCGATATAATCTTTTAATCTTCCTGGAATTGGCTTATATTTTGCATGAATGTATCCAAGAATTTCATAACAATTTAATTCAGTCTGTGATATAACGCGAATCGCCAATAAGTCTAAAATCTCATCAAAACGTTTGTGTTTATGTACCATCTTCTTATAAATGGAATATAGATGTTTAGAACGACCAAAGATACGGAAGTGAATCTTATGACTTGTTAACATTTCTGAAATGTCTGTAATCATCTTATTCACAGCCGCATCACGTTCTGCCTTTTTCGTTTCTACTAGATGAGCAATATGATAGTACTCTTCTGGCATTAAGTAATAGAAACACAAGTCTTCTAATTCATTCTTAATAGAACTAATACCTAAACGATGGGCAATTGGTGCATATACATCTAACGTCTCTGCTGAAATTCTCTTTTGAGAAGCTTCAGATTGGTATTGTAATGTACGCATATTATGCAGTCTATCTACAAGTTTAATGATAATGACACGAATGTCTTTTGCCATCGCAATAAAAATCTTACGATGGTTGGCTGCTTGATATTCTGGATCATCTTTCCCTTTAAAGTTTAAATTACCAATCTTTGTAACAGCTTCAACTAAACTTGCGATTTCATCATCAAAGTCTTGAGCCAACTCTTCACGTGTAATGTTGCAGTCTTCAATCACATCGTGTAAGAATCCTGCCGCAATCGTCTTTGGACCGACACGTAGTGTCGTAAGAATATATGCTACATTTACAAGGTGAACAAAATATGGCTCTCCACTCTTGCGGAACATGCCTGCATGTTTCTCAGAAGCATACGAAGCCGCTTTTTCAATGAGAGCTAGATTTTCAGGAAATCGAATATAATTACTTGCCTCTTTCATCACATCCGATACTGTTGGATTTTTACGTTCAGCCATATTTTCACCTCCTACTATTTTGCAAAAAATCGAAGATTCCTCTTCGATTCTATTTTATTTGTCGCTTAGGCGAGTCATTGCATAGATGTCATAACCTTCAAGCGCTTTACGTCCATCCATTCCTTCACCGAATAATTCGATAACAAACGCAAAACCAGCTACGACACCACCTAATTGTTCAATCATCTTTGCAGTAGCCTTTGCGGTTCCACCAGTCGCCAATAAGTCATCAATAATAACAACACGCTGACCTGGCTTGATTGCATCTTTGTGCATATGCACTTCATTAGAACCATATTCTAATTCATACTTGCAGCTAATTGTTTCACGAGGAAGCTTTCCTGGCTTACGAACAGGCACAAAACCTAGACCAAGTTCAACCGCAACTGGGCAGCCAAAAATAAACCCTCTACTCTCCGGACCAACAATCATATCTGCGTTAACGCTCTTTGCGTATTCACATAATCGATTTGTTACTTCTCTAAACGCTTCACCGCTTTCTAAAATTGGTGTAATGTCTCTAAAAAGAATTCCTTCGATTGGAAAGTCTCTTACAGACGCAATGTAATCTTCAATTTTTAATGCCATGATAAATCCCCTCCTGTGCGGACAAAATAATTTTTGTAATATGCATTCTTTAGTATAGCAGATTCAGACAATATCTTCGAGTATCATTTGACAGGTTGTCCGATTACGCCATCTGTTAATAGATAACTTACCAATCAAACGTTTTGGCAAGATTGGCGCAGTTAGATTTCTACTCTTGTATAGTACTGCTTCAAAGCCACCACTGCTATTTGCGATAAGGTATTTCACCATCTTCGCGGTCTCTTTACGCTCTACAACGTTCATTCCTTCGAGCGCAAAATTTGGTTCAATCATCTCTTTTGGATATGGTGTAAAGCATTCAATATCAATGATGTTACTAAAGTTAATATCTTCTACATCAATCCGAATTGCATCCTGTACTGGTTCAATATATTCATATCCAGTTTCAGCCATCTTTTCTTGTGCCTGTTGATAGAATGCTTCAAACTTATCTATAGGAACAGAAATACCTACCGCTTGTTCATGACCACCAAAGGCTGCTAAATTTTCAAAATCCTTAAAGAAATCAAAAAGATTAAATCCCGATACACTTCTACCACTGCCCTTGATCGTATCATGGCTCTTAGCCATGACAAGCACTGGTCGATGGAGCTGTGAAACGATACGTCCGGCTACAAGACCTGATACTCCTTCATGGAAATCTTCTTGATATAAAATTGGAAACTTCTCATCTGCAATCATATTAATTGCAGTCTCACTTATCGAAGAACTGATTTCTTTTCTCTTTTCGTTAATCTGATTTACTTGCGCAGCATAGTGTGCAATCTGTTCTTCATTATTTGAAAGTAAGAATGGAATCATCGTGTTGACATTCGCAAGATCACTCATACGTCCAAGGCTATTCAGTTTTGGAACGATAGAGAATGAAATAGAAGTCATATCAATACCACTACCTGGATTTAAAAGACTAATTAAACTACGCGGTCTTCCCTGTTTTAATACGTCTAGTCCACGCTTAACGATACGTCTAGTTTCTTTCCATAGAGGCATCACATCCGCAATTGCCGCAACACAAGCAAAAGCTGTTTGAATATCATTATCCCCAATCAGATTGCGTGCAATCTGTAAAGCAACACCTGCACCAGAAAGATAACAATACTCACTTTCCATATAGTTTGGATGAACAACGTATGGAGTTTCTATCTCTTCATCAATCTGGTGGTGATCCGTAATAATAATATCTAAACCTAATTCATTGGCTTTTTGAATTGCCGCATGCGCTTTTACACCGTTATCAACGGTGATGATTAGGCTATATCCTTTTTGATGTGCCAACTCAACTGTATGTGCAGATAATCCATAGCCTTCTTTCATTCGATCTGGAATGTAATAACCATGTTCAATCTTCAGTTTCATCAGTGTCATCTTCATGATTGTTGTTGAGCAGATACCATCCGCGTCATAATCTCCCGCAATCATGACTTTTCATTATTATCTTCGCCTGTAATAGACGTTTACAACA
>CAKMPP010000171.1 GCA_927911475.1 uncultured Solobacterium sp. | reverse complement strand
ATTACCAGTAATGATTAGTCCGATCATAGTACTACTCGATTCCGTTTGGATTCATTTGGGTAAAATTCCATGAATCCTTACACATCTGATCAATATTGTACTGTGCCTTCCAACCTAATAATTCGAATGCCTTTGTTGGATCAGCATAGCATTCCGCAACATCTCCTGCTCTACGTGGCAAGATTTCATATGGTAATTCTCTACCACAAGCCTTACTGTATGCTTGAATAACCTGTAATACACTATAACCATTACCTGTACCAAGGTTCACCTTTTCAACACCTTTGTGCTCTAGTGCATATTTAACAGCTGCGATATGACCATCTGCTAAATCACATACGTGGATGTAATCACGAACACCTGTGCCATCTACTGTATTGTAGTCATTACCAAATACACGTACCTTCTCAGTTACACCAATCGCAACACGCGCGATGTATGGTACTAAGTTATTAGGAATACCATTGGAACTTCTCCTAATAGTCCACTTGGGTGTGCTCCAATTGGGTTGAAGTAGCGTAATAACATGATAGACCACTCAGGATCTGACTTACTCAAATCCTGTAAGATCATCTCATTCATTAACTTTGTAGAACCATAAGGGTTTGTTGTAGATACTGGGAAATCTTCTCTAATTGGACAGGATTCTGGAGAACCATAAACAGTCGCACTAGATGAGAATACAAGTGTCTTACAACCAGCTTCCTTCATTGCCATATATAGGTTTAAAGAACCAGTAATATTATTTTCATAATATGTTAATGGAATTTCTACAGATTCACCTACTGCCTTATAGCCAGCAAAGTGAATGACTGCATCAATCTTATTCTCAGCAAAAATCTGATCTAATCCCTTGCGGTCTAAGATATCTGTCTTATAGAACTTTGGCTTTTTACCTGTTAGTTTTTCAATACGGTCTAATACAACTTCCTTTGAGTTATACAGATTATCTAGCACAATTACGTCATAACCTGCATGAATCAAAGACACACAAGTATTCGACCCAATAAAGCCAGTACCTCCAGTAACAAGAATTGTTTTCATTTTATTTTAATCTCCTCTACTTTATAAATAATTTGGAAATATCGTTCCATGTCGCAAATATCATAACACCGATTAGTAATACCCAACAAACAATCATGATAGCAGTCTTTAATTTTTCATTAAACTGGCGTCTTGTAATCCATTCAAGTACTGTAATCACAACCTGTCCACCATCTAATACTGGTAGTGGCAATAGATTGAAAATACCGACATTCAAACTAATTTGTGCTACTAACATCATATATGCGCCAAAGCCAAGACTTGCATAGGTCGCTGTTGCCTGATAAATTCCAACAGGACCAGATAATTGATTCAAACCCTTACCTCGTACAAGATTTAATAGTGCTTGTATGGTCATTGATGTAATAACCTGCATCTCAACTAAGCCATAATACCAACAGTTTAGAAGATTAATCTTCACCTGTTCTCCTGCTTTTGCACTAATACCAAACATGTAACTATCTGTTTCTTTGTTGTAGGTTGGTGTAACTTCAACCGTAAGCGTTTGGCCATCACGAAGGATGGTAAAGGTTTCTGTTCCCTTATTATCACCGTTGAACGCTTGGAACTCTAGGAAAGTCTTTGGTTCAACGGATGAGCCATCTTCTTTGGTAACCTTAATAATACGGTCTCCTGCCTGTAAGCCTGCATGTTCAGCAGGGCTATTCTCTAACACCGTAGCAATGACTGGTTCACTTGATTTTGTAAATGTACCAGTATTTAACAAGAACATAGAGAAGATAACCCATGCAAGCAAGAAATTCATTGCGATACCTGCAAGCATGATACAGATCTTTTTCCATGGTTTTTGGTCTGTAATTCTTCTTCCCTCAGGAACCTTTACATCAGGATAGGCTTCATCCCCTTCGGTTTCACCTGCCATTGCGACATAACCACCGATAGGTAATGCACGGATAGAGAACTTCGTCTCTTTACCTTTACGTGTAAATAATGCTGGTCCCATACCGATTGAGAATTCAAAACAATAGACACCAAATGCTTTGGCAACTAAGAAATGTCCGAATTCATGAATCGTAACAATGATGGAAAGTAATACGATAAATAAAACTGCTGTCATTGGTTCGCTCCTTGTATTTGTTGATATGCGAAGTCTCTTCCCCAACGATCCGCATCAATTAAATCTTGTACTGTATTGACTGCTTGATAAGCCACATTATGTACTGCACTTATAACAATGTCTTCTATCTGTAAAAATGATATCTGTTTATTTCTAAACGCTGCATTGGCAACTTCATTTGCGGCATTCATAACCGCTGGAAGATTACCTCCCTTTTTTCCAGCTTCATACGCTAGTGCAAGTAATGGGAATCTTTCAAAGTCAGGCTTTGCAAAATGTAAGGTCGAAACTTCTGTTAAATCTAGTGGTTTCTCTAAATCAAGTGGATAACGATGCGGCCATGTTAATGCATACTGGATAGGCAAACGCATATCTGGTGCACCAAGTTGAGCCATAATACTATGGTCTACATATTCGACCATAGAATGAATCACTGACTCCGGATGCATTACTACATCAATACGGTCATAATCAATATCAAATAAGTAATGTGCTTCAATGACTTCAAATCCCTTATTCATCATATCTGCACTATCAATTGTAATCTTAGCGCCCATCGCCCAGTTCGGATGCGCAAGTGCCTGTTCTACAGTTACATCCTTTAACTCTTCTCTTGTTCGATTGCGGAAAGAACCACCAGAGGCTGTAATGATAAGACGCTTTATCTCTTTATGTACATTTCCCTGTAGCGCTTGGAAGATGGCGGAGTGCTCACTATCAATTGGGTACAAAGACACACCATATTCCTTGATAGCATTATCAATTAGTTCCCCACCAACAACCAGTGTTTCCTTATTAGCAAGAGCGATATGATGACTTGTTTGAATCGCATGTAACGTAGGTAAAAAACCTACAAAGCCAACGAGTGCATTTACTAACAAATCATACTCTTTCATTTTTGAAAGTGTAATTAAGCCTTCATCACCGAAGTAGAAATGAATATCAGGATATTGAGAAGATAACTCTTGCATATCCTTTTCTTCACATACGCAGACATGCGGTACATAAATCTTCGCTAGGATTTCTTTTAAAATATCAATACGATGTCCAACACTCATTCCTACAAGTGAAAACTCATCAGATGTTGTAAGACAACATCAATTGTTTGGGTACCAATGGAACCACTAGCACCCAATAACATCAAACGCTTCATTTTAAATACCCCATAAGATCATCAAGCCATTAAAAGCCATCAGACAGAAAATCAATGAGTCAACACGATCAAAGATACCACCATGTCCTGGCAAGATATTTGAGAAATCTTTAATACTAAATCTACGTTTAATCGATGAGAAACTTAAGTCTCCAATTTGTGCAACCGCAGGAATAATCAAACTAGCTGTAATTACAAACTCTCTTGGAAGATATGTTGTAACGAGTAGTCCCCAAAGTAAAGCACCTATCGCACCAATTAGATAACCGCCTATCGCACCTTCAACCGTCTTATTTGGTGAAACATGCGGAATTAACTTATGCTTTCCAAATAGAGAACCAGAAAGATAGGCACCTGTATCACAAAAGAAACAGCCAATTAATACAAAGATAATTGTTAGAAATCCCTTTGTGGCACCATCTTGATAAATAACAGAGATACAACGTAAACCTAAGCCTAATAAGATAGACATTAGTAATGTATACGCCGTTAAATCACTGTTTTCGTTTTCACGTAATAATTCTGTAACAAATAATACAATCACCCAAATCGCAAGAATCGCCGGAAACATTGAACGGTTGATATAGTACATTGCCATCACAGCAACTAATGTCATCAAAGATAAGAACCAATGTTTCTTTTGGTCAGTTAACGATGCAATCTCAAGAGAACCTAATGCACTTACAAGAATCAAAAGTGCCTGTAATAAGTCCCCACCAAAATAGAGCGGTGGTGCTACAACAAGAATAATCACAAACGCAACAATTGTTTTTAATTTCATTTTAGACATTCTTAACTCCTCCAAATCTTCGATCTCGATTTTGATATTCCTCTAGGCAGCGCTTTAATACTTCTGGCGTAAACTCTGGCCATGATTCTGGCACAAACTCTAACTCCGCATAAGCAATCTGCCATAATAAATAGTTCGAAATACGTTGTTCGCCACTTGTACGAATTAAAAGATCAACTGGCGGGAAATCCTTTGTCATCATATATTGATCAAAGTCTTCCTCTTCTATATCCAGTGTAGCTTTTCCATCCACAACATCCTGTGCGTACTTTCTAGCCGCAAGTAGAATTTCTCGTCTAGAGCCATAGTTCATACAAATGTTGAGTGATAAGCCGTGATTGTCTTTTGATTCTTCCTCAGCATCACGTAATACCTTTTGTGTTGCTTTTGGTAACATATCCAATTCTCCAATCATACGCATACGGAAGCCTCTATCTAAGAACTCCTGCATATACTTCTTAAAGAAGAATGCTGGTAATTTCATAATGTAGTTTACTTCATCAGCTGTTCGTTTCCAGTTTTCAGTTGAGAAAGCATAGAGTGTCAGATATTCAATTCCCATCTCATCTGCCGCAATTGCGATGGTACGAACATTATCACTTCCGACTAGATGTCCTGCTGTACGAGGTTTTCCTTGTGCTTTGGCCCATCTACCATTGCCATCCATGATAATTGCTAAGTGTTTACATGTATTCATATCAATTCTCCACTAACTATCTTATTATACCTTTTTACTACAAAAAAATCAGCCTGATACACAGACTGATCATAAAGTATAGTTTGAGATTAAACTTTTAATACTTCAGCACTCTTAGCAGCTGCTAATCATCGATCTTCTTAACATACTTGTCAGTAAGCTTCTGAATTTCATTTTCGCAGTCCTTTTGAGTGTCCTCATCCATTGTCTTATCCTTCTTTACGACAGACATTGCGTCACGGCGGATATTACGGATTTGAATCTTGCATTCTTCGCCCATCTTATCAACCTTCTTTGTCATTTCCTTACGTGTTTCACCTGTTAATTGTGGAACTGTTAAACGCACAACTGTTCCATCATTGATGGTGCAATACCTAAGTCTGCTTCATTACAAGCATGTTCAATTGCCTTTAAACTACTTGGGTCATAAGGCTTAATGACAAGTGTACGACCTTCAGAAACGGATAAAGCAGCAATCTGATTTAGTGGTGTTGGAGAACCATAGTAGTCCACTTCAACACGGTCTAACATCTTAACGTTAGCTGCACCTGTACGTACTGTATTTAATTCTGATTGTAGATGTTCAATAACCTTATCCATCTTTACTGCGCTGGAATCAACAATTGCGTATGCCATTATTACTTCTCCTCCTTATTAATGATTGTTCCAATCTTTTCGCCCTTCATTGCTTTGACGATATTGTCCTTTTCATTCATGTTAAATACCATGAGTTCCATGTCATTATCCATGCACATACTTGTGGCAGTGGAGTCCATGACTTGTAATCCATTATTCAATAGGTCCATGTATGTTAGATGTGTATACTTCTTCGCATTTGGATCCTTCTTAGGATCTGCGCTATACACGCCGTCTACACTATTTTTAGCCATTAAGATAACTTCTGCTTTAATTTCACTCGCTCTTAAAGCTGCTGTTGTATCGGTTGAGAAATATGGACTTCCAGTTCCTCCACCAAAGATAACAACTCTACCCTTTTCCAAGTGGCGAATCGCTCTACGCTGAATAAATGGTTCAGCAACCTTAGACATTTCAATACTTGTCATTACCCTAGTATCAACACCGACACCCTCCAGAGATGATTGTATTGCTAGGGCATTAATAACAGTTGCTAACATACCCATATTGTCGCCTTGTACGCGATCAATTCCTAATCCTTCAACTACTTTTCCGCGGATGAAGTTACCTCCACCAACAACGATAGCGATTTGAATTCCTAATTTCTGTGCTTCTTTGATTTCCAAAGCAAGGTTTTGTAAGATGCTTGGATCAAAGTTCTTTTCATTCCCTGCTAAAGCTTCTCCACTTAGTTTCAACAGAACTCGTTTATACATGATGTTTTTCCTCCATATGTATTTCTATAGTATTATAGCATTGCTAGAAAGAGTTTTCATTCCTTTTTTATATATGTTTAATGATAACAGCGAGGTTATTCTATGACACAGTACGCAATTGCCGATATTGGCTCTAATACCATCGTCTTATTAGTCTATGAGATGGTCGAACATTACCCTACAGCTATCTTACATATTTCTACTCCAGCACATCTAATTGACTATGTTAATGTAGATAGAATTATGTCAAAAGAAGGAATTCATAAAGCAACTGAAGTTTTACAATCCTACGCAAATAAACTAGATGAAATGCAAGTACAGTATCGCTTTGCAGATATTACAGAACCATGTCGCATTCAAAACAAAGAAGAACTTGTACAATCACTTCAAACTACAGGCTGGGATATCTATCCAACTGAGTGGAATGAAGAAGCACTCTATGATTC
>CAKMPP010000170.1 GCA_927911475.1 uncultured Solobacterium sp. | reverse complement strand
AAAAGACTTGCATGCATGCAAGTCTTTTTGTTTATTATAAAACAGCATTTAAGAATTCTTTTGTACGTTCACTCTTTGGATTTGTAAAGATATCTTCAGGAGTTCCTTCTTCTTCAATCTTACCGTTATCCATAAAGATTTACTCGATTCGCAACATTTTTTGCGAAGTTCATTTCATGTGTAACAAGAATCATTGTAAGACCTTCTTCTGCTAACTGTTTAATGACTGCTAAGATTTCATTTACCATCTCTGGATCTAATGCGGAAGTAGGTTCATCGAATAACATGATTTCAGGCTTCATACATAATGCACGGGCAATAGCTACACGTTGTTTTTGTCCTCCGGATAAGCGTCTGACATCTGCAGTGGCAAATTCTTGCATACCAACTTTTTCAAGATAATGCATTGCAGTTTCGGTAGCTTCTTGTTTCGAAACCTTTAATACTTTTACCTGCGGAATGATACAGTTATCAATCACAGAGTAGTTACCAAATAGGTTGAACTGCTGGAAGCACATTCCCACACGATTACGGAATTGATTTATATTTTTGATAGATAGAATATCTTCACCAAACACATGAATCGTTCCACTATCAGGAATTTCTAATAGATTTATACAACGAAGGAGTGTAGATTTGCCTGATCCAGATTTCCCAATCAAACAAACAACTTCTCCTTGATCAACTGAAAAGTCAACACCTTTAAGTACTTCTAAGAGACCAAAATTTTTATGAATATTTTTAATTTCAACAAGTGGGTTATTCATCTTGACTTTTCCCTTCTATAATTCTTTTCCACTGAACTTCATCTGTTCAGGGGTTGTAACACTTTGCGGAAGACTTGAACTTGTCTGATTTAACTTCTTTTCAATCGCATTTAATATGATTGAAGTTACCGTAGTTAATATGAGGTAAATAAGAGCTTCAATAAAATATGTTTCTGAGAATTTATAAGTTGTTCCTGCAATTGATTTTGCTTGGAACATTAGTTCTGTAATGGAGATAATCATCAATACAGAAGAGTCTTTAATATTAACAATAAATTCATTACCAATAGCAGGGAAGGCATTGCGAATTGCCTGTGGCAATATAACATGTAACATCGCTTGTACATTTGATAAGCCAAGAGATCTAGCTGCTTCCATTTGGCCATTATCTACGGATTGAATACCTGAACGTACAATCTCTGACATGTATGCGCCAGTATTAATTGAGATAACAAAGATGGCTGCTTGTAGGTTTGTCCAATGAATGACATTTAATAATGCATAGTAGATGAATACTGCTTGTACCATCATTGGTGTACCACGGAAGATTCCAATATAAATACTAGAAAGTATTTGGAATATTTTCTTTAAAATCTTTACATAGACAGGGGCTGTACGGTCTGCTTTAAGAGCGCGTAAACCACCAATTAATAAACCAATTGCTAAACCGATAACTGTACCAGATAGGGCAACAATTAATGTTGTTTGTATACCTAGTAATAAACTAGGCCAATAACGTACTAATAACGTAAATATATTGTTCATAAATTTCATCATTCATTCACCGCCGGTTGTCTTTCTACTGCTTCTAACATCATCTGTTGACGCTCTTCTTCAGAAATGGCATTAAGTGCCTTCTGTAATTTATCTAATAGTTCTGTATTGTCTTTCTTTACAGCGATGGATACGGATGTATCTGCTGTAAAGCCATGGCCTTCCTTAAATGTAACGTATTTCAAATCAGGGTTGGAAGCGACAATACCTTCCGCAACTGGAAGTTCGGCTGTAATCGCATCACAACCTTTGTTCAATAGATCGTTTACAAGTGAAGGGTAACTTTCCATTGCTGTACCATGTTTTACACCATTAATTTGATCAATGATTGTGTCGTACAGCGTATTGAGCTGACCCTTTACTGTTTTTCCTTTTAGTTCTTGGATATCTGTAATTGAAGTAAGGGTACTATCTTTACGTACAATAACTACTTCTTGACTAGTATAGTATGGATCAGTAAAATCGACCACTTCTTTACGATCCTCAGTCGCTGTCATACCTGCAATAACTACATCAATTTCATTCTGCATTAATCCGGGTATTAAGTTATCCCAATCATACTTGACAATTTAACTCCATACCTAATGATTTAGCTAGCTTCTTGGCGATTGTAACATCATAACCATCACAATAGTCTACAGTAGAAATCTGTTCAGTATATTCATCTGGAGTTGTTGTTGACCAGTTAAATGGGGCATAGTTACATTCCATTCCAACAGTTAGCTTATTGTCATCATGCGTATTTTTTATAGATGAACCGCATCCCGTAAGAAATATCATGGATAACGTTATAATAGATACTTTTCTGATCGTATTCATATATATTCTCCTTATAAATAAAACCCGCATGCTATGACATACGGGTTTGGTATCCATAAGTTATAGCGCCACTTCATTTTCATGAAGGAGTGATATAGATATTCTCTATATCCCCACGAGATAAACCTGCCAGTTTATACGTTCGGCGACGGTTACCTTTCATACATATCATTGCCTGCCAGCTCCATGCATTACTATTTTGCGTCGCTACCTCTATTCGGTTTTTATGACTCATATAATCTTATATATAAGATTGAATGTCAAGTTATTTATTTGTATTTTCCCAATCTTCGCCTTTAACCCATAGTTTTATTTGTTCTTGGTTGGATAGGGAAGTTAAGAAATTCTTTTTTGCAAACGGATATGTTTGGTAGATATTTGCAAGCAATTCCTTTGTATCCTGACGTTTTGTGAAGCCATCGTTAGGGCATGTACTCTTTACAATCGGTAATTGCTCGTGTCTAATTGTATTTTTGATTTCATCCTCATAAACATATACAAAGGGACGGATAAAGCCCATACCAGAATTCTTTAGGTACATTGCTGGTGTAAAGGTTGAGATACGACCACCATAAATCATATTCATGAATAGTGTTTCAATTGCATCATCTGCGTGGTGGGCGAATGCAGTCTTATTGCAATTGTATTCTTGGGCAGCTTTTACAATCGCTCCCTTTTTTAAAGTAGAGCAAAGTGAACATTGGATGTTTCCATTTTTCTTGTTAGGGTGTAACTGCAAGATATCATACAGTTTTGTTGGGTAGTCGATGTATTCGATATCGTGTTCTTTCATAAACTTACGAACTTCTGTAAAGTCCATATCAGAAAATCCCATTTCTAGATGGATTCCAATGACGGAGAATTCTTTGCCGCTAATGCGTTTAGCAGCTTTTTGGTAAATAGATAAAGCATATAGTAGTAGGATACTATCCTTACCTCCAGAGACACCTACACAAATTCGATCTCCATTTTGTATTAAGTTGTAATCTGTATCTGCTTTATAGATAGCACCTATAATTTTTTTTAATGACATAATTTAAGCTCCTCAAACTTTGCTATTATACCATGATGTTGCTATAATATTAACGCTATATGGATGCAGTTATACTACTAAATAAACCGGCTGGGATGACATCGTTTGATGCTGTTGCCAAGTGCCGGAAGATATTTCATGAACGTAAGATTGGCCATACAGGGACCTTGGACCCTGAAGCTTCTGGGCTAATGATTATTTGCTTGGTAAATATACCAAGCTTTTACCGTATTGTGTAAAGAATCATAAAGCATACCAAGCAACTTTAAAACTTGGCGAAATGACAGATACTGAAGATATTTGGGGTACAGTGATTGATACAAAGATACCATCAATTCACACTTCTGAAGAAATCGAAAAGGCTGTTCAATCATTGACAGGTGATATCCTGCAAGTACCACCAATGTATTCCGCACTGAAAAAAGATGGTAAGAAACTATATGAGTATGCTCGTCAAGGAATTGAAATTGAGCGTGAAGCTAGACCGGTACATATCTCTAGTCTAGAAGTAGAGAAGATTGATGAAATAAATTATCGTATGGATGCTGTAGTATCCTCAGGTACTTATATTCGTACGTTGATTTCGGATTTTGGAAAGCAACTCAATGAGTTAGCAATCATGTCTTCTCTGATCCGAACTAAGATAGAACATCTATCACTTGATGATGCTTGTAACTTTGAAGATTTAGAATCTGGTAAGGGATTTTTATCACCTTTACAGGTGATTGATCCTAGTTATAAATTTGTAGAAACGGATCAAGTAACCAATATTAAAAATGGAAAGCGTATCAAATTAGATATCATAGATCCACAAATTATCTTTACATCGAATGGTGAACTTCTTGCGGCGTATACGTTACAAGAAGATGGTTTATATCATTGTTTAAGAGGTTTATTTTAATGCGTGTAATCAATATCGGAGTTCATACAGTACAGAAGTATCAAAATCCAATGTGTGCTTGCATTGGATATTTTGATGGTATGCACCTTGGACATCAAGCTTTAGTAAAGGCTACTGTTGAACTTGCAAAAACACATGACTGTGAATCTGCACTTATCACATTTGATCCAGACCCATGGGTTACGATTAAGGGCTTAAAGGATGTTAAACACATTACAACTATGCGTCAAAGAATTAATCGTGCGGTTGAACTTGGTATTCAAAATATTATCATCTTAGATTTTGATAAAGAGATGAGTGAACTTTCTCCAACTGACTTTATACATAAGACCTTGGCGAAATTAAACTTGAAGGGTATTGTATGTGGTTTTGATTTTCATTATGGCGCTCATGGAGCAGGTGAT
>CAKMPP010000169.1 GCA_927911475.1 uncultured Solobacterium sp. | reverse complement strand
AGTCATAAACTGATATGCAAGATTCTTTGTCTCAACTGTTACATTTGGATATAGAGATAATACAGGTGTTCGAATGAGAAGTACAACCCCACACGCAAGGATACCTACAAACGCAGATAATACTAAAAAGGTTCTACCAATTTGTTTTACCCGTTCATAATCACCTTGTCCAACTGCTTTTCCTGTTGTAATCGTAGCACTTTTTGCCATGGAATAGACAAGAATCATTACAAATTGTTGAGCTACACTGGCAATTGATGCGGCTGCGACATAATCACTACTCATTCTACCGATGATAGCTAGCTGTGTAGATACTGCCAAACTCCAAATCAAATCATCCCCAATCACAGGAAGACTTAAGTGGAAATATGTAGGAATCATAGTTTTATCAAAGTCAAAGATATCACGTAAACCAAATCGAATATCCTTCTCATGATAGCGTGCATAAATACTTGCACATACGAACTGGAACGCTCTTGCGACAATCGTACCGATTGCGGCACCAACAACACCTAACTTTGGAAAACCAAAGTTTCCATAGATTAAAAGATAGTTACAAACCAAATTCACAAAAAATGAACCTGTATATACTGCGGCACTGATCTTTACATTTTCCTTTGCGGATAATGATGAGAAGTACCACATGGATAATCCATTTAATAAATAAGAAACCACAACTACTTGAAGGTAGGATACACCAAGTTCAACTAACTTTTCATCTGTTGCGAAAAGACGGATAAGTTGGCGCGGAAATAGCCAGCATAACCCCATATATAAGACTGATACAATGACAACCGACCATAACATCACACTCATAATATGTTTGATCTTCTCAATATTCTTCTGTCCCCAATACTGCGAAATCATAACAGCACCTGCTGATGTTAAGCCAAATGCAAAAACATTAAAGATAAAGTATGGCTGCCCTGCTAAAGTAACCGCAGATACAGCCGTATCGCCTAAAGATCCAACCATGACCGTATCTAACATCTGCACGCAGAAACTTATAATCTCTTGAATCACAAGAGGTATCATCATCGCTACTAAACGTTGATAAAATTGACGCTCTTTAATCATAGAATCCCCCTCTCATTTGGCTACTATTATAGCATACCTAAATTCATGAGTTCCTCCGTCATGAAACAAAAAAATGTCCCTACATTTCTGTAAGAACATATCTTTTTTAGCGTCTTGTCATTTCCTTATATGCACGTTGATTTTCGTTTGTATAACCTAGCATAACAGAAGGATTCTTCATCGCAATTGTATCTAAGATTTCTTCAATCGATTCCTTCTTTAAAAAGCCTGGAGGAGTTAATTGAATCTTTCCACCATCTACTAAGCGACATAATGCATACTGATTTACTACAACGAAGTTTCTTCTCATTACATATCGATATGCCCAAAGAATATCTTCGTAAGGTCTCATCATACCCTCTGACTTAGAGATAACGTAGTTATCTAGAAGAATACAGTTTGTATCCTTATTTACTTGTAAATATGTCTGTAATTCATTCCAAGCTTCATAGAGTCTTCCTGTACTCTCAAGGTATGCAATTGTCTTTTCAACATTCTTATTTTTCTTATTAAATTCATATGCAGAAACTGCACCACATATTACAACTACAATACCTACTAAGAATAGAGTTTTAGCCATATCCTTATTATATTCAACACCATTAGAGAAGTAATAAGTACCTATATACTTACGCATCTCTTCAGTAGTCTTCTGATAAGAATTTCCAATTGCATTTACATATTCATCTGATAAGAACTTCTGTACACCATATAAACGATATGGCTTAGGAGCCAACTCTCCAGTTTTATCATCACCACGTGTTGACCAATATGCTTGTTGTTCTTTCATCTGGTTGTAGATACTTTGATCAATTTTAACTACATTTAATAATCGATCAGTATCAACTGCTACATAGTAATAATCAGAACCTTGATACGCACTATAATCGTCAATCGCGATAATATCGATGTAAGTATACTTACCGTCCTGCTTACTATCATCAGCATTAAACATAACGGCATTCTTCTTATTTGCCAATAACTTTGGCATTACTCTTGGTAATGTCATTAATCCAATACCAATAATGCAAGCAATTAATGACAGAATAATTGCCTGGTTTCCTTGTTTAAAGTACTTCCTAAATCCTTGTTTGATATCTTCCATAAAATCTCCCTCTTAAAACTATAATACTTTCTTATTTTACCATTAATGATGATGTCTTCCTCAACATTTTTATGATTTAAGCGATAAATATACAGATATGTCTTTTCTGTAACGAAAATAATCACACTAATTAGAACAGAAAGTATAAAGAACAACTGTATTGGCGTAAAATCAAATGGAAACATTTTTGGTAAAGCTCTTAAATAACCATAGTTACTTCCCATAAAATGGTTTACAAATGAAATCACAAGATTCATCACAATCGTATACAAGAATATATCTTTATAACTTAATACAGCTTCCTCTTTTGTTAAAATAATAACTGAAGATAAACCCAATAACATATGACTAAAGATATAAGTAATATTTGTAATATGTGGCCATAAAAACGGAGAAGGATCCGGAAAAGAGAACGCAATTATCGCACCTAGAAGACCCAGCCATGAAAAGTATCGCATTAGCTTTTCTTTCTTCAATAAATATGTTACTGCAAGCATGATTGCGGATAATCGACAATGATATAGTGGTAATCCTTCTTTGGTAAATAACGTTGAGTTACCAGAATACCAGAGAAATAGAGTAAATTGTAATGCTAAACCAAGCAGTAAAGAAATCCACAATAACTTTTTATTATTCTTTTGTGTATACGCAAATAGTAAAATTGCCACAAATAAAATACGAATCAACAATATAGGTATGTTATAAACTCCATCTGGTTCATAGCGAAAGAAATATGACATGTTAATAATCCTCTGTAACCTATTATAACAAATATAGCCATAATATAAAAAAGATATCAATTTACATGTATGCATGAAATTGATATCTTTAATTTTAGTGTAAATCAATTGCGGAATAGTCTGAATCTGGTGTTTGTGTTGTTCTAGCTGCTGCTTCAGCTGCCTCTTGGCTTGCATAGCCATGAAAAAATCTGCTAGCAATAAGATTAATCATATTACCAGCATACATAGATTCACCATGTGCCAGAGAATATTCACCATTACTATTCTTTCTTAGCACTACATTTTTGAAGTACGTAGAAAGATAATAGGTAACGTTTGTTCCATCCTCCAATGTGTAGTTAATCTCAGAGATAACATACACTGTGCTGGTTTGGTTTCCGGACATCACAATCAGTTTCTTCGCTGTAGCTGAATTGAATGTAGCACCAGATGCATTTTTAGTAACATCCGGTTGTCTTGCTAAAGCTTCTGAAACCAATAAATCAATATTATCTTGACTGAGTTCATCTGCATTTTTAAGATATTCATCTAAGCCACTGACTGTATATATCTTTGATTTTTCTGTAAGTTGATACGTATCACTTTCAGCAGTAATTGTTAATGTATCATCATTGAGAAATTAGTTGTTTTAGAAATCTCATATTTAATCTTACTAGTATCAATAACTTCTCCTTTATCATTTTTTGCATCCCCTAATTTCATTTCACATTTACCATTTCCATCAATACCAGAACACTCAATGGTTACATACGCAAAAGGATCAGCCTTTGGACGATTGAGCATTTCTACAAAATTAAAAACTAGGACTACAAACAACAAGGATATTAACACTAACGCAATTCTCTTTACGTGTACGAGCTTTTTTAATCTCTTCAATTTCATCGTTAGCACGTAAGTATCCTTTTTCTTTTGCATAAACAATCTTTTCTTCATGGTCCATCTGCTCTGCAGTAGACTTTTTCTTTGGTTCGATTCTCTTATAATCACAATAAGGACATACGATTTGATCAAAATTATCGTTATATGCCTCTATCTCTAAGTTTGCACCACATTTAGGACAAACCATGCTTGCATTCTTTTCTGTATCTGTCATTTGAGTCCCCCTTTATCACTTACAATTTAATCATATCTATTTTTGACCGATAGTCAAACAAAATTTAAAAAGAATTGCTATCTTTTTGATAGCAGTTCTTCTTCAATTTATTTTCCGGCACTCAAAAATCAGTCGGGGTCGGGGCGACCCTCCGAAATTTCTAGGGGTCAAATTTTGACCCCTTTTTTACAACTCGGGGATACCCTCCAAATTTACTCAGGGTCTCAGCTAATAAAAAACTCCTATGTTAGAATTCAAGTTGGAAAAAGATTGAATAATAACGATAGGAGGCGCCAAATGGCTATAAATGATTTTATCATATCCACACTCAATGTTAGTGACGATATGATTTTTTCGGTTGATACACATAAATCATCTGATAAATTACACATCTTAATAAAACTGAATGATACTCACCCTACCTGTCCCTGCTGTGGAGGTCATACAAAAATAAAGGATTATTCTTCATACAGCTATAACCACCTTGACGTTGCAGGGATTCCATCCATCATTGATTGGACAAGAAGACGCTATGTCTGTAAAGAATGTGGGAAGTCCTTCTCTGAGCCAAGTCCATTTGGCCCAGAGAACTTCCATCAGTCATACGCAGTACTCAATGCGATTGCCTTGGATCTACACAACGTTCGTATGACATACAAGGATATTGCGTATAAATACCACGTATCCGACACAATCGTAAGAATGTATGCCGATAGTTTCATCCGTGCACCTAGATTAACACTTCCTGAGAACCTAGGTATCGATGAGATTTCTTCTTCCATGGCAAAATACGGTGGTTCATACTTATGTGTATTCGTAGATAACAATAACAGGACATTAAACGAGATACTTCCAAACCGTTCGAAAGTAACGCTGTCGAAACACTTTGAAATGATTCCACAATCGGAGAGAGACAAGGTAAAGTATGTGACGATTGATATGTGGGAACCTTATAGAGATATATGTAAAAAGTACCTAAGACATTGCGAAATAGCAGTAGACCCTTTCCATGTTATCAAACACCTTACAGAGTGCTTTACACGCATACGTGTAGGAATCATGAAACAGTGTGTCTATGATAGTCCCAGTTACTATTTGTTGAAGACCTGGCATAAGTTATTAGAAACTGATTCATTCGACCTCGATAACGAGCCAAGATACAACTCAAAATTTCGTCAGAAGATGAATTACAGGGACCTTTTCAACATGTTGTTGGAGATAAGTCCTGATTTAAAGCTTGCGTATGAATTAAAGGAACTATATCGAGACTTCAATAAACACTGCTCATTTGAAGAAGCTAGTATGAAACTTGATTATCTGATTGAGCTATTTGAACACTCTAAGTTAGACTGCTATAAGGAATTTATATCTCTACTGAAGCACTGGAAACCAGAAATTATCAATAGCTTTAGAAGGCCTTATGATGATAGACGACAATCCAATGCATTAGCTGAAAACATCAATCAGAAACTTCGATTACTGATTGAGGTATCCAATGGATATACAAACCTAGAACGTTTTCGTGCACGTGCACTATACTGCCTTAACGACAAACTATTCTATTGCTTGACAACATGTCTGTATTCCAGAAAACGAGAACACAAAAAGCGTGGTACATATACCAAACAAATTGTCGATACATTAAACAAATAAAATCAAACTATACTTCAATCTTTTCTAAAAAAGGATACCTTAGTCACCAGCCATGATGACATAGATACCCTTATTTTGTATATGATTAACCCACAACTGATTTCGTTGCGCATTTTAGTCAAACCCACGACTGATTTCGCTTAAGCTATTTTCCTTGTAAATATGATTTATATACTTCTTTATCCATACTGTGATGAGAAGCTTTGATTTGTTTGATTAACTCTGGTTTCTCTAATAAATCAACAATACATCCACATACAATTTTTGCCGGCTCTACAAATGCTTTGTATGTATCCTCGATTTTGAAATCAACACCATGGATTGCACCGCTAAAACCATTGTATCCAAATTGAATCATCGGATAGAAACAGGACACATCACCTACATCTCCACCGGCAATACTTCTTTCATTTGCAATAATTTTATCTTCTGTTGTGTAATCCAAAATATTCTGATGTGCAACTTCGCTAAGTACTGGGTTTGGTGTAATGGTAGATATCCTATCATATCCGCAAATTCCACCGTTCCACCTAATGCAGCAGCACAGTGTTGTGCCATCGATGTAATCTGGTGATCAATTTCCAATAACTTATCTTGGTTTAAAGTACGAATATAACATTCATAGATTACTTCTGAAGGCACACTATTTATTGTGTCTCCACCTTTTGTAAGAATTCCATTTACACGTACCATATCCTTTCCTCAAAGGTCTCACGCAACATTCCTAAAGCTGTATTGAATAGTGTAAATTCATTGAGTGCATTGATACCTAAATGTGGAAGTACTCCTGCATGTGATGCTTTCCCTTTGAAGATAATCTTCTTGTACTTAAAACCTGCTAGAGAAGAGCCATAACCATATGCATATTCAGAGCCCATCGCATGTAGGTGAATGATACAGTCACAATCTCCAAATACACCGGCTTCTAGCATGTTCATCTTTCCACCAATGAATCGAATCTTTCCTTCTTGGATAAGTTTACGACGATAATCTAAATCCGTATATTCCTCAGCCGGTGTAAAGAACAGCGTCACTTTTCCTTTCTGTTCTAATAAACCAGACTTCTTTAATGCAATGATTGCATTTACCATAATCGCAACTTGTGTACTATGTCCGCATGCATGCGCTGCATGGTCCTTTGGATTTGAGCATGGATGTCCTTCTACAGGAATCGCATCCAATTCCGCAATCAACCCGATATGAGGTTTTCCATGTCCGATACTAACTTGGAATCCTGTCTCAAAGTATTCTGCCTCTACATGAATTCCATGCTTTGCAAGTTCTTCTTGAACAAGCTTCTTTGTTTCAAATTCTTTATAACCGAGTTCTGGATGCATAAACAACTCTTTGCCGAATGCAATCATCTCATCTTGTTGTGCATCAATCATTTTATTAATCTCTGTCTTCATATAATCTCATTCCTAATCCATCGCATTCCAATGTTCAATCTCATCAATCCAGGCAAATTCTTCGTTCTTCACTCGATTGCGAATATCCTTGGATAATTTATTTTTTTCAAAGAAACCTGCTTTGCGTAAGATAAACTCTGGCTTAATATTAGTTTTCTTTATCTTACGAGAAACTTGTACAACCATTGCAGGTACTTCATTTCCATGCAAAGAAATCATCACAATATCTTTTGGTTTTATAGATATATCTTCACTTTGAATAGCAGTGCATCTTTACAATTATTTGCATATACCTTTAGATAAATCAGTTTCTGATTAAACATGTTTTTTATCCCTCATATAAAAAGCTACATTCATTATAATTCATGTAGCTGATATTTATCAAAAACAGTATATTCATCTGCGTCATGTGTTACCCAGAATACTGTCTTACCTTTAATTCGTTCCTTGATGAACAGCATGACTTTTTCTTTCGTAGTATCATCTAATCCTTTGAGAGGTTCATCAAAGAATATGATATCTGCATCTGCGTACATTGCGCGTAGAATTGCGACTCTACGCTTCATACCACCGGATAACGTGGATACCTTTTGATAGATATCATCAAGGCCTACTTGCTTAAAATCTTCTTTTAACTGATCTAATAAATCATTCTTAGAATGATTATGAACGACCATCAAAACATTCTGCATAGCACTCAAATTTTCACAGAGTCTGTCTTCTTGAAATACAGCTGCTTACGATAGTTTTGTAGTGATGTCATGGTTCCAGAATCAGGTGTTTCTAATCCCATTAACATTCTTAACAATGTTGTCTTTCCACAACCAGATTGGCCTTTGAGTACATGTACCATACCAGTTTCAAAGTTATGATTCCAACCTACAAAAACTGGATGTTCATCAAATGTTTTAGAAATATCACGTAATTGAATTGTATCCATTATAGACACTCCGTTTCTATGTATTTGATAATCATATGTATCAAAGCCATCACCAGTTTTTCTAATACTGTACTTAAGAGAATAATCACTAATGTCCACGCGAATAAGTCCGCTGTATCAAAATATACTTTGGCTTGTTGTAAATGTTCTCCAATTGAAAACTTTGGTAGACCAATGACTTCTGCCGCAATTCCAGATTTCCATGCAAGACCTAAGGCCAATGAACACGCACTCTGAAAGTATGGAAGAATACTAGATGTATAGATATATCGAATACGTGTAAAACTAGATAGTTCGAATACATCAGCCATCTCTAATAATTGTTGATCACACATCTCAATACCCTTTCGTACATTCTCATAGAAAATTGGAAAGACCATTAAGAAAGAAATCACGATAGATAATTGTGCAGAACGTACCCAAATCAGCACAAGGATAATAAATGACGCGACAGGAATCGATTTAACTGTAAAGATAAGTGGTGCTAGCAATTGTTTAAACCAGTTATGCTTTGCGGCAAATACAGCCATTAAAATTCCTACGACCATCGCAATGAGAAAGCCAAAACTAATATTCAATAAGGAACGCAAAATCGATTGATAGAAATCCACTGTCTTTAGTAATTCCATCAATCGAAGAACAACGGTAAAAGGAGATACCAGTAGTATCTCCTGATTTAATATCATACTAATGGCTTGCCATACGAGTAGCCAAAACAGTATTGTCCAAATTTTAATCTTTGATTTAGTTAGCTCCATAATAGAAATCATCTTCCGGTAAGCTGCCACCGACTGACTTAGGATTCTGCTCATTTAATACGTTGAGGTAACCTGATAGTTTTTCTTTCATATCCTTACCATCGATATATGTAATGTTGCAGAATGGTAATGCTTTTTTAGCGACTGCTGCCGCAATGATATCATAGGATTCAATCATTTTCGCTGCTTCATCGTTATTTTCATTTACATACTTGATAGAAGCTGCATACTTCTCTAAGAAATCCATTACAGCTTCTGGGTGTGCTTCTACGAAATCCTTGCGAGCTACTACAACACCTGTAATTAATGAACTCTTATTCTTTTCGTTTGCTTGAATTGCATCCCATTCTTTTGTTAAGTCTAATGCTGAGTGAATCTTATCATTCTTAGCTGAAGCTGCAGTTACAAATGGCTGTGGTAACATTGCTATAGCGTTTGAATCTTGTGCTAAAGCCTGAACACATTCTGCATGCTCGCTCTTCCACTCAATCATTACATCTGTACCAACCTGAAGTCCGTTCTTTTCTAAAATGTAGTTAAGTACATACTCTGGAGTTGCACCCTTACCACTAGCGTAAATTGTCTTACCCTTTAAGTCTGCTACAGAATGGATAGAATCTCCTGTTTCACAGATATATAGAACACCTAATGTATTAATTGCTAATACCTGTAAGTTCTTTTCCATCTTGTTATAAAGTACAGATGAAAGATTTGCTGGAACAGCCGCAATATCTACTTCACCCTTTACAATCTTTGGAGTTACTTCATCAACTGCAGATAGGATTTCAAACTTATAATTGTTTGAAGTAATCTTACCTTCATCATTTTCCTTCATCATTTGAACCATACCCATAGATGTAGGACCCTTTAAAGCCGCTACATTTACATCAACTGGTTCAACTGCTTTTGGAGTTTCAGCTGGTGCTGAAGACTCTTTCTTTGTTGTTGGCGCACATCCTGCCAAAAGTGCTACAGATAAGACAGTAGCAAATAATTTCTTTGCGATATTTTTCATATTCTCTCCCTATGCAAATAAATATCAATCACACGATCTGTGTAATTTTGCTTATGTAAGAAGAATCATTTATCTTGATTCTCTATACTATTTTCCAATTGTAACGCGAATGTTACAAACATACCACTAATGTGTTCACACCATCCTTTTTACAATGAAAAACATGCAAATTACATACAAATAGATTGCGTAAGTTAGTTTATACTAACAAGCAAATTATATCATAGCTAAATTTGAATACAACTAATGCAATTATAACTACTATTTATCACAAAAATACCGATGCATATCAGATATACATCGGTATGAACTATCTATTTGATTAAGAAGCTCTTGTGCCATTTGGTAAAGGATGCTCTGGGAATAATAATGTATCCGCAATACCATCATCGTAACCAAGTGTCACTAACATACCATGGGATTCAATTCCCATGATTTTTCTTGGTGCAAGATTCACTAGGAATAATGCCTGTTTTCCTTCAACCGTCTTATAATCTTCACGTACTTCACGAAGGCTACATACGATTGTACGAGGCTTATCCTCACCAAGATCAACTGTTAACTTCGTTAACTTTGTAGATTTTTCTACATCTTCTACTGTTAAGATTGTACCTGCACGAAAATCTAATTGTCCAAATACATCAAATGAAACTTCCTTTTTTACTTCTGCTGCCATGCTTTCTCCTTCTTCTTTATCTTTGGTACTGTAATTCCAATCATCATCCCTATTAACATGCCTAGTCCAATTCCTAAAGTAACTGAACGAATCATATATATACCACATAGTATACCAATCACAGCACCAATCCCGCAACCTACAAGCATATACGTTTTTTCTGCATCAATTCGGTTTCCCATTGGATCATGATTGTATTTAGCATAGTACAGCAACCAACCACTCACAAATACAATCAGTAGGATTGCAATACCATTTAGAATTATTTTCATACTTCACCATCTTTCTAGTCTTATTATATGGTATTGATTATCTCTTTTTTATGAGTGTTTCATGAAAGATACCATAATGATAAAGTGCTTTTTCAATTCCATCCTCATCAATATCATCTGTTATATAATCTGCAATAGCTTTTACATTAGCGTTTCCATTTCCCATCGCAACAGAAACTCCCGCAATCTCTAACATTTTTTATATCGTTATCTCCATCACCAAAAGCCATAATCTCTGATAGTTCTAAATTGTAGTACTGCAATATTTCTTTGATACCGATATCTTTACCACCATTTTTAACGATGATATCTCTAGCACGCTCGTGCCATGATGTTGCTTTACAATGTGGCATACTTTTTAGCACTTCATTTATCTGCGTATCATCTAATCCATATGGTATTACTTGTAAGATTTCTTCTTGTAATACATTTGAAATATCTTTTATTTTAGCAACATCAGAACTAATATCACGTTGCACTTCTACTACTAAATCATTTGCGTAATTCATATACATTTCTTCCTGTGTAATGAATGTACATGGAAAAGCTGTTTTATCTAATAATTGTAGCAGTCCTTTCATATCCTCTTTAGGAATTGGTTTAGTACTAATGACTTCATTTTCATTAAAACAATACATACCATTGAGGCAAAGATATGCATCAAACTCTAGGTTATCTGGTAGTAATTTTTTTTAATTCAATTGGATGTCTACCTGTAGCAACAAATGTCAGTATCCCTGTTTACGCAAACGTGAAATTGCATGAATTGTAGAAGTTGGTACTGCATGTTTGCGATGTGAAATTAACGTACCATCCACATCGAAGAAAATTGCTTTGATATCACATTGTGTCATAGAAAAGTTCCTTTGTTTATTCTATCTTAACATAGAAAAAGAGCTCGAGAGCTCTTTGGTTTATTTGATATTTTGTGCAGCGTAATATCCTGCTAAACGTCCAGAGGTTAATGCATAACCCTGAGCTGCACCACCATAGGTAACACATGCTTTCCCAGACGCAAATAATACACCCATGGAATCATTTCCAACCGCATATACATTTGGGATTGGTTTTTGATCTGCTGTTAATACATTAAAGTTTGTATCCACATCTAAACCACCGCTTGTGGAATATGCGTACGCCGCACCTTTAATCGCATAGAATTTACCATCCGTTTTACCATGTACATCAGATATCGCTAATTTGATACCTAGTTTATCACCTAGTTCAGAAATTGACTCTGCAGTAATCACATTGTCATATTTTTCTCCAATTGCCAATATACTTTCAATATTAGGAATTGGTGTGTTTGGTTCATAATTACCACCTTGTGATAAGAATGTTGGTTTATTAAATGTAGACATTCCACTCGTCTTCATCTTGGTGATTTCTTCTGCACTATAGATAGTATAAAATTCTTTTCCGGCTAACCATGCATTAAAGGCAAGATTCTTTCCTGCTTTTTCATTAAATAGATTTCCAGATGAGTCTACCATAACAGCACTAGTATCAAGTAGTAATGATGTAAGAATTGCTTTTTTCGTCTGCACTGACTTCGTCAGAGCGAATAATATTGGAAACCTGCGCAATATGTGTTGAAACTCCTACATCAGGATTCATTAACGTACCACCTAGTGTTTGAGCCATTTGAATACCAGCACCATTACACTGGGTCATACCATACGTATGCCATACGCTTCCTGTGTACTTTTGACACATCTCTTCATTTCCGATAAATCCACCGGTTGCCAAGATAACTGACTTTCCATAAATCTCATATGTTGTGCCATCATAGGAAACAGCTTTTACACCAATGACTTTTCCATTGTTATCTTTTAATAACTCTTGCGCAGTTAGTTCCGTCATATACTCATTTTTTTCATTTAAAGCAGTTGCCTGGTTCATTGAATTTATATATGCAGTATCTTTATCCGTTCCTGATTTATCTGTATAGGTTGTCCATAACGGCCATAACTTCGTATGGTAGAAAGCAAACATCTTTTCACCAAAGTGAAAATCAAAATTTGATTCTAACCAATCAAATGTTTTTCCTGATTCCTTAACATACTTACGAATGATTTCTTCTTTCGCATCACCTTCTGTATAGGCTAACCAGTCTTGTATTAACTCCTCTTCATTTACAAACGGAGTCCCATCATTTAGTGCAACTTGTGTTGTAGGATTTACAGCCATCGCACTCGCTGCCATAGCGCCGTTACCACCGATCTTAGCAGCTGAGTCCATCCCAAATACAGTAGCTCCATTACTAGCAGCACTTAGATAGGATATAATACCCGATGTTCCAAGACCAACAACTATAACATCATATCCTTCTTTCTTCGCAATATCCGTCGACTTAGGAATCTCAATTCTCCACTCATCTGCATTACCGCCATTTTCGTTGATAATGTTTTGAAGGATATATTTTACGGCAATACTGGATTCAGTAGCACCTGTAATGTTATCAACATGAATAGACTGACTATCAATGATACGTGGAAATAGTTTATCTTCAATTGCCCTATAGATACTTGCAGTGCTTCCTGCATGAATTGTTTCAATAGATACAATCTTATTATCTTGAAATGTAACACTCAGTTCCATCTCACCATCAACTGCATACGCTGCCGCTTTACCTTCATATGTTCCATCGGCCACTTTTGCATTTTTAACTCCAGGTTTTACAGTCGGCTTTAAATAAGCAGTACAGCCACTCAACAAAAACATCCCAGCAACTAGTATGCTCGATATTTTATGATTCATATATCCTCCGGGTGAGATAAATATCTCACTCTTACATCAATACATCGCTCTTTTAAATATTATATTACCAATATGAATATAAAACATGCAAGTATGTATTCTATATCATTAGATAAAATATGTAGAATGTCAAAAAAACATGCGGCTAATCCAGCATGTCTTTTGTCTCTTCTTGTGATGATTGCAGTTGTGCAATGATCATATCACGATAAATAAATTTTACTGTGCAAAGTATTGAATCCTTAAAACTTTGATATATATACCCAGCTGAATGTGTACCCTTCGCAACACTACTGACTGAATTTGCGACATGTCCAATTGGGATTTCATTCTTGTCTTCCACCATAATCGATTCCATATCGTATACGTTGTCTGGTTCTTTTTTCAAGTGAAGCACCTCACCTATTTTTATCATCCCTATCTCGATATACTCTTTGATATTTGTAATCGTTATAAAATCATTTTCTTTCATATTTTTATTCCTTCCATCGATGATTCTAGTATAGATCAGTGGTGGTACAAAAAAACTGCCTTGAAAGAAAAACTCCATATCATGTTAGGATATGGAGCAAGCATTATTTCATTCCGTACTGGCCTTTACCGGTAGCGTAACCATCTTTAAACGTAATATCAAAGTTAGCTCCAAAGCTACCATTTGCATTGTACCAAGATACATTATTTGAGTAAGAACCATAGAATAGAGATTCAGACTCACTATCAGGTTGGCCAAACTGCGCGATTGCTTGATCATAAGAGAATGAACCATCTGTAACAATCGTATTGAATTCGTCTAGCGTAACTTTCTCATTATGATTTACAAAACTAAATCCCGAATATCCTTTACTAGTTGCTAAATTATTCGTAAAGGATACTGTAAAGCTAGCCATCCCTTTCAAAGAGGAATCATGCCAAGTCGCAAATAGAGATTGTGAATCACCATAGCTATTTTGGCTAATAGAATCTGGTTCTCCAAGGATTGCTTTAACATCTTCAAAAGATGTTCCACCTTCACCGTCATACATAGGATCTCCTAATACAATCTGTTGATACTTTGCACGTGCTTCTGATACTTTTTCTTCTTTTGTATCTTCCTTCGTGCTAGTTTCTTCTTTTGTTTCTTGTTCAGGTTTTGGAGTTGTTGTAGAAGTTGTTTCTGCTGTAGTTGTAACGGTTGTTGTTTCTTCGGTTTGCTTTTGATCATCATGTTTACCAAAGACTTTTGTGATACCAAATAATACGAATACTACTAAAAAGAATTTTATGATTTTCTTCATCTTCATTTAGGATTATATCCTCTGATACAATCCGCCTCCTATGACTATAGATTAAATTTGACAGTGTACAAAAAACATGCCACTTATGATAAAATTTATAAAACAGGAGAAATTTTATGGCAGAAAAAAAAATTTTTCCATTTATTGTGCTACAAATTCTCGAAGAACTATCCGACGAATCTCATATTCTTTCAACAAACGAACTCATTGATCATATCGAAAGACGTTCAGGCATTAGTATTGAACGTCGCACCCTCTACTCAAATATAGAGATTTTAGAGCAAGCTGGTTATATCATTAATAAGTTTGCGGATAATGGAAGAGGATATTATCTAGAAAAGCGACAGTTTAGTAAAGGTGAAGTCTTACTATTATGTAATGCAATTCACGCCTCTCATTTTATTTCCAGCAAACAAAGTAACGCATTGATTGCGAGTCTTTTAAAAACACTCAATAAGTATGATCAAAAAGATTATCACGATGCAGTATATACTGCTAATATGACAAAAAACTTCAATGATCTTTTATTTGATAATATTGCAAAACTTTCTGAAGCCATTCAAAAGAAAAAAGTAATTCATTTTGTATACATGCATTACGATTCTAATAAGAAGTTAGTACCAAAACGTGAAACACTTTATACTGTAGAACCACGCTTTATTGTTTACCAAGATAGTAGACCATATCTCATCACAACCAGCAAAACACATCCTGGCTTTGCTCACTATCGTATTGATAAAATCTGTAAACTTTCTATTACGACAGAAAAAGTAAATCCATTTATGAAGGAAAGTGAACAAGATGCATACCACTACGCAAAGAATAAACTCTTTATGTATTCTAGCAAACAAATTCATGTTCAGTTACGATGTGAGAATCGTATCATGGATCAGATGATTGATATCTTCGGTACAGAGATGAAGATTTTAAAACAAGATGCAGAATCATTCGTCGCTAGTGTTCTTGTAAATAAACAAGGTGTATTATTCCTTGCTCAGCAATTTATGGAAGCTATCGAAATCATAGAACCAGATGACTTACGTAAAACCATGAAAGAACAATTAAAACTTACACTTAAAAAATACAGCAGATAAACTACTCTGCTGTATTTTACATAACCTCTAAAATGCTGTTTAAATATCTCTATCATCCATGGTTATACAAGGATATAATTTCTTGATATTCTGATAGCATGGACAGTTTTCATCGTGGTCATTAATCATACCACAAGCTTGTAAATAGGAATATATAATGACAGGTCCTACGTACTTGAATCCTCGTTTTTTTTAAATCTTGACTGATTAATTCAGATAAAGCATTCTTAGATACATCAATTCCCTTCTCATGTCCTCTGTAGCATATGGTCTTACAGTTACTATAAGACCATAAGTAATTATCAAAACTACCAAATTCTTGTTGAACGTTCATGAATGCTTTCGCATTGGAAATCATTGCAGTAACTTTACGTAAGGATTTAATCATATCGTCTGTACGCATGATACGGTCAATATCTTCAGTATTTAAAGATGCTACTTTTTCTACACTAAAATCACAAAAACACTTCCGTATCGTCTCTCTTTTACGAATAATTAATTCCCAACTTAATCCTGCTTGCATAGATTCCAATACAAGATACTCAAATAGTTTTTGATCATCGTGTGTAGGAACACCCCATTCTGTATCATGGTATGCTTGCATTTCTTTACTACTTTCTTTCCAATTACATGTCATGTTTTATCTCCAATATTTAAAACAAGCCTATTTGGCTTGTTCTGAAAATTCAAATTCTAGTTCAATATCTTTACTAATTGATTGAAATAATGCCTTATAGTAACTCATAGCAGAATCATTAATATTATCTACACATTTCTTCCTAGGTACTTTACCTGTTCTTCATTAGAAAGAGTTTGTGCAACTAATGCACCCGTATCAATATCTTGTGTAGAATAACTTAGTAATTCTCCAGAACTATCATAAAGTTGATATGGATTTGTTTTATCCAATTCAATCCCTAATACTTCTATTTTGGAACTATGATTTTATATTTTTTCTCACTAATTTGTTCAACTTTTACATGTGTTCTAATTCCAAGTTTAGCAGCATAATTTAGTATAATAATTGATTTTTTCTCTGAAAATGGAATTCCTATGTCAGTCCAAGGAATTGTAGTTTGATTTGTTGCAGTAACGACCTTTTCAATACCTACATTCAAAAAAACAACTTCATTTGCTTCTTCAATATATTGAACCATAGATGAAGACTGACTATTATTTTTGGAATTATTTTGTAAATAACCTTTAAGATAAGTAACCAATAAAATTGCTCCAACTAACAACAGTACCCATAAAGATATTTTTATTTTAAGAAATTTCTTAATTATTTTCATATTTTCCCCTTAATTATATTTTTACTAATACAAACACTCCCAGTATTGCTGCTAACACAGCTAATAATGGATTTAACAAATACAGTAAAACCACGATAACTAAAAATACTACCCCTAATATTAATTTTTTCATTTCCCCTCCTAATAATTGGCACATGTATTATCAAACAATTAAACTACTACTCCATTATATGTGTTTATCAATATACTTTCCATATCTATATGGAAATACAGACTATCATAGAAAAATGAATCTTCATTAAATTTCATTATAAAAGCTATGCTTAACTTAGCAGTGCTAATCGTTTGCATAGCTTCATGAATCTATAGAAGACCAATTGCGGAACAAATAATTGAAATGGCGATTGTTGCCATAATCAATATTACTGGTGATACCTGCTTCTTCTTTAAGAAGTAAAGCATGAGTAATGTATATCCCATTGGTAAAAGTTTAGGGAAGATTGTATCGAAGAAAGCTTCTTGTACTCCTACTGAAATATCTCCACTAACTGTAATAACCGGCAGTAATTCAATATTTACATAACTAGCAATTAATGCACCAACAACAGTAATACCTAAGATTGTTGCTGAATTAGCAATAATTGATGAATTCTCCTGTAACTTTTCAAATGACTTAATACCTAGGTTATATCCCATATGTGTCCAAACAATGCGTAGTAACCAGATAATGAGATAACATGCAAAGAAGATAATTGGACCTAAGATTAATCCTTGTGAAGCAAATGAACAGGAGATACCAGCGATAATTGGTAAAAGTGTAAACCAGAAAATCGCATCGCCAATACCAGCGATAGGACCAAACAAGGCAAGTTTTAAACCTTTGATTGTATTACGATCTTCATGTTGTTCTTCTAATGAAATTAATAATCCCATTAAAAATCCTACAAGATTTGGATGCGTATTGATAAATTCCATATTATCTACCATCGCTGCAGATAAAGCGGCTTTGTCGTTCTTATAAATCTTTTCTAATGCTGGAAGTTGTGAATATAACCAACCTGCAGCTTGCATTCTTTCATAGCTGAATCCAGCTTGTAATAATGAAGAGCGAATCGCAAGGTTTGTAATATCCTTCTTTGTTAGTACGCGTTTAGATTCCGACATGCTCGTCACCTCCATCTACCTTCAAATTCTTAACAGCTTCTTTAATTTCTTCCTGACGTTGCTTTGCATTGAAGAAATCAAATAGCGCAAATGCTGTACCCATTAATGCGACTGGAAGTAAGTTCTTCATGTCGATAAAGCATACTGCTAAAAAACCAGCAATAAAGTATGGAATATACTTTGGCTTCATCATAACGTTTAGTAACATACCAAAACCGATAGCTGGTAAAATACCACCTGCAACAGTTAAGCCATGTGTTAAGAATTCAGGCATATGATTTACTAATGCATTCATCGCATCTTGTGCTAAGAATGTACAAGCAAATACTACTACACCATAGAGTAATGCTACGATACCTGTCATCAGAAGGTTCATCTGTGCAATCTTCTTTGTATCGCCATTTTCTGCCGCCTTATCACATACTCCCATAAAGAATGAGAATGAAGAATAGCAGAATAATACAACATATTGCATTAAGAATGAGAATGGTAAGCAAAGTCCGAGTGCAGCTTGTCCATCAACATTTTGTTGTATAGGCAATTACGGTACACATTACACCTGCTAGAATTGGGTTTGGTGGCTGTGTTCCACCTGCAGGTGTTAATCCAGCAAATGCTAGTTCAGTTAAAGCACCAGTTGTCAAACCTAGCTTTACATCTCCAAGAATCATACCTGTAATTGTAGAAACGATTAGTGGTCGGAAGATAAAGAATGATTCCAACCAGAAATCGATGCCGAAGATCATTGCAGCGATTGATAATAACAATCCCTGTATAAATGTAATTTCCATATTGATTTCCTCTATTATTTAATCATTTCTTTTTGTGTTCCTGGAACATCCTGTATGAATACATTCGTTCCTGTTGAGACTATAAATTTTAAATCATCCATGTCCATATCATCAACGTACACTTTTTTAGAAAGCTCTCTCTTGCCCGGTGCAAAGTGCATATTTCCGACATTTAAATCTTTTAAATGCACGCCTTTCTCTACCAAAGCACGAGCACTTTGTGGATTGCGCACAACTAAGAAAATACGTTGATCAGGAGATGCTTTATCAATCACATCTGCAGTTTTTTGAATTGTGAAAAAGCGAATTCCAACATTACTTGATTTCGCAGTTACTGTCATCAATGATTTCTGTAATTCATCTTCTGCAACCACATCATCTGCAACTACAATTAGATTTGCATTTAATGTTTGTGTCCAAGTAACTCCTACTTGTCCATGTACAAGACGATTATCAATTCTAGTCAATAAAATATTATCCCCCTTCATGTCATTTCATCTCCTTTCTATTTTGGATAAATTATTGAACATGCATTATGGTGAAATATTTATATGATGCATGAGAATGATTCTCTTAACGTATTACTAATTTCATTATGTTCTTATAAACTCCTAAAAGCAATACCATTTCATGACAACAAATTTCATACATAAGATTCAAAGTATTGTAGTATATAGATATGAAAAATATTCAATTAATTGCTAGTGATATTGATGGAACGCTTCTATTAAATGACTCACAGGCTATAGACTCTGAGATTTTTAACCTCATACACCAGTTAGAACAAAAAAACATTCTCTTTATGGCTGCTTCTGGTAGAGAGTATACAAATCTGCGGGATTTATTCTCTCCTGTAGCAGATGATATCGCTTATCTTTGCTTAAATGGTTGTATAACCTTTTATAAAGGTGAATGTATATCAAAAGAAGTGATGGATGCTGAGCTCGCAAGAAAACTTATTACAACTATACAAAATGATTCGAATACGGAAGTTCTAGTTTCTGGCGAAAAGACATGCTATATTACTCCGAAGAATCAAAGTTATTATGAGCATTTAACAAACACTGTCAAAAACCATGTAACTATTGTCGATGATTTACTCAATATTCCTGAACCATACACAAAAATATCTGCATATTTTAAAGATGGTGTAAACGAACACTATCAATATTACGCAGATATGTTTGACAAAGATATTACAGTACAGATTGGTGGTAAATGTTGGTTAGATTGTACACCAAAGGATGTAAATAAGAGTACAGGTTTCCTTAAGCTACTTGAGCATTTAAACATCTCTGCAGAGAATAGTGTGATGTTTGGTGATAATGATAATGATAGACAAATCTTACAAGCATGTGGACATCCAATCTCAATGGAAACTGCAGTACCATCTATTTACAAATTATTTCCAACTCATGCAAATACAGTCAATGAAGCAATTAAAGATTTGTTAGATATAAAAAACTGTAAATGACAAGAATGCATGTAATATTCTTAATTTACAGTTTTTTGATATATCTAATCAGAGTTTCTTTAAATCTAATATACTTTCGTCTTTAAATTCGAGTATGATTTCCTTTAATTGTCTTGCACTCTGTAAAGAACCTCTACTTGTTAGTGCCTCTAAAAACAAAGGTAGATTAACTCCTACAATACATTCACAATCTAAACCTTTTTTTATATTTTTTGCAACACTAATGCATGGTGAGCCACCAAGTATATCAACAAATATAAGTAGATGCTCATTATCTGTTATTATTTTCTCTATACTGTTTGCAAATTCATCTACAGAATCTTCATGGTAAAGACCAATAGTGTATACATCTGTAATTGAACCTGCTAGTAATTCTGCAGTTTCAAAATATGCTTTTGCTAATCCACCATGTGTTGCAATTAAAATTGGTATCATATTTATCACCCCAAAGTACTATATTCCATCTTATATCTAAAATAAAAGTAGAAATCGTTATATACATGAATGGACAAAACTCTTGCATGAGGATGAAGTTCAGCTGTAAAACCGGCACTATTTTTCCCCATTGTCATTGCGTTTGCACCGCCAATATATACACAGGAAAAATTGAAGAAGATTTCATCAAGCATTTTCTTATGAATTAGGTGGTCTCCAAATCCTGGAGATTCTATCAGCATATAATTTACTCCATTTATTTTGAAGAAACGCATTACATCTTCTGTTTGCGGAATGTCCTCTCCGGTTGCTAACACATATAAAGATTCTTTTACCAACTCACTATGTAGTTCAAATTGTGAGTCTGAATTTACTTTTATTACATTACCTTCGTAATTATTTTTTAAAAATATATACCCTTTTTCTGATGTAGAAATAATTCTAGGATATTTATTTTGATGAAGTAGTTTATGATTTAAAGGTATATCTGTTCCATCAATAGATGTTACTATTTGTATCGGATATTTATATTCACCATCCACTTCGCTATATAATTCCTCATCTAAATTTATCATCAGATAATCTGGATCTATGTTTAATGTATTACCTCCAATAACACATGCATCAGCAATATATCTCAACATATTTAAAATCCAAAAATCTGTATTTTTTCCGAATTCAGATAATTTGTTTTTTTGAGCTACATAAAAAAGCATCAGGAATATCAGCATATGCTAGTTTTCCATCCATCGATTCTACATATGATGCATACAAGAATGGTCTATCTAATGGTAAATTATCAACCTTTAAATCTATTCCGTAAACATCCTTGATTTTTTTTGAAATGATAATTGTTTTATCATAATTCTTTAATTCATCACTTAGATATATTGGACGAATTTTAATTTTATTACTTGAGAACTCATATTTCATAATCTCTATGGCAAATAACCACCCTCCGTAACATTTTTTCTATATAAATGAACTGATATAGAATATATACATATTGATATCAATGTTCCGGTTCCAATCGGAACTATTAGTTTACAATAATTAGAAATACAAAGAGTTATTATAATCATTAAAAAATCCATGGCCCATCTTAAGTATAAGAAGTTGATTTTTGAACAATCTGAAATGTAATTTATAAGACTTTCAAACGGAGAAACAAATAAATTAAGTTCTATCATAGCTGCGACAGATACCGCTGATATTTGAATTCCAAGTATCATTACAACTACTTCATGTACATTAATGGGTAGATCCTGTAAAATTGGAGCAAAAATATTTATTGTTACTCCCATGAAAATACTCATCAAAAACTCAATAAATCCTTGCTTGAAATATACCAATCTCGATAAAATTATCAAAATTAAGCTCATTACTAGCGAAAATATTATTGTTATTGTTCCAATTCTTATACCACTAAAAATGGATAGTGAAATTAAAAAAGTATCTAATGCACTGAAACCTATAGCAGCTTTAATTTGAAGCGAAATGCCTAATCCAAAAATGGAAAAGGCAATTCCGCTATATAAAATCCTATCTACTTTATTCATTAGATACTAATGAGATAACAACTCTATACTTTCCACCTGCTGTAGCACTTACGTAAGCATCTTGTACTTGTTCAAATGGATATACCTCATCAACATATCTTGATAAATCAATTAGATTATAATTGACCATTCTCACTGCTCTTTCAAAATCTCTTGTACCAGGATTCACAACGCCAACAAGTTGAATTTGATTATAATGAATCTGATTCAGTGTAATTGATGCAGGCTCATCTGGATGGAAAGAGCCATACAAAACAAATCTTGCACCTTTTGCACATACCTTTAAATAGTCACTTACTAATTTTGTGACTGGAGGTGTGTAGATAATAGCATCAGCCCCTAACCCATTAGTAATCTCTTTGATTTTAGAGACTAAATCTTCATTTATCGGATTAATTTTATAATCGACACCAAAGGATAGTGATTTATCCAACCGTTCTTGATTTGGATCAACCATAATAACACGAGCACCTCTTAGTTTAGCGAGTTGGACATGCAATAATCCCATAATGCCGGAGCCTACAACTACTACTGTATCTCCAAATTCAATTTTTGCACTATCAATACTATGAAGTACGCATGATAAAGGTTCAATTAAGCATGCATTTGTCAAATCTACATGATTATCTAGAGGAAATAGTATACTAGGCTTGCAAACAAAATAATCTGATAACCCACCAATACCCTCAATACTAGGAATTTGTTGATGATGATCAACAAACCCATTACACATCGTATCCTCTCCAGTATGGCAATAATGACACTCATTACATCTTACAAAGGTTCGCAATGCAACTTTTTGTCCAACGCTCCATTTACTATCTACAGATTTTCCTACTCTAGCAATGCTACCAGCAACTTCATGTCCACCTACATTTGGTAAAGGGACTTTCTTTTCGCCCGTAAATATTCTTTGTTCAAAAGTACATAGAGCACATGTATGAATTCTAACAAGTACTTCATCATCATGAATTTCTGGTAATGGCATTTTCAAAATTTTTGCTTCTTTAACATTAGTAACAGCACCTACGCGCATTTCACTATTTTCCATCGTTTAAAATCTCCATAGCTTCTTCGACAGTTGCATTATTATGAATAATTGAAGCAATAGCTCTACAGTATGCAGCTGGATTACTGTGCTTCCATATTGATCTACCTATAGCAACACCGGCACCACCAGATTCCAACGATTCTTTAATCGAAGTTAATAATGCTTCTGGTGTTCCATTTCCAGGACCACCTAGAATAATAACAGGTGCAAACACAGACGATGTCAACTTAGCAAAACTTTCTTTATCTCCAGTATATTGAGTTTTAATATAATCAGCACCCATTTCTGCACCCACACGACTAACAAATGTTAAATTGTCTGGTGTCCAGTTAGAATTATCCCAACCTTTTGGTAAAACTTCTGCACAAATAGGAATGCCCCATTTATCTCCGTCTGTTACAAAATGCTGTAGGCTTTCAATTGATTCTTGCTCATAATCAGCACCAGGGAAGCACATGCAAACAACTCCATCTCCACCTAGTTTTACAACATCTTCTACGTCAATTACACCCAAAGTTTTGGAATTACCCTTACCAAT
>CAKMPP010000168.1 GCA_927911475.1 uncultured Solobacterium sp. | reverse complement strand
GTCTTCATCACCAAGAAAAATGTAAATCATTATTTTTGATCCTTATATCCATACCTTATTGAACAAAACGTAATCAAAAAATTCATCCAAACATAACGACAGAATATCATCTAAATCATTTTGTAATACTAGAGCCATAAGCTACTACTCCTATACACACATAATCCTTTTTAATTATAACGTATTAAAAAGGACTGCCAATATGATAGCAGTCCTAATCATCAATTACTTAGACTTTTTAGTTGTCTTTTTTGCAGGAGCTTTTTTAGCTACTGGCTTCTTTGCCACAGCCTTAGGAGCAGCTAGTTTCTTAGAAACTTTCTTTACAGTTGGTTTTTTAGCTACAGGTTTCTTAGCAACAGTCTTTTTAACAACTGGCTTTGTAACCTTCTTAGCTGCAGGTTTAACTACCTTCTTAGTAGCAACTTTCTTTACAGCCTTCTTTGCAGGAGCCTTCTTAGCCACTGGTTTAGCTACTTTCTTAGAAGCAACTTTTGCCGTTGTCTTCTTAGCAACTGGTTTCTTAGCTACTGGCTTTTTCGCAGCAACCTTTTTAGTAGACTTCTTCGCTACAGCTTTCTTAGCAGCAACAGCTGTTTTAACACCAGCACGAATTGCCGCTTGCGCAGCTGCTAAACGAGCGATAGGAACGCGGTATGGTGAGCAAGAAACATATGTTAATCCAACACGTTGGAAGAATTCGATACTTACTGGGTCACCACCATGTTCACCACAGACACCTAAGTGAATGTCCTTACGTGTTGAACGGCCCTTTTCACAAGCCATAGAGATGAGCTTACCAACACCATTTACATCTACGTGTGCGAATGGATCGTTATCGTAGATATGCTTACTGTAATAATCATCTAAGAACTTACCAGCATCATCACGTGAGAATCCGAATGTCATCTGTGTTAAGTCATTTGTACCGAAACTGAAGAATTCAGCTGTTTCTGCTAATTCATCAGCATTTAACGCAGCACGTGGAATCTCAATCATTGTACCGATCTTATAATCCTGCTTCACTCCAGCTTCCTTGATTACTTCGTCAGCAGTTGTACGAATAATCTGTGCAACATAATCAAGTTCCTTCTTTTCACCAACTAATGGAACCATGATTTCTGGAACTAACTTCCAACCACGGTGCTTCTTGTTGATGTTGATAGCAGCCTTGATAATTGCACGTGTCTGCATGACACCGATTTCTGGATATGTTACGTCTAGACGGCATCCACGGTGACCCATCATTGGGTTGAACTCGTGTAAGTTTGCAGCAGCAGCCATCAAGTCTTCTACAGAGATTCCTAATGCCTTAGCAACTTCTAATGATTCTGCTTCAGCCTTTGGTAAGAATTCATGTAGAGGTGGGTCTAATAGACGGATCGTAACACTTCTACCACCCATTGCTTCAAAGATACCTTCGAAGTCACCTTGCTGCATTGGTTCTAATTGCTTTAATGCAATCTGACGTTGTTCAACGTTTTGTGCAACTACCAATTCACGGATAGCCTTGATACGTTCTGGAGAATTGAAGAACATATGTTCTGTACGAACAAGACCAACACCCTCAGCACCAAAGCTTACTGCTCTTGCTGCATCTTCTGGTGTATCAGCATTTGTACGAATCTTCATAGTTCTACGTTCATCAGCCCACTGCATGAACTTCTTGAAGTTACCAGAAATTGTTGCTGGAACTGTCTTGATTTCTCCACGGTAAACTAAACCTGTAGAACCATCTAAGGAGATGACATCTCCATCCTTGAATACTTCACCCTTTACAGTGAATTGTAATTTAGCTTCGTTAACCTTAATGTCTCCGCAACCAGATACACAGCAAGCACCCATACCACGAGCTACTACAGCTGCGTGTGATGTCATACCACCACGTACTGTTAAGATACCTTCAGATACATGCATACCTTCGATATCTTCTGGTGATGTTTCTAGACGAACTAAGATTACCTTACGTCCCATTGTTGCCTTTGTCTTAGCTTCTTCTGCAGTGAATACAATTTCACCACAAGCAGCACCTGGTGAAGCAGCTAAACCCTTAGCAATTACATCATTCTTCTTTTTCTTTAAATCTTCAGCGTCAAACTGTGGATGTAGTAAGTCATCTAACTGCTTAGGATCAACCATCAGTAAAGCTTGATCCTTCGTTACAAGACCTTCCTTCTCCATATCTACAGCAACCTTTAAAGCAGCTGCAGCTGTACGCTTGGCATTACGTGTTTGTAACATGAAGAGCTTTCCATGTTCAATTGTAAATTCCATATCTTGCATGTCATGATAGTGCTTTTCCAAACGTGCACAGATATCTGTGAAGTCCTTATATGCCTTTGGCATTACCTTCTTAAGTTCTGCAATTGGAGAAGGTGTACGAATACCAGCAACAACGTCTTCGCCTTGTGCGTTAATTAAGTATTCACCAAATAATTTTCTTTCACCTGTTGCAGGGTTACGAGTAAAGGCAACACCTGTTCCGCAATCATCACCCATGTTACCGAATACCATAGATTGAACGTTTACGGCTGTTCCCCAAGAACTTGGGATATCATTCATCTTACGATAGAAGATAGCACGATCATTATTCCATGAACGGAATACAGCTTCAATTGCACGTTCTAATTGAAGTGTTGGATCCTGTGGGAATTCTTCCTTCAATTCTTTCTTATAGAAAGCCTTAAAACGCTTTGTTAATTCGAACATATCCTCAGCATCTAATTCAATATCCTGAGTCACGCCCTTCTTTTCTTTTACTTCATCAATGATTTCTTCAAAACGTGATTTGGATAATCCCATAACAACGTCTGAGAACATTTGCACGAAACGACGATAGGAGTCGTATGCAAATCTCTTGTTACCAGACATCTTTTCAACAACCTGAACAACTTCATCATTCATTCCTAAGTTAAGAATTGTGTCCATCATACCAGGCATAGATGCACGTGCACCTGAACGTACAGAAACAAGTAAAGGATTCTCTAATCCACCTAATTTCTTACCTGTTGCCTTCTGTAGCATTTCAACATGCTTGTGAATTTCGTCCATGATATTCTTGTTGATTTTCTTACCATCTGCGTAATATGCATTGCACGCTTCAGTTGTGATGGTAAATCCATCCGGTACTGGCATACCCAAAATACTCATTTCAGCAAGGTTAGCACCTTTACCACCGAGCAGTTCACGCATGGAACCATTACCTTCAGAAAACTTATAAACATACTTTTTAGTAGCCATTATAGCCTCCCTTTATCTACTGTTTGATTATAAAGCAACCGGTTACATTTCTCAATACATACGAATTATTTTTGTGAGAATATCCAATAAATTAACTTAATATTTTCTATGCATGCATGAAACAAAAAGACGATATCTAATCGATACCGTCTGATGAAATTGCTATTTTATATACTTCTTAATGAAATCAAAGAATCTTGGGAAGTATTGTGGATCACTTGTTAGATTTCCAAATCCACCATGTTCAGATACATACATCTCCTTCTTGCTTGCACAAGAGTAATAGTTATCATACGCATGACTAATTGGAACAATGCGATCTTGCAAACCATGTAGGAATAACATCGGAGTTACAGCATTTCTTAACTGACGTTGTGTACTGATATCATTGAGACTAAAATGCAATACTTGTCTTACATAGAAGTCAACTGATGGCATTACGAACTTACCATTGAATTTCGTAATATCTTGAACTTTTGTTTGGATGATATCTTTAATTTCTTTATATCCACCTTCTGCGATTGCACACTTTACATTACGTGGTAAATAATCACCAACCGCATTCATGACAGAAGCTGCACCTACGTTTATACCAAATAATACAATCTCTGCAAGTGGATCTAAATTCACTAAGTAGTTAATCCAACTAATTAAGTCATAGTGTTCACACCAACCAAGACCAGTATACTTGCCTTCAGACATTCCATAACCACGTGCATCCGGTGCTAGGATATTAAATCCACGATGATCTGCTTCCCACATGTGTTCTAGTAAAGTTCCACTATAAGATGCAATACCATGTTGGATAATAATCCACTTATGAGAATCTTCTTGATTCACGATACGTAATGCATGTAGTTTTAATCCATCATAAGAATCAATGAAATCATCGAAACGGTTGCTGTGTGCAAACCACTCATTTCTTTCCATCTGTAATAATGGCAGCTGCATCGCTGCACCACATTTTTGTAAATATCTACTATTCTGTAAATCAAACGCATTGCGGAAAACATAATATCCAGCTCCTGCATATGCGCTAGCACCAGCGACAGCAGTAACACCCAATACTTTTAATAGCGTATGCTTGTTTTCTTTATTTGACATACTGCACCTCCGTCAATCATGGATTGTTATCATGATTATAACATGTCCACTACTTTTTCAATACATTTAAGCGCTCTTCAATAACAGCGTATTGTTTCTGATATGCTTCGAGTTTTTGCTTTTCATTTTCAATCTTCGCTGCTGGAGCCTTCGCAATAAATCCTTCGTTAGAAAGAATTCCTGTAGAACGTGCAATCTCAGACTTAAGTCTTTCAATCTCTGCTTCAAGCTTCTTGATTTCTTCTTCTGGATTACTTAATTCGCTAGACGGAATATATAAGCTACCACCTTGAATTGCTTCGACTGTTAAGTCTCCTTCAAGTATATCCTGCCACTCTGCCTTTGCAAGCTTCATGATAATTGCAGACATTGCTTCATCCGCCATGATTATATTACCGTCAAGATCCTTTAATGCAATATGAATTAATGTAGATGGTTTCAAATCATTTACAATCTTAACTTCACGAATCTTTTGGATTGCAGAAATTACTCTTGCCATTGCAGTTAAATCACAAGTTGTTACATTTTTAATAACAGTTGGCCATGATTCTAAGTTGATACTTTCCTTAGCACCTGGTAATAAATCATAAATCTCTTCAGTTACAAATGGCATAAATGGTTGTAATAAACTAACAATAGCCTTTAAACATACGTATAGAGTTGATTGTGCAGCATGTTTAGCTACTTCATCCGTACCATTTAATGCCGTCTTGCTCATCTCAACATACCAACTACAGAAGTCATCCCATACAAAGGAATATAGTTCGTTACCAACTAAAGCAAATTCATACTTCTCCATATTTTCAGTAACATGTGTAATTGTTTCGTTAAGACGATTGATAATCCATGAATCCGCAAGTGATAGATTTGTTAAATTAACATCTTCTACTCTCATATCTTCAGGAAGATTCATAAATACAAATCTAGATGCATTCCAAATCTTGTTGATAAAGTTACCAGCTGCCTCAACCTTTTCAGGAATATAACGCATATCCTGTCCTGGTGTTGAATTTGTTGTTAAGAAGAAACGTAATGCGTCGATACCATACTCTTCAATTACCTGCATTGGGTCAATACCATTACCAAGTGACTTAGACATCTTACGGCCTTGTGCATCACGTAATAAACCATGAATCAGTACATCCTTAAATGGACGATTCTTTGTAAAGTGTCTTGCTTGGAATGCCATACGTGCAACCAGAAGAAGATAATATCGTAACCAGTAACCATTGTATTGGTTGGATAGTAACGTGCTAAATCTTCCGTTTCTTCTGGCCAACCTAATGTTGCAAATGGCCATAGAGCACTGGAGAACCATGTATCAAGTACATCTTCATCCTGTACCCAGTTTGTTGTATCCTCTGGATCAGTTTCACCTACATACGTTTCACCAGTCACAGTGTTATACCATGCAGGAATGCGATGACCCCACCATAACTGACGTGAGATACACCAGTCTTCAATATTTTCTAACCATCCATTAAATGTCTTTTCAAAACGTTCAGGATAGAAGTTAATCTTTGTTTCCTCATCTGCTTGATACTTTAGTACATCTTGAGCAAGTGGCTTCATCTTAACAAACCATTGTTGTGATAGATACTGTTCAACAACACAATGTGTGCGTTCAGAGTGCGCTACGTTATGTGTCATCTCTTCAATCTTAACGAGGTTTCCATCTGCTTCGATTTGTTTTACAAGAGCTTCACGTGCTACATAACGATCCATTCCTTCATACTGACCACAAAGTTCATTCATTGTTCCATCTGGATTCATACAGATAGGTTTTTCTAAATGATGTCTTTCCGCAATCGCAAAGTCGTTTTGGATCGTGTGCTGGTGTACACTTCATTGCACCAGTACCAAAACCAATTTCTACATAGTCATCACCAATAATAGGTAACTCCTGTCCATTAGCTGGGTTGTAGTATGTTTGCCAATCAAGTGATTGAGTGTTTCATCGTTAGGATTTACCACAACACAAACATCACCAAACATTGTTTCAGGACGTGTTGTTGCAACGACAAACTCTTCACCAGTTTCCTTTACAACATATTTGAAGTGATACATCTTACCTGGATCATCTTGATAATAAACTTCGATATTACTTAATGCAGTACGTGCTTCTGGATCCCAGTTGATGATACGCCAACCACGATAGATTAAACCTTCATTGTAGAGTTTTACAAATACATGACGAACTGCATCATTAAAACCATCATCCATCGTAAAGCGCTCACGACTATAATCTAATGAGTTTCCAAGTTTACCCCATTGTGTACGGATTGTCTTGGCATATTCTGCCTTCCACTCCCACGCCCGTTCCAAGAACTTTTCACGTCCTAAATCATAGCGAGAAATACCTTCACTCTTTAAGCGAGCATCAACTTTGCCTGTGTTGCAATACCTGCGTGATCCATACCTGGTAAAAACAACATATCATAGCCCTGCATACGCTTATAACGTGCAATAATATCCTGTAATGTATTATCCCAAGCGTGACCGATATGTAAAATACCAGTAACGTTTGGTGGAGGAATTACAATTGTAAAAGGTTCTTTAGACTTATCACCTGCAGTGAAATATCCTTTTTCTATCCATCGGTTGTATTTGCCTTCTTCTACGGCTTTGTGGTCATACTTTTGTGCTAAATTCTTTTCCATATTACCTTCTCCTTAAACATAAAAAAAACGTCCTATGCATAGGACGTATATAAACGTGGTACCACCTTTGCTTACTTCTCAAATTGCGTAACGTGCTTCCCTACGGTATCTTCTACTACTAGTTCAAAGACACAGCTCCAAGACTACTTCATATCTTCGTTTTATCTGTTTCCACCACCCACAGACTCTCTTTCAAAACAGCCAATATTACTACTTCTCTTCTTTGCTTTGGTTAGATTATACCATTGTATTCATCATTTTCAACAAAATAGCTTAATGAATTATGTTAGATTATAAATATATATTATTCAACTTTTTCTCATCCTTGTAGTTTACTTTGATAATTTCCTTGTCATCAATACATATCTCTTCTTGAGCAAAGAAATGCCTACGAGACGTTATATATTGATTTTAGAAAATATATTGTAGTTCCAAAAAAATTCTGCTACTCACTATACTCTTTTATCCAATCACCAAAAGATATCAATTGATATCCTTGAAACACTAGCGGCCCTTCCATACCAATATCTACAACATTATAGAAAAATACACTTACCTCAAAATTCTTTTCTCCTTTTTCTGTCATAAAAACCAATTCATATAACGCCTCTGGAGTTGGAATTTTACCCGGAACAGCAAAATACTTACTCACTTTTTTATCAATTAATTTTGCAAAAACCGATTCCCTATTGTATTTATTTTTTGTGGAGCCAAACATATTCAACACCTCCTGAAACACACAATTTTTATTATTATAATCTAGAATTATCAGTAATGTAAAATAATTTGGGGTTTTAGAAAAAACGCCGAATTACCAACTATAAGCCAACTATAAGTAGAATCAGGCTCTACAGCGTGCACTTACTTTTGATATAAACTGTTCGTTTGATGTAGATGAAATAAAAAATGGATAAAGCTTTCATCATACGGTATAAACTTCTTTAAACCAATCATATCTAAGATTTCTTCAATACCCACCCATTTTACTGCCTGTACTTCTTCATATTGAAGGGTTAATTTTGAAATATCAATCTCTTTTTTTTAGAATATAAAATATCATCAAAAACCTTCACTAAAAATACTTTGTAATAACAGGTGGGGTATTTTCTAAATCAATCTTTAATCCAAGTTCTTCAGCAAACTTCTCGCATTGCTGCCTGTCGGCTATTTTCGCCAACAATAGCAGAACCACCAACTGTTACATCCCACATATTAGGCCACCCTTTTTTAAAGGTTTGTCTTTGTTGAATCAACATTTGGTTTTTTGCATTAAAGATACATACATGTACAACTAAATGATAAAGATCTTTCGGAATATCATCTCCACGTGTTATTACACGATTTGTAATCACACGATCAATCGTATATAAATCCCACTTTTCCATAATGGCTCTCCTATTATCAAAAAATCCGTTTAACCGGATTATAAACGAATAATGGATTTAACAATCGGTAATCGCATTACATATGCTGTGATTCTGCGATCTGCTTCAAAGAAGAGAATATAAATGATTAATTTAATATATGGATGTAAACTCAAGAATCCGTTTACGATACTAAACAAGAATACAAAAACCATGTATATCGCTATATATACCGCAAAGGTCATCAAGAAGTAAGCAACTTGATTCATGCGTAAATTTCGTTGTTCATCTCTTCTACTCATATAGGTATTTTATTCAAAACAAGCACTGATTTCAACTATCAAAAAAGGAAGATACTCTATGTATCTTCCAAAATCTTAATAGTGAATGTACTCAAATCTTGATGGATCAGAGATAACACGTGAATATGGTTGACCATTACGGCTAGCACCACATTCAGAAGTAATAACAGAACCATCTGTTGTAATCGCTTCTACGATAGCAACGTGACCATAGTAACCATCTGAACCTTCTTGTCCAGCTGCAAATACCATAACGTCACCAACCATTGGTGTATTAGAAACAGTATATCCTAAACTACGAGCTGTATTTGCCCATTGATTACCATTACCCATCAAGCTACCAGCAGTTAAGCCTAACTGATGACGGCGGATATATACCCACCATGTACATTGGCTAAACGAATAGTTATTACCAGTATCACCAGTTGGGTGGTCAGTAATCAAACCAGCATTTACATAACCCTTCCAAACTTCATCAGCATCCGCAAGTAACTGTGCAGTACTGATAAATGCACTTGTATTATAACTATTTTCAAGCACTTGTTTCGCCGCTTGAATCTTTTCATTTTCTTTCGCCCTACGCTCTTCTTCAATCTTGTTATCGATAACTTCCTGAGGAGTCTTTACAGTAACATTTAACTGTGCAAATGACTTATTACCAGTCGTATCAACAACAGTATATAAAACTGTATAGTTTCCATCAGTAGCCATATCAACATTACCAGTGATTGTTAATGCTGGTAATACACCAGAATCATCATTGATATAAGAGATATAGTTAGAAGCATTCCAAGTATCTCCATTGTTAACTGTAACAGCATCAGACTTCAACTTGATAACTGGAGCAGTACTTGTTACAACCTTAATTAATACCTTTTGAATAAAGGAGTAACCTAGTGTCTTATCATCTGCATCTTTATTTACTAAAGTCACACGAGCAGTAGCCTGTTGAATTCCTGTAAGGTTACGATCAAAGCCTTCCAATATTAACTTTGTTTTGCTCATATCGATATTCTTATAATCCATATCTGTTAGAGACTGACTTCTTTCCTGTAAGATAGAATGCTTGATAGTCTCTTGTGGATTTAAATCAGCAGAGCTAACTTCGATGACCGGTAAAACTTCTGTATCGATTGTTGGAGCCGTGTTATCTGCATATACATGTTGTACAGAAGCATATCCACCAAGTAGTACTGTGGCGATATACGCTGCTGCAACAAGACTTGTTTTCTTATTTATCTTTTTAAACATATCATTATTTTATATGATTCATTGCATTCTTTGCAAGAAATCGGTAATTTTTCACATAAAATTCACGTATTTTTAGGACTTTTTACATAAAAAAGCACACATTTGAGTCATGTGCGCTTAATAAATTCTTAAAACAATGTATCGGTATGTGTAATATGCAAGTGCTCATAAGCCTTCTCTGTTACCACACGACCACGACTGGTACGATTCACAAAGCCTATCTGTATGAGATATGGTTCATACACATCTTCCAGTGTTGTTGTCTCTTCTGATATTGCATTTGCAAGAGATTCAAGACCTACTGGACCACCATGGAAACGTTCAATAATTCCACGTAAGTAACGAATATCGACTTCATCTAAACCAAGGGAGTCGACCTTCAAACGGTCTAATGCAGTCTGGGCAATCTCCTTAGAGACATGACCATCGTTTAAGCACTTGTGCAAAGTCACGAATACGACGTAGCAAACGATTGGCAATACGTGGTGTGCCACGAGAACGACGTGCAATCTCATCAATAGCAGCAGAATGAATTGGTGCATTCAATACGCGTGCTGTACGACTAACAATAGAACATAGCTGTTCTTGGTTATAGTACTCAAGTTTCGCTACGATACCAAAGCGATCTCTTAGTGGTGCTGATAAATCACCAGCACGAGTCGTCGCACCAACAAGAGTAAATGGAGGTAAATCTAAGCGTACACTTCTTCCACCTGCTCCATTTTCACCACCAACCATAATATCTAATTCAAAATCCTCCATCGCAGGATAAAGAACTTCTTCTACTTGCTTTGGTAAACGATGAATCTCATCAATAAACAATACATCTCCCGGCTCTAATACCGACAATATCGCTGCTAAATCACCAGCTTTTGTAATGGATGGACCAGAAGCCACTCTAACCTTAGAGTGCATCTCGTTGGCTAGAATAAACGAAAGTGTAGTCTTACCTAATCCTGGAGGACCATACAAAAGAACATGATCCAAAGATTCATTTCTCTGCAAAGCCGCTTGAATATAGATACGTAAGTTTTCTTTCAACGTATCTTGGCCTATATATTCATCAAGTGTTTGCGGACGAAGACTTTCTTCATCATCACCCATTTCTGCATTTGCAGATAACAAACGATCACTCTCTTCCATATGCCTCCCTTACTTTTGTTTAACTAAAAATTGTAATCCGAGCTTTAAATACTTCTCGGTTGTTAATCCAGGGTTTTCACTCATCATATTTGCGACTGCAGATAATTCTCCCTGTTTATAGCCTAAATTCTTTAAACCTTCTAGTGCTTCGCGAATTTCCGCAGGATAAGATACTGTATCCTGTTTTGGTGATGATGTAGGTACAGCAACTAACTTGCCCTTTAAATCTAATACAATCTGACTTGCGGACTTTGCACCAATACCAGGCATCTTCTTTAATAGAGTTACATCACCTGATTCAATCGCAGAAACAATAGATTGATAACCACACTTACTTAACATACCCATCGCTGTCTTAGGTCCTAGCCCCTTAACAGAGATTAGCTTTAAGAATAATGCTTTTTCATCTTGGCTTTCAAAACCAAATAAACTCATATCATTTTCTGTAATATGAAGATATGTATAGATGAATACTTCATCATTAGATGTAAGTTTTCTGGATGTGGATATGCCATCTGATAGCCAATATCATGACAATCAACTACAACCCAATCCGCACCATACGATGCAACTTTTCCTTTTACAAATGCTATCATATCACTCACTCTTTATAATCCATGATAAAGGTATTTACGATAACTTGATCACCCTCACGTGCACCAGCTTCATAAAGTGCCTTATCAACACCCATCTTCTGTAGTGTCATCGCAAACTGATATGTTTCTTCTTCCTTATCAAAGTCAACTGTATCAAATAGACGATCAATCTTTTCAGAGTCAACCTTAAATCTACCTGGACCAAGTTTGACAATCTTAAAGTCTGGCTTCTTAGGTTCATAACGATATACAACGGTCTCTTCTGTACTTTCAGGAGTTTCCATTTCAACCTCGCGAGCTTTATCAATTTCCGCAAGTGCTGCATAGAGAACCTCATCTAAACCTTTATGTTCTAATGTACTTGTTTCATACACTTTGATATCTGGATATTTCTTCTTAAACTCTTCCAAAAACATGTGCGCATATTCATCATCCATCTTATTTGCAACAACAATCTGAGGACGCTTTTCAAGTGCTAAATCATAGGTAGCTAACTCCTTGTTGATGATTTCATAATCTTCAACAGGATTACGCTCCGCACCAGACATGTCAATGACGTGAATCAATACACGACAGCGCTTAATATGACGTAAGAACTCATGTCCTAATCCCTTACCTTCACCGGCACCTTCAATTAGGCCTGGCATATCCGCTAGCACAAAACTACGACCATTTGGCATCTGTACAACACCAATATTTGGTTCCAGTGTTGTAAAAGGATATGCAGCAATCTGTGGATTCGCTCTTGTTACAACGGATAAGAATGTGGACTTACCAACGGATGGAAAACCAATCAGACCAGCATCCGCCAAAAGACGTAATTCTACTTGAACATCTAAGCTTTCACCAACTTCACCTGGTTGCGCATATTCAGGAGCATCATTTCTTGAAGTTGCAAAGTGCATATTACCTAAACCACCCTTACCACCACGAGCAATCAATACTTTTTGTCCTGGTTTTGTAAGGTCAGCTAAAAGATCACCATTGGCTGCATTACGAATCATCGTTCCAAGTGGAACAGGCACAATGATGTCATCTCCTGATTTACCATGCATCTTTTTGATTAATCCTGGCATACCATTGCCAGCCTTAATCTTACGTGTAAACTTTAGCTTCATTAATGTTGTTTCATTGGTATCAACAGCGAACCAAATATCGCCACCTTTACCTCCATCACCACCAAAAGGTCCACCATTAGCGTAGAACTTCTCATGGCGCCAAGCAACACAACCTCTGCCACCATCACCTGCTTTTACATGTAGTTTTACCAAGTCAATCATCAAGGAATCTCCTTTCCTTTAAAAAAGCCCCTGAACCTGTCAGGAGCATTCCATTACTGTTTAAATTAAGCTTCTTGAGGATAAACAGAAACCTGCTTCTTATCCTTGCCAAGACGCTCATACTTAACGATACCTGCAGCTGTTGCAAACAATGTATCATCTCCACCGCGCATAACATTCTTGCCCGGGTAGATCTTTGTGCCTCTCTGACGATAGATGATAGAGCCAGCGTTTGTATACTGACCATCAGCCTTCTTAGCACCTAATCTTCTGCCGGCAGAATCACGGCCGTTCTTTGTGGAAGATACACCCTTCTTACTTGCAAAGAACTGAATATCCAGTGTGAACTTCATAGTATTTACACCTCCATTTTTTTTAATTTTAATAAATCGTTGATTCTGTTGTTGAACTGTCTTTAATTGAATAATACCTGCAGCTAGTAATAAATCACTTTCTGCTGTAGGATTATCCACCTTAACCTGAATCAGATTATCACCGACTGTCATTTTCTTAACATCAGTTAATTCATCTAATGCATTCAACAAACCGAATGTAATACCGCTAACTGCTGCACATACCAAATCTTTACCACTTTCAGCAAAACCAGCGTGACCGCTAATTTCTAACGAAGTAATGTGATTACCATGCTGCGTATAACGGATATCAATCATGAGACTTAAGCCTCGATAGCTTCAACTGTCAACTTTGTATATGGTTGACGGTGACCCTGCTTACGACGAGTAGAGCCCTTCTTAGCCTTATACTTGAAGATATGGATCTTCTTTTCCTTGCCTTGCTTTACAACCTTGCAAGTAACCTTAGCACCCTCTACATATGGAGTACCAATCTTTGTTGCTGCGTCACTAACAAGAACTACCTTGTCGATAACGACTGTGCTTTCTGGTTCAACATCTAACTTTTCAACGAAGATAGACTGACCTACTTCAACCTTAAGTTGCTTTCCGCCTGTTTCGATAATTGCGTACAATTTGAACACCTCCTGACATTTATCATAAGACGCGCCATCAAGGGGACTTTCGTACTTAACCCTTTCCTGAGCGGTTACAGACCTCGACAAGAGGGCTGATAACATAGATATACTACATGTAAAGTCCTTTTACGTCAATGATTTCTACTAAAATTTGCACATGAAATCACAGCCGAAC
>CAKMPP010000167.1 GCA_927911475.1 uncultured Solobacterium sp. | reverse complement strand
AATAAAGTCGCAACATTCTTAAGATAGGACGAATTACGTTCCTCCATACGCATTGCACACGCTTCTAATTGCATTGGTTCTACGGTTATCTTCCTCATAGTACCTCCTTTCACTTTCTATATAGACAGTGAAACATATCTTCCCTAAAAGAAAAAAGCAGAAGATTTCCCTTCTGCTTCATAAACTATTCAGATTCTTTCTTTTCTTCTTGATGAATACGAGCAATAATTTCATCAATGTGACGACCATTCATCTCTGTTTCATCGATAACAAACTTAACTCAGGCACACGACGAATTGTCATACGCTTAGAAAGTTCTGAACGGATAAATCCTGCTGCACGGTTTAACGCACGTAAACCGGCTTGCATGCGTGGATTTTGTCCTAAGAATGTTACAAATACTTTCGCATAACTATGGTCATTTGAAACCTGAACATCTGTAATTGTGACAAATCCAACATCAGGATCTTTTACACCAAACTGGATAATTTCAGAAATATTCTTACGAATAATTCCTTCCAGTCTTTTTTGTTTTACACTTACCATACTTTATCCTTCTATGGTACTTCACGATCTTCGTATGCTTCGATTGTATCGCCAATCTTAACATCGTTATAGTTCTCAATCGTTAGACCACAATCAAATCCAGATAGTACTTCCTTAGCATCATCTTTAAATCTCTTAAGGGATGCAAGTTTACCAGTATAAATAACGATACCATCACGAATGAGGCGGATATTGCAACGGGAAACAAGCTTACCATCTGTAACCATACAACCAGCGATTGTACCAATCTTAGAAGCCTTATATGTTTCACGAATCTCAGCCTGTCCAATCACAACTTCCTTGTATACAGGCTCAAGCATACCCTTCATCGCAAGTTCCATTTCTTCTGTTGCCTTATAAATGATGTCATGCAAACGAATTTGTACGCCAGCTTCTTCAGCCTTCTTACGAATATTCGCATCAGGTCGAACAGAGAAACCGATAATCATTGCATTAGATGCACTTGCAAGCATGATATCAGATTCAGTAATTGCACCAGCTGTAGCGTGAATTACATTCACACGAACACCAGATACATCCAACTTCTCCATAGATGACTTCACAGCTTCAGCAGAACCTTGTACATCTGCCTTGATGATGATTGGAATTTCCTTTAAATCACCAGATTCAATCTGTGATGATAAGTCTTCTAAGCTCATTGCACTTGTCTTGCGACGATCTGCATCAATCTTACGACGCTTACGTCTATCCGCAACTGCACGTGCTTCCTTTTCATTCTCATAAGAACGGAAGATATCACCAGCTTCTGGTACATCATTTAGACCAATAATCTCTACTGGACGTGATGGACCTGCTGTCTTTAGTTCGTTTCCATTTTCATCTGTCATACGACGTACTTTACCGAAACATGTACCTACTACAACTGGATCTCCATGATGTAATGTACCATTCTGTACAAGTAAAGTCGCAACTGGACCTCTACCCTTATCGAGTTTTGCTTCAACAACTGTACCAGTTGCTGTACGGTTAGGGTTAGCCTTTAATTCCTTAACATCAGAAACAATTAAAATAGTTTCTAATAATTCATCAATACCATCACCCTTTTTTGCACTGGTATTGACAAAGATAGTATCGCCACCCCATTCTTCAGGCATGATACCAAGTTCAGCCATTTCAGACTTAACATGGTCAGGATTTGCATCTGGCTTATCCATCTTATTTACAGCAACAATAATTGGAACACCAGCAGCCTTTGCATGGTCAATTGCCTCACGTGTCTGAGGCATAACACCGTCATCAGCCGCAACAACAATAACAGCTAAGTCAGTCACACTAGCACCACGTGCACGCATAGCAGTAAATGCTTCGTGTCCTGGAGTATCTAAGAAAGTAACCTTACGTCCATTAACTGTAACCTGGTACGCACCGATTGCCTGTGTAATACCACCAGCTTCACCAGCAGCTACCTTAGAACGACGGATTGTATCCAATAATGTTGTCTTACCATGGTCTACGTGACCCATGATTGTAACAACAGGTGGACGTTCCTGTAAGTCTTCCGCAGAATCTTGTTCTTCATCTTCCAAGCTATCTGCTTCTCTTTCTTTCACCTTAACGGCTTCAATATTGTAATTCATGCATACAAGTTCAACCATTTCATCTTCAAGTGCACTGTTGATAGTAACCATCTTACCTTCCATAAACAATGCTTTGATGAGTTCACTTGATTGACGATTTAATTTATCTGCTAATTCACCAACTGTAATACCATCACTGAATGTAATCTCTGTAATCTCTACTGGTTGTTTAGATTGATGATTCTCATTCTTATTAAATGGTTTTTTCTTCGTATTGTTACGATTATTGGAAACATTCTTCTTATTTGCAGGTTTGCGTTTTGTTGGAACTGGCATTTATGTACCTCTCTTTCTTTTTTTGAGATTTGCATCTCGAAATACTGTATCGGTAACATCCCTTCCTTTCAAAATGGATACCACTACTTCATCGCTTTCGCAATTTCATCCCAGAATTCATCTGGAATCTTTGTGATAATGCTTTTGCTAAAGCATTATTCTTCTTAGCAATTTCAATGACTGCTAAGTCTTTCTTTAAATATGCACCATGGCCATTTGTTCTACCTGTTATATCAACAGCCAATGTACCTTCTGGTGTTCTAACAACACGGAGTAACTCCTTTTTAGGGAGTTGTTCTCCGGTTGCTACACATTTACGCATTGGAATTTTCTTAGGCATGCTTACATGTTTTCATCGTCATCGTAGTATTCTTCATACTCATCGTAGTCGATGTCATACTCCTTCTCTGCTTCAGATTCCTGTTGAGCTTCAATTTCAGCCAGCTCTTCTTCACTATAGATAGGACGGTTATCAGCAACAAGCAAGTTCTTCTTGATTTGTTCTTCAAGATCCTTGTTTCTAACCTTGTACTCTTCTTCTTCCTTCTTCTTTTTCTTCTTGTACTTAGAATCTGTATTCTTAGGCTTAGAAGAATCAACAAGTTTTTCAAAGTGTGAAACATAAGTAGCCTTCTTAGCTAGTTCCTCTAAGTCCGCATGCTTACGAGAAGCTTCTTTTTCTTCTGCAGTCTTTTCAACTACAACTGGCTTCTCATCTTCAACTGTTTCTTCAACCACTTCAACCACAGGTTCTTCAACAGGTGCTTCTTGATGTTCTTCTTCATCTGGTTGATTAGAAATCTCATCGATAATTGTATCGTTTACTTTTTCCATCATTTCTTCAGGGATATAGTCTTCGTCTTCATCAACGATTGAATCAGGATTTTCAGCTCTAAACTTAGCGATAGCTGCAAGTCTCTTTTCTTCTTCTTCCTTAGCAGCAGCCTTTTGACGTTCAACGTTCTTAGCCTTTGCTTCTTCCGCAAGTTTCTTCTTCATTACTTCTGCCTGAGCGAGTAATTCATCATAATCCTTGCCCATGTCTTCAAGTTCTTGACGAGTCTTAATATCAATCTTACGACCTGTTAACTTTACAGCTAGACGTGCATTCTTACCGCGCTTACCGATAGCTAAAGATAATTGATCTTCGCTAACGACAACAAGCAAGCTATTATCATCTTGTCCTGGAAGAACAGAGATAATTTCTGCAGGTGCTAAAGCATTCTTGACAAGTTCAGTTACATCATCATTCCATTGGAAGATGTCGATCTTTTCACCATGTAATTCATCGATAATCTTTTGAACACGAGAACCACGAGGACCAATACATGAACCAATTGGATCAACATCAGGATTGTGTGAGAGCACAGCCATCTTTGTTCTTTCACCAGCTTCACGAGCGATAGATTTGATTTCAACAACACCCTGATAAATTTCAGGAACTTCTTTTTCAAATAAACGCTTAACAAGAGTCGCATCAGCACGTGATACTAATACCTGTGAACCCTTTGTTTCTTTTTGTACATCAGTGATTACAACACGAATACTCTGTCCTTCTGTTAGTTCTCATGAGGAATTTCAGCAGATTTAGAAAGTAAAGCTACTGTCTTCCCTAAACTAATTAAAGTGAACTTATCCTTAACGGATTCAACAGTACCGATAACCATCTCATCCTTTTGATCAATATATTCGTTGTATACTGCAACCTTTTCAGCTTCACGAATCTTTTGACGGAATACGTTCTTTGCTAAAGATGCAGCAGCACGTGACATCGACGTGATTTCCTTCTTCTCACGAACTTGTCCACCTAACTCAGCGTTAGAATCAATCTTCTTAGCATCTTCTAATGCGATTTCTAATTCATCGTCTTCTACTTCTTCAACAACGTTATAGTACTGGTAGATATCAATCGTCTTACTCTTCTTATTGATTTCTGCCTTTACTTCAATATCCTGTAATTCAGAATCTTTCTTAAATGCTTTCGCTACAGCTTCTGTTAATGCCTCTAATACGATATTTTCAGGCACATTCTTGTCGTCTTCCACACCGCGAATCGCATTGAGAAGTTGTGTGTATTTAATCTCCATGATTTCTCCTTATAATTTAATTGCTAATCTAGCAAAACGAATATTGTTCTTTTCAATCGTAGCAGTGCGCTTTGCTGCCTTATCACGATACTCTAATGCAATCGTATCAGCACTAACAGCACGAACATATCCATATAACTCAACCATATTCTTAATTGGTTCCTTGAGTTCCATATAGATATATTCATCCACTAACTGTTCAAACTCAGCATAATCCTTAATCTCTCGCTCTGCACCAGGGCTACAAACTTCCAAGCTATACTCTTCTTTGATTGGATCATACTTGTCCAAGACAACACCAAGCTTTTCACTCACTTCTGCACAAATATCTAAGTCAATCGTATGTGCATCATTGTCAATTGCGACCTGTAATGTCTTCTCATTACCAAGCCAAACAATTTCGTAAAGTCGAACGTGGCATTCGTCAAATACTGGCTGAAATAATTCGGTCAATTTATCAATGTTTTCCATATGCCTCCAGACATAACACAAGGAGAGCTTCCGCTCTCCTTATTTCGCTTACAATATACCCCATTTTAAAGGGATTTTCAAGCATATTCCTCTATACAATGGGATTATTCCTCATTTTTTGTAAACATCCGTGCACAGTTTACCGCCTTTTGCCAACGCTTATATAAATCATTTACATCAGAGACTTTCATCAACGGTGTAAAGATATGACTATTTCTCTCTTTCTTTATCTCCTCTAAATTAGTCCAATATCCTACAGCAAGACCTGCTAGATACGCTGCGCCAAGTGCAGTAGATTCAACATTTTCAGGACGTTCAATTACACATTGCATAATATCACTTTGAAACTGCATGAGATAATCATTTGCGGAAGCACCACCATCTACACGTAGTGATTGAATTGCAATACTAGAATCTTCTTTCATCGCATCTAGGATATCTCGATTCTGATAAGCGATAGAATCTAATGTTGCTTTTGTCATATCTTCTTTACTAGTACCACGTGTAATACCAAACATCGCACCCTTACAATCATTATCCCAATATGGTGCACCTAAACCAACAAAGGCTGGTACAACAATGAGTTCATGTTCTTCCTTTGCGGACAACGCAAGTTTCTCAGATTCTTTTGCTGTCTTAAAAAACTTCAGCTGATCACGCAACCATTGCACAGCACTACCAGCCACAAATACTGAACCTTCAAGAGCATAAGTAATTTCACCCTGATAACCCCAAGCAATTGTAGTAACTAGACCATGCTTGCTTGGATGTGGTTTATTACCAGTATTCATTAACATAAAGCAACCTGTTCCATAAGTATTCTTTACGCTACCTCGCTCAAAGCATTGTTGTCCAAATAGTGCAGCCTGTTGATCACCAGCAGCACCACCAATCGGTACACGTTTACCAAAGAAGTATTCAGCAGCAGTATATGCAAAGAGACAGCTACTATCTTTTACCTCAGGTAACATACACATCGGAATATTCAGAAGACTACATAATTCTTCATCCCATTTCTTATCATAGATGTTAAATAGCATTGTTCTAGATGCATTACTATAGTCCGTTACATGTGCTTTCATTCCCGATAGACACCAGATTAACCAAGTATCGATTGTACCCGCAAGTAGTTCACCACTCTCGGCACGCTGTTGACCATTTTCAATATGATCTAATATCCAACGAATCTTTGTTGCAGAGAAATATGGATCAAGTTGAAGTCCTGTTTTTTCACGAATCATGCTAGCATGATTATTTCGTTTTAAATGATTACAGATTTCAGCTGTTTGACGAGATTGCCAAACGATAGCCTTGTACACAGGAATACCTGTTTTCTTATCCCATACAACTGTTGTCTCACGTTGGTTGGTAATACCGATAGCTTCAATCTGTTCTGGTTTAATATTGGCATCCAGCATACTTTGCATCATACAAGACAATACAGATAACCAAATCTCATTGGCATCATGTTCTACCCAACCAGGTTTAGGAAAGTATTGTTGAAATTCTTTTTTGTGCAGAAGAAATAACCTTAGCATCATGATTAAAGATAATTACTCGTGAACTAGTTGTACCTTGATCAATCGACATAATATATTTTTCCATGCGTATACCTCTATTTTTTATAAAGTGAACTTAATTTCTTATTAAATTAAGATATTCATCTTCAGTCATATTTTTACTAAATATACAATTATATTCTTTTACAGTTAATTTTAATTTATCAAAATTATCTTGTAATACATACTTTAAATAGTCAATATATGATTCTTTCATCCATTTAAAACATTCTTCTAAAGTATTAAAATCTGGGTTATTGATTTTTGTACCCATACTATTATCTGGACATGCACTCCATTTCCCATTTATACAAGCAAGTACTTGAGTATGCGTATGATGAAAATCATTTGAAAGATATTCTAAGAAAAATGATTTGCATGCAATTCCATTTTTTCTACAATATAGTTTTACAAGTTCGCTTAAATCCCAGCACCAACCACAATTATTATGAATAATTTGTTCAGGCGTAGAAAATGAGTACTGATACTTTTTAAAGTCTTCATCACCAAGAAAATGTAAATCATTATTTTGATCCTTATA
>CAKMPP010000166.1 GCA_927911475.1 uncultured Solobacterium sp. | reverse complement strand
TACTGGATTTACTATTAAGAACACAAACACTGCAACAATCAATATCCAGTCACAAAGACATGGGTAGGTACTGCAGGAACATCCGCAACAATCAAACTATTGGCTGATAGGTGCACAGAAGGAAACAGTTACATTAACTGCTGCAGATAACTGGACACATACATTCAGTAATCTTCCTAAGTTTGATGCAACAGATGGTCACGAGATCGTATACACAGTAGACGAAGTTGATGTTCCAAATTATACAAAGGGTATTTCTGGAACGGCAGCTACAGGCTTTACAGTTACAAATACAATCACAGGCAAAGTATCTGTACCAGTCACTAAGGTATGGGTGGGACCACAAGCTTCTTCTGCTAAGGTAACTCTATTTGCAGATGGCGTTGAAAAAGATTCTGTAACACTCAACGCTGCAAATGGTTGGGCACATACATTTACAAACTTAGATAAGTACAATAACGGTACAGAGATTGTTTATACAGTTACAGAAGAGCCAATCGCCAACTATGATTCAGTCGTTACAGGTAATGCAGCTAATGGCTTTACAGTCACAAATACAAATACAGAAAAGACAGCTGTAGATGTTACAAAGACATGGGTAGGAACGCCAGCAGCTTCTGTAACAATCAAGTTATTCGCAGATGGAACAGAGAAAGAAACTGTTACATTAACAGCAGCAGATAACTGGACACATACATTTGCAAACTTAGACAAGTATGCAGCAGATGGTCATGAGATTGTTTATACAGTTGACGAGACTCCTGTTACAGATTACACAAAGGCAATCACAGGAGATGCAGCAAACGGCTTTACAATCACAAACACGATCACTGGTAAGGTAAACATTCCAGTTACTAAGGTATGGGTAGGACCAGAAGCTTCTTCTGCAAAAGTAACACTTTACGCAGATGGCGTTGAAAAGGATTCCGTAACACTAAATGCGGCAAATAACTGGGTACATGTATTCGCTAACCTTGATAAGTATAATAACGGTACAGAAATCGTTTATACAATTACAGAAGAGCCAATCTCTAACTATGATTCTGCAATTACAGGAGATGTGGCTACAGGCTTTACAGTCACAAATACAAACACTGAAAAGGTAGCAGTAGATGTGACAAAGAATTGGGTAGGGCCAGCAACAGATTCTGTAACAATCAAGTTACTAGCAGATGGAGTAGAGGTTGAAAGTGCAGTATTAACCGCTACTGATAACTGGATGCACACATTTAGCAATCTTCCTAAGTATGCTGCAGATGGACACGAGATTGTTTATACAGTTGATGAATATGATGTACCAAGTTACGTGAAAGCAATCGAGGGAACATCTACAACAGGCTTTACAGTTACAAATACGATCACTGGCAAGGTAGATATCCCAGTTACTAAGGTATGGGTAGGACCTGCAACAGATAGCGTTACAGTAAATCTATACGCTGATGGCGTTAAGGTTGATACAGTACAACTAACGGCTGCTAATCAGTGGAAGCATACATTCGCAAATCTAGATAAGTATGAAAATGGACGCGAAATCGTATATACAGTTGATGAAGTATTAATACCTGGATATAAGACAAAGATTACTGGAGATGCGCAAACAGGTTTCACAATTACAAACTCCAAAGAGACACCAAAGACAGCAGACCACGTTAATCCGATGGCATATGCAAGCATCTTGGCAATCTCACTCATGGCAGCAATCATTACAATGATTGAAAAGAAAAAGTTTGCAAGATAATTTGTAATTAAAAACACTTTAATATGATGCAGAAAGGTAGAGATAGTAGATGAAAGTTAATTTCTCTTATCCACTGTTTCTACCTTTTATCTACAGTAAAAAAGATACAATTATATGAAATTTTATGAATTAGAATAAGTAGCATACTTTCATGAGAATTAGGATAGTAAATTTGGCTTATTATATACAAAAAGAAACAAAGTTATATAAACCTATCACAAAGAATACATATTAAGAAAACATTAATAATTTAGAGTAGGCATATTGATTGCTAGCCCATATGTTTATTAGATATCATTAAAGAGATAACTCAAGATGTATCTATAAGGTGGAAACTATAAGGGGATTTACATAAAAAAATGTAGATTGATTCGCTGTAAAATACTTGAGAAAAGGAAACCGACGAAAGAGTATGCGTCGAAGGAGGTAAGAAATGAAGGCATCCAATAAGAGAAAGATCGTCAGTAGTGCAGCTTTAGGACTTGCGCTATTGATGACACCAACACTAGCATCTAGAAGTGCAATCCATACATATGCGCAGGCAGCTTTAACAGCAGATGAAGAAGCTAAGATTCAAGCGTTCTTGGCTACTCAACCACAAAATAATGACACAACAAATATTGGTAAGGTAGCAGTTACTCAACCATCAAGTTACACATTCCCAGGTGTAAATAACTATACTTCTTTATTCCAGTCTCGTAGTACAAAGGTTAATATTGATCAAGACTATGAATATGTAATTGAGTCTAGTGATGCAAATAATGGAAAGACAGTAAAGATTAAGAATTGGGCAAGTGTTGATGCCTATGATGTTTTCAAGATGGGTGATGGAAGTCCAACTCCTATAGGTTATGAAGATAAATTCCTTTATGCTAAGGAAGTAACTCTAATTGATACAGCAGATGGCTCTGAATTCACTGTTAAGAACGCAGTGTTTCCAGTAAATAATCCTGATGGTGATCGCCCATGGGACACATTATGGTATAACCGTTACACATTTGATTTGCCTATTGAGGAATCAGATCCAAGATTCAAAGCTGAAATTGAAGATGCAAGTTTAATTCCACTATTTGGAAATGGATATTGGACATTACATGCGACAGTTACTGAGATGGTTCCTTATGAGACAATTGTCAAAGTTGACGAATCCTTAAAGACAGGTGAAGTTGAAGAAGACGTTGCTGGTGTACTTGGTGATAAGACAGGTAAATACGATATTATGTATAGTCCTTATGAAGATTTACCAGGAGATACATACAAGCAATATACATCAGACGCAATTTACGCAGATTTACTTGCAAATGTTAAAACTGAACCGGCGGTAAATGATATGTTATCTAAACCTTGGGGTGATGTAACAGTCACAGACTTTACATCCTCACCAGCTACTAACCGTGTACTTCGTGTAGGTATTGACTACACACACTTCGTAACAGAAGATGGTACATCTGTTGTAGCAGCAGATGGGACTCCAGTTGATAAGAAGTTTGGCTTACAGCCACAAGAAACATTTGCTGGTTATGAATATGTTACAACACGTACTGAAGCAAACGGTGATAGAGTTCATGTGTACAAGAAGGCTTCAGCTACTCCAGTAGCACCTTCACCTGCTACACCTACAACTCCAGCTCCTGCAGCTCCAGCAACACCAAAGACAGGTGATACAAACTTATTTGCTGCTTTCGCTATGTTAGTGTCAGGCATGATTGCAAGTGCTGCAGCATTCATTACAAAGAAAAAGAATGCATAATTAATAAAATATGCACTAAGAATCCTATTGAGAAATCAGTAGGATTTTTTTGTTATAGATGTATAGAACATGCAATAGATATACATCAATTCGTACTTGTAAAGATTGGTAAGACGTTAAAAAAAATATTAATAAATTGCATGAGCAAATGAATTGCCGATGAGTGATATGTCAGATAGAATAACCTAGCATTTCGAGTCGTTTTGATACGCAACCGGTTAAAAAGATCGAATAGGGAACTGTAGTGATTACAGGTACTGGTTAGTTTGTGTACAGTCGAAAGCACGCAAAATATCAAGATAAATCGAAGGAGACCAATATGAAAAGAATTAAGAAGAGAGTGATTAATACAGCAGCGTTAGGTTTGGCGTTACTAGTTACACCAACTCTAACTTACAGAAGTGCAATTAACACTTATGCACAAGCAGCTTTAACAGCTGACGAAGAAGCTAAGATTCAAGCATTCTTAGCTACAGAACCACAAAATAACGACACAACAAACTTAGGTAAGGTTAAGGTTGACCAACCTACAACTGGTTACACATTCCCAGGTGTAAATAACTACACTTCATTGTTCAAGACAAGAGGACAGAAGATTACTTTAGACAAAGACTATGAATTTACGATTGATAATGGTGATCATGCCGGGAAAACAGTAAAGGTAAAAGATTGGGCTAATGTTAAGGGTTATTTAGTAAATTCGATGTCTGATAGCGAGCCTGAATTTGAAAATGGTTTGGATAAATACATGTTCACTGATGAAGTGACATTGATTGATCAAGCAGATGGTTCAGAGTTTACTGTAAAGAATGCAGTCCTATCACTTGAGGGTGAAGAGGGTTACCGTATGTTCGATTCATTATGGACTGACAGATATGTATTTGACTTACCTATGAGGAATCAGATCCAAGATTCCAACCTGAAATTGAAGATGCAAGTTTAATTCCACTATATGGAAATGGATATTGGACATTACATGCGACAGTTACTGAGATGGTTCCTTATGAAACAATTGTCAAAGTTGACGAATCCTTAAAGACAGGTGAAGTTGAAGAAGACGTTGCAGGTGCACTTGGTAGCAAGGCAGGTAAATACGATATTATGTATAGTCCTTATGAAGATTTACAGGGTGATACATACAAGCAATATACATCAGACGTAATTTACGCAGATTTACTTGAAAATGTAGATACTGAACCAGCGGTAAATGATATGTTATCTAACTTGGGGTGATGCGACAGTCACAGACTTTACATCTTCACCAGCTACTAACCGTGTGCTTCGTGTAGGTATTGACTACACACACTTTGTAACAGAAGATGGAACACCAGTTACTGTTAGTGGTACAAATGTTGATAAGAAGTTTGGCTTAAAGGATAAAGAAAACTTCGAAGGTTATGAATATGTTACAACACGTACTGAGGCAAATGGTGATAGAGTTCATGTGTATAAGAAGATTGTAGAAACTCCTGCAGAACCAGAAAACACACCAGCTCCTGCAACACCAGAGACTCCAGCGCAGCCAGTAGCTTCTGCTACAGTAGCTCCTGCAGTACAGTCAACACCTAAGACAGGTGATGCTGGTCTATTCACTTCAGTATTCATGTTATTTACAGGAATGATTGGAAGTGTAGGTGCATTTGTTACTAAAAAGAAGAATTCTAAGTAAAAGATTACGAATAAAAAGCCTATTGATGTAAAGAGCACATTGATAGGTTTTTTATTAGAGTCAAAAACTTATATAATATGATTGTAAAGAACAAGGACGTATGTGAAAATGTGTTCGCATGGTATGCTAAGTATTTATTTGGAATCATCATAAAACGTTGTAGAATAAACTATAGCGATAATGATGATTTTTTAAGTATAAAAACACATCGTTCATTATCTACGGGAGGTATATATGGTAGAACCACTTATTTCAGTTATTATTGCAATTTATAATGGTGAAAAATATATTGATAACTGTTTGTCAAAGGTAGTAGCACAAACATATAAGAATCTTGAAATTCTATGTGTTATCAACGGTACAACTGACTCGACTGAGGAGAAAGTCAGAGAGTGGATGAAAAAGGATGACCGTATTCGTGTATTAGTAACGGAGATAGCTGACCTTGGACGTGCATCAAACATTGGGATTGAAAACACAACAGGACCATACCTATCATTTATAGACGTCGATGACTGGGTAGAACCTGATTATATTGAAAAGCTATATGGTGGTATTCAGAAAGGTTATAAAATCTGTAAGGGTAACTGTATCATGTATGATGGAGTTAAAAACCTACCAGCATACCAAGGAAGAAGTTCAGGAGAGATATCTATCCGTGGAGCGTCCTTCCTGCTCCCATGTAGACACAGTTCAGTTTATGATAGATCACTATTTGAGAAATTAAGATATTTAGAATTCTCCTATTATGAAGACCTTTCACTATGGCCAATTTTAATTGCGACTGCTGGATGCGTATACTATATAAATGACATTGTATACAACTACAATCAGACAAATGAAACATCTATCATGACAGTTAGGAATGAGAAACACCTAGTTTTGGATAAAGTTTTTGCACATATCTTCTCAAATCTAACACCTGATTTAGATAAAGAAGTTAATTTGTTAATAACGGCTTTATTCATTCAGTCGTTCTGGACATCGAACTATCAATATGTTCCTAAGGATGAAGTCGGACAAGCATACCTAAAACGTGTGAAGCAAGTTGTAGATAATAGATTAGTAGGATACTACTACATTGTTGAGAATTTACCTGTTCCAAAAGAAATGAAGAAGAAAATGATTCGTTTCTACCGTAGCTAAATCTTATTGATTTAAGGGATGTAACGATGAAAACTATAAAGAACTATCAAAAAGAAAAGTAAAAATATAATTGCATTGGTGATACACAAATGCTGTTATCAATACTTTTAGTTGGCAATGCAGTATCCACCACTATAGTAAAAAGCTATAAATTGGATGTGATGAAGTATGTACTTCATCACATCCTTTTTGTTGTGAAAATAAGTATAGGAAACAAAGATAGAATTTACTAAAATAGTAGTAGAAAATGAGGCGTTTAAAATGAATCAAAAGCTTACCAGTCTTACAGAGAAGCAGATATTTAGATTTTTGTTTAGTATTCTATGTGTAATTTTTTTCTGCATTGTTACAAACATATGCATTGAAAGCATTCTTAAGACCTACTGGATTATTGTCTAGTGGTTTTACAGGATTGGCTATTTTGATAAATGTAATTGGTAGTCAGCATAATATACAGATACCTGTATCATTGATGATTGTTTTATTAAATCTGCCAGTTGCGATTCTATGTGGTAGATCGATTTCTACTAAGTTTACGATTTTATCCTCTTTGCAGTTTGCGTGTGTATCACTGTTCTTGGTTATCCTTCCATTTAACACACTGTTTGATGATGTTATGCTGAATATTATTATAGGTGGCGCAGTATATGGACTAGGTCTTGTGGCTGCGCTTGTCGGAAATGCAAGTACGGGTGGTACGGATTTTATAGCATTATATGTATCCAATAAAACAGGAAAAAGTATATGGAATTATGTATTTATCTATAACTGTATCTTATTGTGTATCTTTGGATTTGTCTCAGGTTGGGAGCGTGCAGGATATTCTATTATCATGCAGTTTGTTTCTACAAAGGTAGTTGAAGGATTGTATAGAAGATATGATAGAAGTACTATGCAGATAACAAGTACGATGCCAGAGGAGATTACGGCTGCGTATACGAAAAAATATAGACATGGAATATCGGTTTGGGAAAGTTATGGTGGCTACTCTCATAAAAAGAATTACATGTTGAATACAGTTGTATCAACGTTAGAAGTGAAGGAGATCGCACATTTAATTTTAAGTGTAGATCCACGTGCAATCATTAATGTTTATAGAACTGATGATTTCTATGGTGGTTTTTATCGTAAACCAATTGATTAGGAGGATGCTGAAATGTGGGGAATCATTGCGACATGGAGAATGGCTTTAGAAGGTGTAGAGGAAGCTGGTCAACTATTAAAAGAGGGTAAAAGCAGTGGAGAAGCAATTGAACATGCAATACGCTGTGTAGAAGATTTTCCATTTTTTAAATCCGTTGGATATGGTGGCTTGCCAAATGAGGAAATGATAGTTGAACTAGATGCTGGCTATATGGATGGAAACACAATGGCTGTTGGTGCTGTTGCGGGAATTAAAGATTTTGCAAATCCAATTTCCATTGCAAAGGAACTATCAAAAGATACTGTTAATTGTGTTCTTGTGGCTGAAGGTGCTGAAAAGTATGCTATCAAGAAAGGTTTTGAAAGAAAGAACTTGTTAACAGACCGTGCGAAACAGTTATATCGTAAACGGGTTAAAGAAATTAAAGAACGAGAATTAAAACCATATGACGGCCACGATACGGTTGGTGAAGTGGTTTTAGATCATACCGGAAGAATCGTTGCAGGTACTTCAACGAGTGGTTTATTTATGAAGAGAGCTGGACGTATTGGAGATTCTCCTATTGTCGGTGGTGGTTTCTATGCGGATTCTGAAGTGGGTGGTGCAACGGCAACGGGCCTTGGCGAAGATTTGATGAAGGGATGTATCTCTTATGAAATTGTTCGCAAGATGAAAGAAGGTCTGACACCACAAGAAGCTTGTCAAAAGACAGTCAATGAACTAGATGCAAAGTTAAAAAAGAGTCGTGGACTTGCGGGTGACTTAAGTGTTGTTGCAATGGATAAAAATGGTAACTATGGTTGTGCAACAAACATCCAGAATTTCTCTTTTGTGGTATATCGAGAAAATGAAGAGCCTACAGTATATCGTGCACAGAATGTTGATGGAAATACGATTATCTCGAAAGCTACACAAGAATGGATTGATGAATATATTCGTGAGAGGATGGCGCCGATACAAGAATGAAGACAGATATTTTTGAGGTATGTGCTGGAAGCGTACAAGATTGTATCAATGCTGAACTAGGTGGTGCCAATCGAGTAGAGTTAAATAGTGCATTATATCTAGGTGGACTTACGCCAAGTTTAGCTATGTTAAAGCTAGTGAAAGAAAAGACTTCACTTAAGGTCATATGCATGAATCGTCCACGTGCAGCAGGTTTTTGTTATGACGATGTTGAAATCGAAACAATGTTCAAGGATACTGAGATTTTATTAGAAAATGGTGCAGATGGGATTTCATTTGGATTCTTAAACCCAGATGCAACAATTAATATTACACATACAAAGAAGATGGTTGAATTGATCCATCGTTATCGTAAGGAAGCAGTCTTCCATAGAGCATTTGATTGTGTATCAGATCCGTATGTATCGATTCAACAACTTATCGATTGTGGAGTGGACCGTATTTTAACAAGTGGATTACAACCAACTGCATTACAGGGTTGTGAACTATTAAAGAAATTACAGTCTGAATTTGGTGAGCAAGTTGAAATTCTAGCGGGTAGTGGTATTAATGTAGATAATATAGAAAACTTGCGAGAAAGAACTGGGATTCATCAGTTCCATGGAAGCTGTAAAACTTGGGAAAAGGATCCTACGACAACAGTAGGTAATATAAGCTATGCATATCATGAAAAAGATGATTATGATTGTGTGAGTATCGAAATTGTTCGGCAAATAGTGCAGTTATTAAAAGTATAATATTGTGATAAAAACCCATTCCAATGTATGGAATGGGTTTTATATGCATGCATGATTACAATGTATAGAAAACAATCATAAATTATTGGCTATTAGATTGTGTGATATTCAACTTTGTATAAGGGATTGAAATGGAAGTCGAGGTTTGCTATACTAAGTCGCGTAAATATTGAAATATATATTTGAAAGAAGGGGACTACTACATGAATTTCTTTGATATCTTTGTAAAGACATTATCAAATGAAAAGATCAATTCGGCTATTATTTCTAGCGTAGCTATTATCCTATTAGGTTATGTTATGCGTCGCAAGAAGGTATTCGATGATCGCACAGCGAAAGTATTAACACAGGTTGTACTTTCAGTATCAATTGCTGCATTGGCATTTAAGTCATTTATGGCGCCAATCAAACCAGAAACATTTACACAGGGTTTAAATGTATTGATTTGGGGTATCTTAATCTACATCTTACTCATCTTCTTAACAATTCCACTCTATGCGAAGTTTGAAGGCGATGAAAAGGATGCTTTACGTGTATTAAGTATCTTTGGTTCTACAACATTCTTTGGAATTCCTATCGTAAGTGCAATCTATGGTGCAGAAGGTGCGTTATACGCGTCTATCTTCAACATTGGTTATAGAATCTTCTTATATTCTTATGGATATATCAAGATGAGTGGATTAAAGATGACTTCTAAGAACATCAAGTCTATGTTCTTAAATCCAATCGTTATCGCTACATTCTTAGGACTATTCTTGTGGTTAGCACAAGCATATTTACCACAGGTTACTGTAGCTGTTAAGGATGCAACGTCAGGTGAAATGGTGAATAAATCAGTTTCATTCATGCGTTTAGACCTTACATCTCCACAGATTACTCAGATTTTAACTTACTTAGCTGGTTTAGCTTCTCCACTTGCTTGGTTAGCAATCGGTTCTACACTTGGTTCAGTAAGCTTCAAGGATGCAATGACAGACAAGAAGGCTCTTTACTATACTTTCATCAAGTTATTGATTATCCCTGCATTTAATATTGCTGTATTAGCAATCTTAACAGTAACTCATATCTTACCAGTTAACCTTGTTTCTTTAGGTACAACAGTTATTATGATGCTACGCCTCCAGCAACAGTTGCGGCTTCTTATGCAATTCGTTTTGATAAGGGTGCCCTCGTTGCGTCTAACACTTCATTGATTGCGACATTAGCAGCTGTTATTATGGCTCCTATTTGGATCGTTATCGTTGAATTAATTGGACATTTAGGAATCTTTTAATTAAGAATAGTATTATAATAAAGCGGGATAAATATCCCGCTTTCATAAATAATAAACAGAAGGAGTAAAATTATGTCATTTAAAGTAGTATGTTATGGTGTTCGTCCAAATGAAGTAGAGTTTTTCCACAAGTATAATAAGTATAACTATGACTTAAAGCTTGTTGAGGGTTTAACAACTCATGAGAATATCGCTGAGTGTGAAGGTGCTGACGCAGTCTTATTGCGTGGTAACTGTGTTGGAGATCGCCAGAACTTAGAGAAGTTAAAGGGATATGGAATCAAGTATGTATTTACACGTACTGTAGGGTTCAACCATATTGATTTACAGGCTGCTGCAGATTTAGGTTTAATCGTTGCACGTGTTCCTGGATATTCTCCAAACGCTATCGCTGAATTATCCTTAACATTAGGTATGATGTTATTACGTCATACAGCTGCTGCTACTAGCGCAACTGCTGCAGGTGACTTCGTTGTTTCACCAACATATTTCTCTAAGGAAATTCGTAACTGTACAGTAGGTATTATCGGTACAGGTAGAATTGGTTTTACAGAAGCTAAGATGTATAAGGGCTTAGGTGCTAAGGTTATTGGTTATGATGTGTATGAAAATGATGCATGCAGAGAAGTACTTGACTATGTAACTCTGGATGAATTACTTGCACAGTCTGATATCGTTAGCTTGCACGTTCCTTACTTCCCTGGTCAAAATGATAAGATGGCTAACGCTGAATTCTTCAGCAAGATGAAGGATGGTTCAATCTTCTTAAATACTGCTCGTGGTGAATTACAGGATAACGAAGCAATCTTAGCTGCTCTTAAGTCTGGTAAGTTAGATGGATATGGAACAGACGTATTTGCTAATGAAACAGCATTCTTCTTCAAGAAGTTAGCTAGTGCTGCAGAGATTTCTGATCCTACTGTTCGTGAACTTGTTCAGATGTATCCAAAGGTATTAGTAACACCACATATCGGTTCTAATACAGATGAAGCTCTAGCAAATATGATTGAATACTCAATGGATAACTTCAATGAGATTCTAACTACAGGCACTACAAAGAATCTTGTAGCTCTTCCTGAAGCTAAATAATTATCTTTCTTAAGATACTCGAGAGAGTATCTTTTGTTTTCCTGGGAAATGATATAATTTGAATATACAGGAGATACAATTATGAACACAAAAGAAGCTGCTCGCAAATGGGAATGTTCTGTTAAGACGGTAACGAAGTTATGTGCGGATGGAGTTATACCACTGGCAGAGAAGGATGAAAGAGGTAGATGGGTAATTCCTAATGAATGTGAAAAGCCCCCAGTCTCTCGTTTTCGACTTTGTTATCTGATGGATATGATTAACCAACTCAAAGAAGGTGTGGTATATAAACATATTAAATGGGGTATTAGTGAGAAAGAATTAGTAGAGGGATATAAGTACCTCATTGAAAATGCGATGGTTTCTTCTTTTGATGTGCATCAATTAGAGAAAGAACTTCCAAGTGCAACTGTTACTTCACGTGGTAAAGCACTTATGGAAAGAGAAAACAAAGAAGGTTCTAGCCAACGAAAGTTCAATATTAACTTTAAAATTAATACAGGTGTATTTAGTTTTGAAACAGGATATGAAAATACAAAAGGGAAATAATATGGATATTATTGAAACTGAACGCTTAATTCTACGAAAATTTGTATTTTCAGATAAAGATGATTTATTTGAAATAATGTCGGATGAACAGACAAGTTTAGATGATGGTGGTTATCATGCTTGCAAGGGACAGGATAAAGAATATCTTGCATTAATGGAAATCCTTAGTGCACAAAGAAGATTTAGTATTATCTTGAAGGAAAACCAAAAGATGATAGGTATGATTAACCTTCAAGACGATGCAAGGGCAGTCGCTTCCTATGAGTTAGGTTTCGTAATGAATCCAAACTATCGGAGAAAAGGATATACGTATGAAGCAGTACATGCAGTCATAGAATATTATTTTACAAATCATTTAGTACAGATGTTTTAGCGTATCCTGTTTTCCGTACAACAAAGCCTCACAACAATTAATTGAGAAGTTAGGCTTTGTGTATGAAGGAAAGGAACATAAGGCATTTAATCATGCTGTATACGGTCCTGTTGATTTATTATGTTATTATAAGGACCGGGATGAATAGGTAATATGAAGAAAGTAATTATAATAGGATGTTGTGGTAGCGGTAAAAGTACATTTGCAAGACAGTTACATGCATGTACAGGAATTCCACTTTTTCACTTGGATCAGTTAAATTGGAATGCGGATAAGACCACGGTGGAAAAAGAAGTATTCTTAAAGAGAGTTCAGGATGTGATTCAAAAGAATTCTTGGATTATAGATGGAAATTATGGTTCTTCTATTGAGATGCGTATGCAAGCATGTGATACTGTATTCTTCTTAGACTATCCTGTAGATATATGCATTCAAGGAATTCACGAACGTGTTGGTAAGGTTCGTGCTGATATGCCATGGGTAGAAGATGAAGTTGATGAAGATTTGATTGAATTTGTTAAAAATTATGAAAGGGAAGATAGACCGGAAGTTTTAAATCTTCTTTCAAAATATAAGGAAAAGGAAATTCATCTCTTCCGTACTCGTAAGGATGCGAAGACGTATTTAGAGTTATTAAAAATAGCTGTTTATTTGTCACAACTTTGTTATGACTTTTTTGATGGATATTCGATTTGACGTACAGTGTGAAAG
>CAKMPP010000165.1 GCA_927911475.1 uncultured Solobacterium sp. | reverse complement strand
TTTATCAATGGTCATAGTGATGTAGTGGCTGGGGTTGTTGCGACAAATAATGAAGATTACTATAAACAGTTAGTTCTATTTAGAAAGAACTTTGGTGGTATCTTAGGTGTGCAAGATGCTTGGTTAATTATGCGTGGTATGAAGACAATGGGTTTACGTATGAAACAGTCATCCGAAAATGCACAAGCAATCGCAGAATTCTTGTATAATCATCCAAAGATCAAACATGTGTATTATCCAGGGTTAGATTCTCATCCTGGTCATGATATTCATATGTCACAAGCTAAATGTGGTGGTGCAGTATTATCGTTTTCTCTTGCGAGCAAAGAGGATTTGATGTCTTTTACAAGGAAGGTAAAGATTCCAATTTTGGCAGTTAGTTTAGGTGGTGTTGAATCAATTTTATCTCATCCTGCAACGATGTCTCATGCTTGCTTAAGTGTTGAAGAGCGTTTAGAACAGGGTGTAACCGATGAACTGTTGCGCTTGTCTTGTGGCATTGAGGACATTACAGATTTACTGGAAGACTTTAAGCAAGCATTGGAATAATGGAAATATATGCATTGTATTTTGTATGCATGATAAGATGTAAATATCAACTTTTGAATCGTTGAATCATTCAACGATTTTTTTTCATGGAACAGACAATAGAACAGTGTACATAGTTAATGGGGGGTGGATTATGTTAAATACATTTGTGCTATTAGGAAAGGTACATTCATTACCGTTGATACAAGGGACGAATCTTTCGGAGAATCAATCAACAATAGAGATTGAGTGTCAACGTGCATTTACGGACAATGGAGTGATGTCTGATGTTTTTACTGTGCGCCTGTGGCGTGGGATTGCGGAGTCTTGTAAGGCTGCCTGTAAGATTGGAACAGTCATTGCGATTAAGGGAAGGGTAGAAGTGAATCTACAGACCAAAGCGATGGAGTTAATTGCCGAAAAGGTTGAGTTTATTCGTTAAGTAGAGAATTGAGACACTTCACTATATCTAAAGCAGAGATAACTATGATAAAATAAGGACGTTTGATAAAGTGAGGTATAAAACATGGCATTTGATTCCTTAAGTGACAGACTGAATAAAGCGTTACGTAATGTGGCCGGTAAAGGTACGTTAACGGATAATAACATGGAAGACATGCTGAAAGAAGTGCGTTTAGCATTACTTGAAGCAGATGTAAACTATCGTATTGTAAAAGAATTCTTAGATGAGATTCGTACAAAGTCCAGAGGTGAAGAAGTACTACAGAGTGTAGAACCTGGACAACAGCTCGTTAAGATTGTTCATGATCAAATTATTGAATTACTTGGTACAGAGGAAGCTGGTCTTAACTTTGTAGAAGATGGCATTACGAAAATCATGCTTGTCGGTTTACAGGGTACAGGTAAGACAACTAGCGTTGCTAAGATTGCGCGTATCTGTAAAGAAAAGTTCAATAAGAAGGTATTGTTAATTGCGGCCGACGTGATTCGTCCTGCTGCGATTGATCAGTTACAAACATTAGGTAAGGAAATTGATACTGAGGTATTTACCTTAGGTACAGAGACTCCAGCTGTTGAAACAGTTCGTCAGGGTATGGAATACGCTGAAAAGAATGGTTTCGATACAGTATTTATCGATACTGCTGGTCGTTTACATATCGATGAAGCGTTAATGAATGAGTTAAAGGATATCAATGAACTTGTTCATCCAAATGATATTCTCCTTACAGTCGATGCGATGACTGGTCAAGATATCGTTAACGTAGCGCAAGCCTTTAAGGATGCCTTACCACTAACAGGTTTAGTTGTAACGAAGTTTGATGGTGACTCTAGAGGTGGTGGTGTTCTTTCAGTTAAGAAGATCACAGGTGTTCCAATCAAGTTTGTCGGTGAAGGTGAAAAGATTGAGGATATGGATATCTTCCATCCTGATCGTATGGCTGACCGTATTCTTGGAATGGGTGACGTTGTAACACTTGTCGAAAAGGCACAGGAGAAGTTAGACCTTGAAGAAGCCAATAAGATGGCTGAACGTATGCTTGCAGGTCAATTCACAATGGATGACATGTTAAAGCAGTTTGAACAGATTCAAAAGCTAGGTCCTCTTGGTGGCATTATGAAGATGATTCCAGGTATGAACCAATACGCTGGTATGTTAGATGAAGCCAAGGCAAGTGACTCGATGCGTCATATGAAGGCAATCATCCAGTCTATGACACTTGAAGAGCGTGCGCATCCAGAAAAGATGCGTGGCACAATGAAGAAACGTGTAGCACGTGGTTCTGGTCGTAGTGTGGATGAAGTCAATAAGTTGATCAACCAATTCGGTAAGATGAAGAAGCTGATGGACTCCATGGGTAACATGCAAAGAAACGGTTCCTTAAACCAAGAAAGTCTAGAGAAGATGATGGGTAATGCTCAAAAGCGTGCCGGTCAAAACTTCCCAAATGGCTTCGGTGGAAAGAATCCATTTAAATTTTAATGATGTAAAGGTTTTTTACTTGACAGTGAATTTCGAATCAGTATAATAAACATGTAAGAAATAGGAGGTATTTATACCATGGCAGTTAAATTACGTTTAAAGAGAATGGGTGCCAAGAAGGCTCCAAGATATCGTATCGTTGCGGCAGATTCACGTTTTGCTAGAGATGGACGTGAAATCGAAACAATCGGACATATCAATCCAACAACAGAACCTGAAACAGTTGTAGTAAATGAAGAAAAGGCTCTTAATTGGTTAAGAAACGGTGCTCAGCCTTCTGATACAGTTAGAAACATTCTTTCTCGTCAAGGTATCATGAAGAAGTTCCATGATGAGAAGGTAGCCGCTAAGAAGAAAGCGTAAGCATCATGGCAGAGCTGGATAAGGTACTTCTAAATCTAGTTAAGCCAATGGTTGAAGACAAGGAATCCTTGGATGTACGTCTGATGCCTAGCTTAGATGATAAAGAAGTTTTGTTACATGTTTATGCAAAAAATGATGATATTGCTCGTCTGATTGGCAGAAAGGGCAGTATGGCAAGCGCATTACGTCAAGTAATGTCTGTTGCTTCTCATAGTAATAACAAGAAAGTAACAATCAAGTTCGAACAGATTTAAGGATGCTACGGCATCCTTTTTTTGAAAATCAAGGAGAGGGAAGATGGCATATATTTGTATTGGCAAAATTATCAATACGCATGGTATCAAAGGAGAAGTAAAGATTGAAAGTTACTCTGACTTTGATGAAGAAAGATATACCAAGAGTAAACAAGTATATATTCGTGTCGATGAGAAGTATCTACCAGTTACGGTAGCTTCCTATCGTAAGCACAAAGGCTTTCCACTTGTATCCTTTGTTGACTTGCAGAATATTAACTTTGTAGAACAGTATAAGGGATGTGAAATCTACATCGATGAAGCAGATCGTAAACAACTCAAAAAGGGCGAATACTATCGAAAAGACCTTGTTGGTTTAACAGTTGTGGATGAAGAAGGTATTACATTAGGTAGAATCATCAGTGTTGAAGAAACACTAGGTGCCCAAAATAATTTACGTCTTCAATTAGAAGACGCAAAAGAAGTGTTAATTCCTTACATTCCAATGATTGTAAAGAGTGTAGATTTAGATAAAAAAAGTGATGATAATTCATCGTATGGGAGGATTGTTATGAGGATTACCGTATTAACACTATTTCCAGAGATGTATCGTGACTTTGTCAGTACTTCAATCATTGGCCGTGCGATTGAAAGAGGACTCGTTACAGTAGACTTTGTTCAGATACGTGATTTTGCCCATGACAACTATCGCCATGTGGATGATAAGCCATTTGGTGGAGGACTTGGACAAGTAATGAAGTGTCAACCAGTACTGGACGCAC
>CAKMPP010000164.1 GCA_927911475.1 uncultured Solobacterium sp. | reverse complement strand
TGTATATGTTTATGCGACAGGTTATAGTACAGCAGTTGCCTTGTCTGAAGGTATCTTACATGGTGGACAAGAGAGAGTTCAAAAGTATCTTGAATTCTTATCTATGGGTGTTCTGCGTATCCAATCGATGAACTTAAGCACGCAGGAGTAGACTTAACAACACCAGAACCAATCGATATCGCTCTAGAGAAGTTCGCTAAGATCCTGGACGATGCGGAAGAAACATTCGCCAAATTACAACAGAAGTAATCAAATTGGAGATATGAAAGTATCTCCAATTGACAAAATATAAATATTGTATAAAATATAATTGTAATAAATATAGGAGATTAAATATATGACATTTTACGATTATTCTTTAACAGACAGAAGTGGTAAGAAGTATCAATGCGTAACTAGAAGGTAAGGTAGTAATTATAGTAAATACTGCAACTGGATGTGGATTTACACCACAGTATAAAGACCTAGAAGATATGTATGAGAAATATCATGAACAGGGACTAGAGATTATAGATGTACCATGCAATCAATTCGCAAACCAAACACCAGGTACTGATGAAGAGGTACATGAGTTCTGTACATTAAAGTACAATACAAAGTTTGATCAGTTTAAAAAGAGTGATGTTAATGGTGAACATGCATTACCATTATTTACATTCTTAAAGAAAGAACAGGGGTTTGCTGGATTTGGTAATAGTGTAAAGGCACTTGGCATGCGTGCAATGTGTAAACTAAAAGATCCTAACTATAAGAAAAATCCTGATATTAAGTGGAACTTCACCAAGTTTGTGGTTGATCGAAATGGTAATGTTGTAAAACGTTTTGAACCAACAGAAGACATGCATTCAGTAGAAACATGCATACAATCATTGCTAAAAGTATAAAAAAATGTAAGCGTTTTAAGAGAATTGTTTCACAAAGTTTAAAAAAACATATATACTATCTTTTGTGGGGGTAGTGTATGAAAAAGGAAAAATCATGTGGTGCGATTGTATACCGTAAACAAGAAGGTGGCATTCAGTTCTTATTGATCCATCAGACATTAGGACACTGGACATTTCCAAAGGGGCATGTTGAAGATGGTGAAACAGAACAACAAACAGCGTATCGTGAAATCTTAGAAGAAACGGGAGTAGAGGTTTCTTTCGACGATGGTTTTAGAGTCGTAAACACATATTCCCCAAAAGAGGATACTCTGAAAGATGTTATTTTCTTTTTAGCACAACCTATCGGTGGTCATGAAGTGCCACAGCTATCAGAAGTATCAGATGTACGTTGGTTAACATGTATTGAAGCACATGCGATTATTACATATCCTTCTGACCGTGCATTATTAAAGAAGGCAATCGATCATCTTAAACTTAGAGGGAATTGGAAAGAATATTAGAAATGATTTCGTTACAAGTTTGTATTACGAATACAGAAAGCGATACATATTTCTTAAAATATCAAAAGAGATTAGTCGCTCTTGAAGGCAGGCCTTCAGTACGTCATTTATTACGTCATGATGAAATGGTTATAGGCATTGAGGAACATTTTTATCATGATGGCGTCGTGGAATCTTCCTTTGTATTAACAGAAAAGATTTCTTTACAGGATGCTATTGATTTAATTGCTGTTTTACTGGAAGCTTATATTCGTCGTTATCATTGCAATCGTATTGTATTTCACACAGAGGATGATCAATTGGTACATGCGTATCAAGCGAATGCGGTAAGATGCGTTAATCACCAATTTGTCTATGATGTAGAAGAATATCGTCTACAGTTAGAAAATAGCGTTTTTGATGAACGTGGTTATATCATCAACCAAGGAAAGATGGAGAGTATTCCATTTGGATGGTTCAATACAAGAGATAAGGGTTGTGGATGGATTGCGGCATACAACCTATTAAAACTCAATGGAAAAACCATGTTGATGAAGGATGTGCTTTCTGGACTGAAACGTTTTGCATTTATCGGTAATTTATTAGGGCAAGAGAAAATATCTCTATACTTCTGGCTAAAGAAACAAGGTCTTAACGCACATATCAGTGTTGGAACGAACGCTAAGATTATTAAGAAGATGTGCGCAAGTAAGTCTGGAATCTTGTTGTATATCCACTCGTACTAATGCACATTATGTGGCGTATGAAGTATTAAAGGATGGTAGAATCCAATTCTACAATGCTGTATATGGGAAAAAGAACCATATTACGACAGCCAGTGAATTTTTATCAGAGAATTCTTTTATCCCATTGTCCTCATTAATCTATGTTGACTAAGCTCTAACGTTGTTAGAGCTTTTTTCGTATTGGTACAATTGTATATTTTCATTTACCAGTATGATAGAATGAAGGGCGATTAGAGGACGTTATGATCAATAAGAAAGTTCACATTTCCAAGATTCATTTTACGCATATTGAGTCTGAATCTTTGATAGAGTCCATCTCAAAGCGTGGCGTTGCGATTGCTGTACAGGTTAACGTACATGATGACTATTATGAGTGCTTGGATGGAAATAAACGATTAACAGCTTGTAAGATATTATCTTTACAGGATAAGAAGTTTGAAATGGTACCTGTGATGATTATGAATGATTATTCTAAGGCAGGGAGTGCTTTCTGGGGTAATACACAGAATAAACACTAATAAAGGAGAGAAGATGGAACGATTACAGAAGACAATAGCGAAGGCAGGTATTGCTAGCCGTCGTAAAGCAGAAGAACTCATTGTGAGTGGCAAGGTCAAAGTGAATGGTGTTGTTGTAACGGAGCTTGGAACACAAGTATCTCCTGATGATGATATTAGTGTAAATGGTGTTGTCTTAAAGAAAGAAGAAAAGGTTTATTACCTTTTAAATAAACCGCGTAGAGTGATCTCTAGTGTCAGTGATGAAAAAGGTAGAGAAACAGTTCTTGCCTATCTGAGTGATGTAAAAGAACGCATCTATCCAGTTGGGCGTTTGGATTATGATACTTCTGGTATTTTACTTTTAACAATGATGGTGATTTTGCGAATGCGATGATGCATCCATCTTCACATTTACCAAAGACATATGAAGTTGCGGTAACTGGTGTACTAACAGATGATATGTTAAATCGCCTAGCAAAAGGTATTATGCTATCTGATGGTAAGACATTACCAGCTGAAGTAGTATTATTAGAACGTTCTACGAAGAAAAATAAAACCGTACTCCACATTACAATCCAAGAAGGACGCAATCGTGAAGTACGGCGCATGATGGAATATTTCCATTGTGAGGTCACAAGATTAAACCGTATCGGCTATGGTTTCTTAGATTTAGGAAATCTAAGACAAGGCCAATATCGTAAGCTACGTAGTTTTGAAGTACGTAAGTTGCTTGCGATGG
>CAKMPP010000163.1 GCA_927911475.1 uncultured Solobacterium sp. | reverse complement strand
TCGATGCGTTTACGTGGGATTCGCTTTGAATTTAAAAATATTGTAAAGAGCTTTGGGTACTTTGTGGTCCCACAGCTTTTTCGCTGTTTGATTTTAGCAGATGAATTAACATCTGCTGGACTTTGCAAGGGAATTGATTGCACGGAAAGAAGGACGTCGTATTACAATATTCGTTTTGGAATAAAGGATGCGCTTGTTACAGTTGCGATTTGTTTAGGACTAGTGGGAGAGATGTTATGGGTTCGTATGTCGTAGAGGGTAAGAACATTTCCTTCCAATATCAAGATAGTAAGGAAGGAATTCAAGATGTTCATTTTGCGCTACAACCAGGTGAAATCATTTTGGTGACTGGTAATAGTGGTAGTGGTAAATCTACATTCCTGAAATGTCTCAATGGGCTGATTCCTCGTGTTGTCGAAGGAGCACTGCAAGGGGAAATCTTACTTAATGATCAAAATACAAAGGATATGACGATGGCAGAGATTAGTCGTCATATCAGTTCTGTATTTCAAAACCCACGTAGTCAATTCTTTACAACGAATACAACCAGTGAACTTGTATTCAGTATGGAGAATTATGGTTTGGATAAAGCCGTGATGGAAGAACGTCTCCAACAAGTTAATTCTTTATTACAGATTCAGTATCTATTGAATCGAGACATCTTTCAATTATCCGGAGGAGAGCGCCAAATGGTAGCAATTGCGTCGGCAATGATGTTAGGACAGAAAGTGATCTTACTGGATGAACCGTCAGCCAATCTTGATTATCACAATACGTATGTATTTAGAGCTTTGGTAGAAAAATTAAAACAAGAAGGATATACAGTACTGATTGCGGATCATCGCTTCTATTATCTTGATGGATTGATCAACAGAGTATTTCTCTTTGATGAAGGAAAGATGCATATCTTTGATAGTGAAGAAACATTTAAACAATCAAACTATGACACAAGAAGTTTTGATTTATTTTCGATGGATATACCGTTCCAGATTCCATCTGTTGATAAACAGAAGGTACTATCACTGAATAAGATTTCATATAAAGATATTTTGAATGATATCACTTTAGATTTTTATACAAATGAAGTGACGGCAATTGTTGGAACAAACGGTGTTGGTAAGACAACACTAGCAAGACTATTGTGTCATAGCATTGCAACAACAAGTGGTTCAATGAGTGGTGAGCAGCCATTCTACATTATGCAAGATGCGGATTATCAGCTGTTTGGCACATCTGTCCAAGCAGAATTGGAGATTGCAGACCATGAAGTACAGAAGAAAGATATCCAAGATGTGATGGATTATCTAAAACTGTCAGAATACGCAGACAAGCATCCATTCTCCTTAAGCGGAGGGCAGAAGCAACGAATTCAAGTTGCGTTAGGAATCTTGAGCAATCGTAAAGTTATCATTTTCGATGAACCTACCAGTGGATTAGACCTTGTGTCTATGCAAAGAGTCGCAAAAGAAATTCAAGAGTTAAAAAAGAAGGCAAGTGTCATTGTTATATCACATGATTATGAGTTTATTCGTCATATCAGTGATCGTGTTGTGTATCTAAAAGATAAAACTGTGAAAAAAAGATTTTCCGTTAGATGCGGAACATCTGTCTGAATTCAATCAAATTTTTATAGAAATGAGGGATGAAGAATGAATTTGAAGATGAAGGATTTTGTATTACTTGCGTTACTAACAGCTTTATACATCATTGTATATTTTGTGGCGATGATGTTAATTTCGCTTATGGGTCCATTTGGACATGCGATTAGTCCAGGTGTTTGTGGACTATTATCTGGAGCAATCTTAATCTTTATCAGTCGTAAGATTGGTAAGATGTGGCAATTTACTCTGATGGAACTCATCGTCATGGGCGTATTCGCTCTGATGGGATCTGGTTATCTACCTTGGTTTATTACATCCATGATAGGCGCAGTATTAGCAGATGTTATCGCATCAACATCAAATAAGCCAAGTGTGATAAAGGTTGCGATTGCGTCAGGTCTTATCCATGTTGGAAATGCTTTAGGTGGCATCATTCCTGCATGTTTCTTTGCGGAACAGTATATGAATGAATGGATTGCAAGAGGTCAAAAGCCAGATCAAATGTTAGAGATGGTCAAGGCAACACAAGGTGTAATGGGAATTCTTGGAACAGTGATTACATTTATTTTATCTGTCATTGGTGTATATATTGGCTATTCAATATTAAAGGGACACCTAAAGGAGAACTAAATGGAGATTGAAGAGAAAATAAAAGAAGATGTTAAGCGGTCGATTGAAACGAAGAAAAAGGATGCCATTAGTCCAAGTTTGGTCAATAAATGGTTGTTCTCCTTCGCTCCACAGTTACAAGGGAAAATGCGTATATCGATTATGCTTGCATGTTTTGGTGAAAGTTTAAAGTTTACATCTTATTTCTTTGCGGCATATGTTGCAACCGCAGTGATTACAAATCATATAGATTTACAAAAAATCTACTTATATGGGGGATTAACACTGCTGGCTCTTGCGCTACAATGCACACTAACATGTTTATCTAGTGTAAAGAGTCATCGAATTTCATTTGAGATTCTTAGAAGTATTCGTGAAAAATTAAGTGAGAAGTTAGAACGTGTTCCACTTGGGTATGTTACATCAACACCGATAGGATATTATAAAGCGCTAATCGTTGATCGAGTTGGCTCTTTGGAGGATTGGATTGCGCATGTCATGCCCGAGTTGCCTTCTCGCTTATTACACCCAATTCTAGCAACCATCCTGTTATTCGTGGTGGATTATCGTTTAGGTCTAGCCTGTTTTGTGAGTGTTCCATTTATTATTTTGGGATTTATCATCATGTATCATAACAGTGATGAGCGTATGTATACTTGGCTCAATTCGAATCAAGATTTAAATGCTCGAATCGTTGAATATGTAAATGGAATTCATGTCATTAAGACGTTTGGACAGAGTAGACGTAGTTATCAAAAGTTTACAGATTCTGTTAATTACTACTTCTCCTCTACATTAGACTGGTGGAAACAGAGTTGGATTGCGATGGCTATATTATTTGCGTTTGTAAATTCACCAATTCTTGGAACGTTACCGGTTGGTTTATATTTGTACTCACAACAAATCATCAATATGTGGCAGCTTATGTTGGGGTTAATCCTACCGTTATCAATTATTCCAAATGCATTCCAAATCATGATGAGTATGGAAATCTACTCCTCAATTGAAACAGGATTCCGCATGATTCGTAAAGTGCTTACGATGCCTGAGCTTGTAAGACCTAATCAGGAAGTGACGCTATCAGATCAATGTTATCGATTTGAAAATGTATCATTCTCATACGAAAAGGGTATTGAAGTATTGCATGATATCAACTTTGAGGTAAAACCAAATTCTGTATTTGCGATTGTTGGAGAAAGTGGAAGCGGAAAGTCTACAATTGCCAAGTTAATGGCTGGGTTCTTTGATGCGGATGCTGGAACAATTACCTTTGGTGACCAAGATGTCAAAAGTATACCAACATCACAACTTATGAAACATGTAGCGTATGTTGCACAAGATAACTTCTTATTTGACACAAGTATCCGTGAGAATCTAAAGATCGCAAAAGCAGACGCAACAGATGAAGAGATTCAAGCGGCTTTGAAAGCAGCGAACTGCTTAGAACTAATTGAACGATTACCAGAAGGCTTAAATTCAAATGCGGGTGATTGTGGAAAGTTTCTTTCAGGTGGTGAAAGACAACGCATTACACTTGCTAGAGCGATGCTAGCAGATGCGCAGTGCATCATACTAGATGAAGCTACTGCATATGCAGATGTTGAAAATGAAGCGAAGATTCAAGAAGCGTTAAGCCGACTAATGAAGGATAAGACACTAATTGTTGTGGCTCATCGACTGAACACAATTGTAGGTGCTGATCAAATTATGGTGTTAGGCCATGGCAAGATTGAAAGCATTGGCACACACAAAGAGTTAATACAGAATTCTTCTGTATATCAAAAACTATGGCAAAGCTACAGTGGTAAGGAGGTGGTTGAATGAACTACTTTCGTAGATTATTTGAATTAGTTGGAAAAGATAAAGTGAAATTTATCTTTGGCTTATTCTTTGCGTTCTTCAAGAATTTTAGTTTCATGTTCATCTTTGGTGCACTGTATATTGCGTTCTTGAACATACATGCATTAACAGCTACGGTGATATGGAATTGCCTGATGATTATGGTTGGTGGAATCTTATTCCACTTTGTATTCCGTTACTTGGAGGACATCCTTGTTTCAGCGGAAGGTTATGTCATGTTTAGAAATTTCCGCTTGCAGGTGGGAGATGAATTAAAGAAAGCTCCGTTAGGATATTTCGATGACGCAAAACTAGGAAATATTCAAGGCGCTATGACGACATCAATAAATGCACTTGAAAACTTTACCATGATGTTAGTCACTGGCGTGATTGCTGGATTTGGAATTTCTATCTTATTAACCATTGCGATGTTTAAAATGAATGTATCATTAGGATTATTTATGATTCCGGTGTTAGTGATACTAGCATTTACCTTAGGCAAACTTTATAAAATCGCAATGAGAAATGTTCCGCTACAACATAAAGTTGAACAGGAGATGAATTTTGCGGTAATTGATATGATTCGTGGTATGTCAGTTTTAAGAACATATCCAATTAACGAAGATAATCCTGTTAAGAACATGATTCAAGAAAAGGCAAAAGACCTTTATGCAGAAAAAAAGAAAGTGGATATCCGTTGTGAAGTAGAGTTTTCATGGCGTGCTAAAATTTATAGCTTTATCGTAAATGCCGCAAGTGTTATCTTAATCATTCTTACAGTTCATCTATACATGCATGAACAGATTAACTTTGCGAATTGTATGACCATGTTGGTTGGATCTTACTTAATCTTCTTAGGCTTAGCTCCATTAAGTGATACAGCCTTCTTATATGCAAAGATTCCAGGTCAACAAAAGTACTTAGATGATGTATTCCAAATTCCTCAATTAGAGGAAGGTACGCAAACTACAATTAACGGACCTTTAGATATTCGATTTGACCATGTTTGGTTTGGATATCGCAAAGATACACCTGTCATCAAAGACCTTAGTTTTGAAATCAAACAAAATGAAAAGGTCGCTATTGTAGGACCTAGTGGATGCGGTAAGACGACAATTGTCAATCTACTATCTCGTTTCTGGGATGTAGATAAGGGAGCGATATATCTAGCAGGAAAGGATATTCGTGAATATACAGTTGAGACATTATTTAAACAGATGTCTGTCGTATTCCAGGATGTATATTTATTTAACGATACGATTATGAATAATATACGCTTTGCAAAACCAGAAGCCACAGATCAAGAAATCTTTGATGTGTGTCAGAAAGCACGTTGCGCAGAGTTTATATCGAAACTTCCACAGGGATATGAAACTGTCATTGGGGAAGGTGGTGCAAACCTTAGTGGTGGTGAGAAACAACGCATCAGTATTGCTCGTGCATTGTTAAAGGATGCGCCAATCATTCTGTTGGATGAAGCTACATCAAGTGTAGACCCAGAAAATGAGGCAGAAATTCTAGCTGCGATTGATGAACTGTGTAAAGGAAAGACAGTTATATCCATTGCACATCGTATCAGTACCGTAGAAAGTGTAGATCATATTCTTGTCATTAATGATGGTTCTCTACAAGAAGAAGGAAAACATGAGGAACTGATTCAGAATGGTGGAATCTATGCTGGCTTTATCAAATCTCGTAGAGACGCAAAAGGATGGAGAATCGAGAATTAAACTATGCATGAATGGTGAAATCTGATATTGCTTAATATAGGGTTTTAAGCAATATAAGTATTAACTCAAATGTTAGGGTTTATATAAGAGGCAGATGTGACCATCTGTCTCTTGTTAATTTGTTAACTTAGTTCTTGCAATGCGTATTACATGGGCGTATAATTCGGTTAGTTTACTAAAACTAACTGGAAAATGATAGTGTTCTATGATGCTTGCATGTTATCTGAATTGTTAACTAACATTGTTGGAATTCTAAATAAAACCGTGTGAATTTCACAAGCAAAAAATAATCTGATAATATCATTGGACGTATAAACTGCTTTCATTTACAATAAAAAAACGTTAGGTAGACGGAGGAGAAAACAATGCTAAATAATGAAAAATGGCAAGGCTTCCAGGGCAGAAACTGGAAGGAAGAATGCAATGTTCGCGACTTCATTCAAGCAAACTACAAACCATATGATGGTGATGAGAGTTTCTTGGCTGACGCAACAGATGCGACTAACAAGCTTTGGGGCAAATTACAGGAATTGCAGAAGGCTGAACGTGCAAAGGGTGGCGTTCTAGATGAAGAGGCTGATGTAGTATCAGGCTTAACTGCTTATGGCCCAGGCTATATTGATGAATCCTTAAAGGATTTGGAAAAGGTTGTAGGTCTTCAGACAGATAAGCCTTTAAAGAGAGCGTTTATGCCTTATGGTGGTATTCGTATGGCAGAAGAAGCGTTATCTACATATGGCTATACACCAAATCCAGAATTACATAAGATTTTTACAGAGTATCACAAGACACACAACCAAGCAGTATTTGATGCATATACACCAGAGATGAAGATTGCTAGAAGCAGTCACGTTATTACTGGTTTACCAGATACATATGGTCGTGGACGTATCGTTGGTGACTACCGCCGTGTAGCTTTATATGGTATTGACCAATTGATCGCATGGAAAGAAGAAGATAAGTTAAACTGTGGCGATGGTACAATGGTGGATGATATCATCCGTCAAAGAGAAGAACTATCTGAACAGATTCGTGCTTTAGAAGGTATGAAGAAGATGGCTGCTGTATACGGATATGATATTTCCGCTCCAGCATCCAACGCTAAGGAAGCAGTTCAGTGGTTATACTTCGGTTACCTAGCAGCTATCAAGACACAGAATGGTGCTGCGATGTCTGTAGGACGTATCTCCACATTCTTAGATATCTATATCGAAAGAGACTTAGAGGCAGGTACATTAACAGAAAGCGAAGCACAGGAATTAATTGACCATATCGTTATGAAGTTCCGTATGGTTAAGTTTGCTCGTATTCCTGCATATAATGAATTATTCTCTGGTGACCCAGTATGGGCAACACTAGAAGTTGCAGGTATGGGTATGGATGGTCGCTCTATGGTTACAAAGAACGACTTCCGTTTCTTACATACATTAGAAAATATGGGTCCTTCACCAGAACCTAACTTAACAGTATTGTACTCATCCCGTTTACCAGAAAACTTCCGTAAGTATGCGGCTAAGATTTCTGTCACAACAAGCTCTATTCAGTATGAAAATGACGATGTAATGCGCCCTGAATGGGGAGATGATTACAGCATCTGCTGCTGCGTATCTGCTACACAGACAGGTAAGGAAATGCAGTTCTTCGGTGCGCGTGCAAACCTTGCAAAGGCACTTCTATACGCTATCAATGGTGGTGTAGATGAAAAGAGCTTTAAGCAAGTTGGTCCAGCATACCGTCCAATTACTTCTGAATACTTAGACTACGCTGAAGTAGAAGAGAGATATGTTCAGATGTTAGATTGGTTAGCAGGTTTATATGTAAATATCTTAAACCTCATCCAATACATGCATGACAAGTATTACTATGAAGCAGCTGAAATGGCTTTAATTGATACAGATGTTAGAAGAACATTTGCTACAGGTATTGCAGGATTCAGCCATGTTATTGACTCACTATCCGCAATCAAGTATGCAAAGGTTAAGACAGTTCGTGATGAAAATGGATTGGTTGTTGACTATGAGATTGAGGGTGACTTCCCTAAGTATGGTAATGATGATGACCGTGCAGATGAAATTGGTGTATGGTTATTAAAGACATTCATCACAATGATTAAGAAGCACCACACATACCGTAACTCAGAAGCTACAACTTCAATTTTGACAATTACATCAAACGTTGTTTACGGTAAGTACACAGGTAATATGCCAGATGGCCGTCGTGCTTGGACACCATTAGCTCCAGGTGCTAACCCATCTTATGGTGCAGAACAGAATGGATTACTCGCATCCTTGAACTCACTCACAAAGCTTCCATATCACTGGGCATTAGATGGTATTTCTAATACACAGACAATGGATCCTAATGCATTAGGTCATAGTGATGTAGAAAGATCTAACAACCTTGTAAACGTATTAGATGGTTACTTTGACCAAGGTGCTCACCACCTCAACGTGAACGTCTTCGGTAAGGAGAAACTTGTTGATGCGATGGAACATCCAGAGAAGCCAGAATACGCTAACTTCACAATCCGTGTTTCCGGATATGCAGTTAAGTTTATCTCTCTAACTAGAGAACAACAGTTAGACGTTATCGCAAGAACATTCCACGATCATATGTAATCGTTCTTGTGTAAAACAAGACTATAGTTTGATAAAATGACTCTGTTATCTACAGAGTCATTTTTATACAGAATGATATAAAGGAGTGAGAATATGAAGGGACGCATACATTCATTTGAAACCTTCGGGGCAGTTGATGGACCTGGAGTAAGATTTATTATATTTTTAAAAGGTTGTAATATGCGTTGTAAATATTGCCATAATCCAGATACTTGGGAAATGGCAGGTGGAGAACTTTATACCGCAGAGGAAGTATTGCAAAAGGCATTACGTTATAAAAAATTATTGGGTGAATGGTGGTGGAATCACCGTATCTGGAGGAGAAGCCCTCTTACAGATGGATTTCATGATTGAACTATTTGAACTAGCGCATAAACATGGTATCCACTGTACTCTGGACACAGCTGGTAATCCATTTACATACGAAGAGCCATTCTTCTCTAAGTTTGAAAGACTCATGAAAGTTACAGATTTAGTCCTCTTTGACTTAAAAGAAATTGATGATAAAGTACATCGCTATCTAACAGGTGGATCAAATGAAAATATCTTGGCATGTGCGAAGTATCTTTCTGATCATCATATTCCAATGTGGATTCGACATGTTTTGGTTCCTGGAATTACCGCAAATGAAGAGGATTTACAGAAGCTAAGAGAATTTATCGACACACTGGATTCCGTTGAAAGAGTAGAGGTGTTACCATATCATGTATTAGGTATCTCGAAATACGAGAAGATGGGAATCAGTTATCCTCTAATGGATACGCCACAACCTACAAAAGAACAGATTGAAACTGCAGAAAGGATTTTGGGGGTGAAGAAATGAGTGATATTCTCGGCATTGAAAAGAAAAGAAACTTACGTGATCTAGGTGGTTACAAGACTCAAAATGGCAAACATGTTAAGAAAGGGTATTTCTTTCGTAGCAGTCGTTTAATGGACTTCGATCAAAATGAACTAGAAATCTTAAATTCTTTACATATTCAGAAGATTTATGATTTACGTTCAAAGGAAGAAGTGAAGGATGCACCAGATCCAACGTTGAAAGGTGCCGAATATATTCATTTATCAGCCGCAATACGTGCAGATGGAACGGAAGTAAACTTTTCGCCAGCTGCACTCATCGCAGAAAATGTCTATTCCAAAGAAAGCAATGATGAATTTACACATAAGGTGTATGGTAACTTACCATTCTGTTATGCATATAAGAAAATGTTTGAGGATATCATAGCAGGTAATGTACCAATCCTATTCCATTGTTCTGCTGGGAAAGACCGTACAGGAATAGCAGCAATCTTAATTCTACTAGCACTTGGTGTAGACGAAGAGACAGCGATTTATGACTACATGTTAACGAATGAATACCGTAAGGAATATATTGATCGTTTCAAAAAGGATTTCCCTCTTACAAAAATAGATGGAGAACTCGCGGGTATGTTACTGGCGTATGAGGGAGTAACATATACCAATGCGGCGTATTCACTAAAACGTATCAAAGAGAAGTACATTAGCTTTGATGAATATTTTGAAACAGAATTCAATCTTGATAAGTATGCATTACAAAAACTAAGAGATTTATATACAGAATAAACGACAGAATGATCTGTCGTTTTGTATTATTCTCTGAAAGGTATATGATTACATATGGAGAAATACAATGGAGATATCAAATAAACAAAAGACTTTTATCGTGAAGATACTAAAAAATGTAATCCCAATCATTGTGTTGATTTTCTTTTTGAATTTTGTTTATCAAGAAACAAGAAAGTATGACTTTGTAGGAGTGTGGTTTCCGGACTATGAAGATGATGTTACATTCCAGTTTAATCCTGATTATTCGGGTGTTTATTATGATGATTTGACGAAAGTTGCCTTTCTATGGAAGAATCATGGTAACAAAATTGAGATAACGATGAATGATGAAAAGAAGATCTATTATTACACGATAGAGGGCAAAGAAATACATTTAAAATCAGATGATGAGTCATTTATTCTCTATAAATACGGAAACTAATTAGCAATCATCATATAGTTATGCTAATAATAAAATCCTTTAAATAAGATTTTTATATATATAAACTATAAATAGAAAAAATTTTTAATAATTTTTAGCACTTAGGTATTGACAGTGCTAAAAAATATGAGTATATTAGTATGTGTAAGGTGAAAGACCTTAGGAGGTATATGATATGAAATATATGACAACAAGAAAGAATGATTTATTTAATGATATGTTTGATGATGTATTTAGAGCACCAGTATTTACAGGAAATAATATTTTAAAGACAGATGTTCGTGAGAAAGATGGAAAGTACATCTTAGAAGTAGAAGTTCCTGGTTACAAGAAGGATGAAGTATCCATTAGCTTATTCAATGGTAATCTAACAATCAGTGCTTCTCGTTCATCTACAGAAGAAGAGAAGGATGAGAAGGGTAAAGTATTACGTCAAGAAAGATTCAGCGGTAATACATCGCGTACATTCTATGTAGGTGATGCAATCAAGGATACAGATATCCACGCATCTTTCGATAATGGTATCTTAAAGATTGAGTTACCAACAGAACAAAAGAAAGAAGAAGAAACAAAGAAATTTATCGAAATTCTATAACTGGAAGAAATTCCAGTTTTTCTTTTGTTTATAAAGAAAAGCCATTATGTAGAATGGCTTTTTAACTATCTATATGATTTTCTCTTTGCAAAGAGGTAACCACTAGTGATAGTACCAACAAACAACATACCGAAGTATAGATAGATGTTTGTGTTATCACTTGTCTTTGGTGTAGTGGTATTCTGCTTTGGTGGAGTAACGTTCTTTGGTTGCTCCGTATTTGTGACGGTAAATCCTGTTGTTTGATCACCTGTGATTGCAGTGTCATAACCATTTACGGCATCCTCAGTAATTGTATACTGAATTTCTGTGCCACTTTGATCGTACTTACGTAGGTTAGTGAAACTACCTGTCCAGTTATTACTATCATCTAGTGTTAGTGTAGTACCTGTATCTGTTCCGTTTGCGAATAAATGAATTGTGACTGGACCAGCCTTAGGGCCTGCCCATGTCTTAGTAACTGAGATATCTGTTTTGATTGGCTTATCAGTGATTGTTTGTAATGCACCACCTGCAGATGTAACTTCAAGTGTGTATTCTGTATCGTTTAATTCATATCCGCTAGGTGCTGTCTTTTCCTTAACTTTGTATGTACCTTGTACCAAAGCTTCAGAAGTAACAGTTCCATCGGCAGCTGTTGTTAAATCAAATGTTGTGCCATCTGGTTTTGTAACTGTAAATACAGCGTTTGCCAGAGTGATAGTGTTATCGTCTTCATCAACCTTTGTTAACTTGATCTTATTTGCAAGATCACCAGAACCAGAACCACCAGAGGAAGCTCTTGTGAAGTGTGCATCAAATGTATAAGTTTGATTTACAGATGTTAATGTAAGCTTGTTGTTGAGGTTTGTTCCTTCTGTGTATGTGGATTGATAAGTAAGACGATACTGTTCGCCATTCACATTTCCTACATTAATAGTAAATGTTTGATCGTTATCGGACATTGTTAATTTGCCAGTTAAGTCTACTGGTGTAGATGTTCCGGCAATATCATTACCGTACTGATCCATTTGAACTGTAGATAGTCGGATTGTATCCTTTAGGATTCTTTCAGTTGAACCAACGATTGTATCATGAATTGTAGCGTTTGGTAGTGTTGCTTTTTTGTGATTGATACGAATTTCCCAGTTCGCAAGATGAGGATTTTCTGTATCGTACCAAGCAAACTTATTTAATGATTCATCAGTTAAAACCTGTGGGCCAGCTACGTTAACTGAACCAGATGATGAAGTCATATTAGACTTACCGGCATTTACAGAAACAGTGAATGAAGTAGACTGGTTAACAGGAACTCGTGTTAAATCAAATCTAGCAGAGAGTTGAATGTTACCATTTACGTTATAGCGGTTTTCTACCCAATTCGTAAATACAACTTTTGCGGTTGCGCCATTTGTACCTGCGGTGATATGTGCTTTCGCAATTACAGCGCCTGTTCCATCAGCGTCATAGATATCAAAGTCGATAGGACTTGAATCTGATGAGAACATAACTGTATCTGGAAGGTCGATTGTAAAGTAGTCACCTTCTTTTAATGTTGCACCTGTTGTATTAGCTGCCCAATCTAAATCAAAGTAGAAGTTATCAGTATAGTAGATATCTCCAACATTTGTTTTAGAAAGATTCATAAATCTGAAGTTTGTGATTGTTGCATCTACTTGTTTTGGTCCATCCTCAGCGATAACGTTTGTTTTAGACCAAGCAATGAGGGTTGTAAGTGTCATGAATAATGACAACAGGATAGCTAAATAATTCCTCTTTTTCATATAATACTTCCTTTCATTTGTGATTTGATATTATGGCGTACCTGCAATTATTTACTGAAAGGATTGATATAAGATGCGAATCAATCGTAATTGCTACAGTGTGTAAATTTGCCATGCACGAATGAATTATATACCGAAACAAATTTGGATAATATTAAAGTATTCATTAAGATTTTTTTAAGTGATATTAATAGTGCTTCATTCATCAACTTATCAATAAAATATATAAAAAACAGCCTGGTGTAGGCTGTTATGGAAGCTTAATATCTCCGGCATTTGTTTTGATGAGAATCTCACCTTTTCCATTACCGACAATATATTTTTTGCCATGTAATTTTTGATATGGTAAATCATCATCGAAATCAACATCTCCAAAGTTTGTGGAAAGACTTGCCTGGTAGTCTTTGGAATCTGTTGCCATGTCGATATCGCCAGCAGTAGATGTGACTTGGATGTTTTGAATTTCTCCACGAACAATTAAATCAATATCACCAGCAGTTGTCTTAACTTCGATGATAGGGGAGGATACTTCCATATCGATATCGCCAGCAGCTGCGGAAAGTTGAATTACATTTGCAGCGTGTTTTTGAATATCAATATCACCAGCAGCGATATTGGCATAAAGATTACCTGTTGTATTTGTTAAGTCTAGATCACCAGCGGATAGCTTCATGCTAATTTCATCGAAGTTGGAATCGGAGACATCTAAGTCGCCTGCCAACATCGTAAAGTCGGCACGTTTCATTTCAACACGGCTGAGAGAAACATCTCCAGATTTGTTATGACAGTTGAATTCATCAAGCTTAATATCGTTGATATCTACATCACCAGCAGGTGCTTCCATTGTGATTGTTGTAACACCAGATGGAATTTGAACGGTCAAGTCACCGCTACCAGACACAAGAATCGTAGCAGTTGTATCATTTATTTCACAACGAATTCCATCAGTTGTAGGATTTCTAAAGATACTTTGTGACTGGGTAAATTCATAGCGGAGCTCATTTCCTTTTTCTAGAGTTATATCCAAGGATGACAGTAATGTCTCACTGTGAATCACTAAGTGAGCGATAGAATCTGGAAGTGTTTCAGTCTGAGGATCTGAATAGTACTGCGCTGTATTCTTCTTACGGTCCATATTGGCTGTAAAGTTTTTTGCATGACCAAGTGCTTCGTCTGCGATACGTGTAAACGCATGGAAGGCTGTAGATAATCCTTCTTTTAAATCTTGATAGTCTTTACTCTTCTGTTCTTTATGAACAGTTTCTTTTTCTCCACCCATCATGTGGATATTCTCGATTACATCATCGATTGTACCAAGATCATTCATGATTTCTTCTTCGCTTCTTCCTTCGCTTCTTCCTTCTTGGAAGTGTGCTTCAAAGGCATCGAGAATATCTTTTTTAAAAACTTGGTGAGTAGTTTGCGAGTGCTTGATTTAAAGCTGCTAAATATTCATTTTTTGTCATATCAGTTTTTCCACCTTTTGAATGAATGTAATCCATTCTTCTTTCTGTTGTTGTTGATAAAGTTTTCCTTCTTCTGTTAAATGATAGTATTTTCGAGCTGGGCCACCGGATGATTCAACAAGATAGGTTTCAAGATAACCATTATCTTTTAGTCTTTTTAAAATTAAATATAATGTACCGGCAGTGACGGACATTTCTTGGGAAATATCTTCAGTTAGTTCATATCCGTACTTATCATCTTTTACTAACCTCGACAGAACGCATAATTCTAAAACACCTTTTTTAAATTGTGCATCCATTGTTTTTCCTCCTTGCAAGTAGAATATAACACATACTATT
>CAKMPP010000162.1 GCA_927911475.1 uncultured Solobacterium sp. | reverse complement strand
GTTGCTAATGCTGGTCAAATGGGCATGGTAACAATTGCTACAAATATGGCTGGTCGCGGTACAGATATTACCCTTGGTGAAGGTGTACCGGAATTAGGTGGTTTAGCTATTTTGGGTACGGAACGCCACGAAAAGCCGTCGTATTTGATAATCAGTTACGCGGTCGTTCTGGGCGTCAAGGTGACCCTGGTTCTTCTCAATTCTTCTTATCTTTGGAAGACGATTTAATGCGTATCTTTGGTGCTGATAATATTACAGGCATTATGGATAAACTTGGTATGGAAGAGGATGAGCCTATTGAGCATTCTTTGATTACAAAATCTATTGAACGAGCTCAAAAGAAAGTTGAAGATCATAACTACAATATTCGTAAATATGTCCTCGAATATGATGATGTTATGAATCAACAACGTGAAGTGTTATATGAACAACGTCGTCGTATTTTGCGCAACGAATCTTTGCGTGAAACGATTAATGAAATGATTGATAAGCTTGTTACTGATTCTGTAGATGCTTATGCTGATGAAAAGCTTTATCCAGAAGAATGGGATTACGAAGGTCTCTACAAGCACTTGAGTCAATATTTCTTAACCGAAGAGATTATGACTCCTCAAGATATGGAGGAATATACTCGTCAAGAATTATTAGAACGCTTATTGGAAATTGCTCATGAAGAGTACCAAGACCGTGTTAATATGCTTGGTGAGGCTATGTTTAGTCAACTTGAGAAGGCTATTATGTTGCGCGTTGTCGATAACAAATGGATGGAACATTTGGATAATATGGACATGTTGCGTGAAGGTATTGGCCTTCGTGCATATGGTCAAAAAAATCCATTGGTGGAATATAAATTTGAAGCCTTTGAGATGTTCCAAAACATGATTGCAGCAATCCAAGATGAAACAATCATGGCGTTATACAAAAATTCGTGCACAATTGATTCAAGAACTAGAAGAACCAGTTGATCACTTAGAAGGTGCACAATCCCATCATGAAGATGTGTTGGAGCCACAAAACGAAGACTAAGATTTGTGAATGGCACGTTGCTCAATGGGACTTCCAGTGGGCAACGGCCATTTTTCTATTTTATTAAGGTAATAGTTTATCAATATAATAGGCTAATAAGTTAAAGGTGGTGAGCATAAATTGTTAGAAGATTTAAAACCAATAATTTCTAATCTGGAAGAACGTATTTATGGAATGAGGGATTCACTTTAACATCGCTCAGAAAGAAGATCGAATTTTTACACTCGATGTACAGATGAGTGATCCTACATTTTGGGATAATCCAGATAAGGCTCGTGAGATTTCTCAAGAGGCTACACAACTTAAAAATGCTGTGGAAAGCTATAAGCAACTTGTTAGTGATATTGAAGATGCCAACGTAATGCTTGAAATGGCTATCGAAGAAGATGATAGTTCTATGGAGAGTGAAATTAAAGAATATGTTAAAGCCATAGAAGAAACTGTAGAAAAACAAGAGGTTCTTTTGTTATTAAGCGGTGAATATGATGCTAATAATGCAATTTTAACCTTCCATGCTGGTGCAGGTGGTACGGAAGCACAAGATTGGTGCTCTATGTTAATTCGTATGTACTTGCGTTGGGCTGAAAAATCTGGTTTTCTATTGAACTAATGGATGAACAACCAGGTGATGAGGCTGGTACTAAATCTTCTACGTTCCTTATTAAGGGCGAAAATGCTTTTGGTTATTTAAAATCTGAAAAAGGTGTTCATCGTTTAGTTCGTATTTCTCCATTTGACGCTGCTGCACGTCGACATACTTCTTTTGCGGCTGTCGATGTAATGCCAGAAATTGATGATACTGTTGAAATCAATATTGATATGAAGGATGTACAGGTGGATACTTATCGTGCCAGTGGTGCCGGCGGTCAGCACATCAATAAAACTGACTCTGCCGTACGTATGACACATAAACCGACAGGTATTGTTGTACAATGTCAAACACAACGATCTCAAATGCAAAATAGAGAACAAGCATTGCGCTTATTACGTGCTAAATTATTTGAATTAGAACTTGAAAAACAAGCTGAAATTAAAGAACAAATTGGTGGTACATACCAGGCCATAGAGTGGGGCAGTCAAATTCGTTCTTATGTATTCCATCCTTATAATCTTGTTAAAGATCATCGTACTAATGTTGAAACAGGTAATGTTCAAGCTGTCATGGATGGTAATCTAGATCAATTTATCGAAGGTTTCTTGAAGAAAGAAGCGAACTTAACAATTTAGGAGATACTTATGAAAAAATTTTTGCTATTCCTATTAGTGTTGATTATTGCATTAGCTGCAGCAACACAATTCTTATTACCTTCTTATATTAGTTCACGTATTGAAAAGCAATTAAATGATTCTTTAAAACCATCAGCACAAAGTGTTAATGTTGAGTCTCAACCTGGATTCAAACTATTGTATGGTGAAGCTGACCATGTGTATGGCTCTTTAGATAATGTTAAACTTGGTAAACTTAATTTTGCAACTTTCCAATATGATGCAAAACAGATTCTTGTTAATCCAATCTCTCTGTTAGCGAGTCAAGAAATTGATGTTGTAAGTGTAGGTAATGCTAGTATCGATGGTACTGTCACAAATTCTGATTTAGCTGCATTCTTGAGTACTCAAGCTGGCAGTGAAATTAAAGATGTTAATGTAACTATTGATAAGGACAATATTAGTTTAACAGGTCAAATGAATGTGGGAATGGTATTTAAAGGTGCCGTTAAATTGGATGGTAATTTAGAGTTGAATAATAATAAACTATTATTTTCACCTAAAAAATTCACCATTAATGGTGCTACAATTCCTGGTTTGACATCTAATGTGTTAGAAGATACAGAGATTTATGATTTCAATAATTTCCCTATTCCTGTAAAAGCAGATACTTTAACTACTGATAATGGCCAAATTCGCATTAAAGTTAAACCTATACTCAACTAGAAAGGATTTGCTGTGAATCATCGGAACACACATAAAAGTAAGTACTCATGGATTCTCATACTTTGTATTATTGTAGGGCTTTTATCTTCCTTATACTTGGTATTTGAACGCCATCAAATTGAAAAATCTCAAAATCATATTGAAAACATCGTTGATTATGATGCTGTTTTACGAGCTAATGCCTTTGAAAAGCGCACCCAACAAGAAGCGTTTGATGCACTTCGCAATGCAGGTGTAACAGCATTTGCTATTTATGACCGTACTTTAGAAAAAGCAAAAGATGCGGGGCAAGTAAAAGTCTTAACGTCTGAAGAGATGGATTCTGTTCGCGTTAATGGCGCATCTATCAAACATGGTGCCACATACGTAGGGCTTATCTCTGGTAAAGAAGGCTATTACAAAGAAATTCGTGAAGATTTATATCATCGCATTGGCAAGGATAAGGTTAAAGAACTTAATACAAGTATCGGCCCTGTTCTAGAGTTGTATGGTGCTACAGCAGATAGTTATGCAAAGATGAATCTTGGTATTTCTAAATTACAAGCTCAAGAAGTAGCTGATCGTGGCTTTAATGTTATTGTTCGTCCTACGAACTACAGAAATGTTACATCTGAAGATCTTCAATATGTATTCAAACGTCTTGAAGGTATCCCACATGTAACAGGTATGATTTTTGCAGGTAAAGAAGCTCTTGGGGCGCCAAACTTAACTGATGAAACATTAGAGTTACTTCACAAAAATCATATTCCATTAGTAGGTATCGAAGCAGTTAACCAACTACAATATGAGCCTCAACAAGGTTTCTTAGAAATGGCTGCTAAGGATGAATATAGTGTTGGGCGTGTCTATACTATTGCTAAAGATGAATTGAAGAAAATTACGCCTGAAGAAGCAGCTCAACGTTTTTATATTAGTGATATTGAACGTAATATTCGTTTTAACTTGTTTCCTATGTATGAAACAGGCGTAAACAATGAAACTGTATTACAAACAACCATAAACTATATTGGTATGGCTACGGAAAAACTTGCTGCTAAAGGCTATGAATTTGGTCCTGCAGATATTTATCCACCGTATACTCCAAATCCATTGTTAGTAGTTCTTACTATGACTGGTGCTATTGCACTACTTTGTATATGTTGTTCAATGCTAATTCCAATGCCTAAACATAACACAATTGGTTGCATTTTTTGGTATTTCCTTAGTATCTATCGTTGGTATTTATCGTTACAAGTGGTACTTAATAACTCAAATTTGGGCTTTATC
>CAKMPP010000161.1 GCA_927911475.1 uncultured Solobacterium sp. | reverse complement strand
TGTAATTTCTGTTACACTTGCTGGAATTGTAATGGATTTAATTGACTCTGTACCCCAGAATACTAATGTTCCAATACTCTTTGTGCCTTCCGGGAATACAACTGATTCTAATGAACTATCAGAGTTGAAAACATCATCTTCTACTGTTTCTATTGACTTACCAAAGTGGACATACTTTTAACTTATTGTCAATCGTAAACGCACCTTTTCCAATATATCGTACTGTATCTGGTAAAACGATTGCCTCACAATGTTTCAAGTTCGCAAGACCACGTTCTCCAATTGCGATAACAGGTTTACCTTTAATTTCCTTTGGTACACGAACAACCTTATCGTCAGAAGTACAACTATAGATGACATAACCTTCTTCCTATAAATATACGCATGTTAATATATTAATATATTTAAGGTTTTATAACTATAGTTCCTTAATTTTCCCAGTAAAAAAATCAAAGATGCACACAATGAAGGTGTTACATTCCATTTCTTAGAGAATATTAAAGAAGTATTGCGTGATGAGAGTGGGAAAGTAACTGGTGTAAAGGTTATTACAATGGAACTTGGTGAATCAGATGAAAGTGGAAGAAGATTAACGCATGAAGTGGCAGGTAGTGAACATATTATTCCATGTGATCTTGTCGTTGCAGCAATTGAACAAAAGTAGACTTTAGTGTTCTAGATGAAAGGTAAAAATTTGACTTTCGGTCAACATCAGAATACAATAGAAATAAATAATAACAGGTGATGCATATTTAGGTCCTCAATCTATCGCAACCGCAATTAAAGACGGGCGAGAAGTTGCGACAGAAGTACATGAATCGTTTAAAGAAAAACATATAAATAACTTGTGGTGCCTTTCGTTTTTTACTGGGGAAATTAAGGAACTATAGTTATAAATACTTAAAGATATTAATATATTCATAAAATATTAGGAGGAGAAATAATGAACAAGAAACTATTATCAGGCTTATGTGCAGCAGTACTCTTATCAGGTTTAGTAGGTTGTGGACCTAAGGAACCAAAACAAGACACTACAACAAGTACGTCCACAAACGAAACAAAGGAACAGAAAACAACAAACACAGACTACAACAAACAACTCTGAAGTAAACTGAGAAGAATTTTAAAAGACTTCCCCAGAGACAGATGAAAAGTACTTCACATATGATGAATGGCAAGAAGCTATGCTATCTATGGTTGTAGTTCAGAAGATAAAGTTATCAATGTACCAAAAACCATTAATGGAAAACCAGTCATTGCGATTGCAGAGCGTGGCTTAGCAAATAAACAAACTTGCGAGGCAATCGTATTACCAGATACAGTTAGAGTTATCTCTAAATCTGCATTTACTCTTGATGTAAATCTAAAATTTATCCATTTAGGTAGTTCTTTAGAACGTATAGGTGATAATGCATTCAACGGATGCAATTCCCTAGAATTCGTTAAGTTCCCAGAAGGAATGCAGGAAATTGGAATTAATGTATTTGCAAATACAAAAGTAATTAAGTATATAGAAATTCCTGCAAGTGTAACAGAAATCACGGATGTATTTTACTTTACAGCAAGTGCTAATCCGGATGTAGAGATTCGTACACCTAAAGGATCAAAGGCAGAAGAAGTAGCGAATAGTTTAGAGCTCAAAGTAGTAAATAACTAGGTTTAATTATTAATTTACAGAAAGGATGGCAATATGATGAAAAAGATAGTAGAAGAGGTACGGTGATTATTGAGGCAAGTATTTCACTTATGATTTTTATGTTATCAATATATGCTATCCTTTCCGTTATTCGTTTAGCATATACACAAGAAAGAGTCGCAATAGCTGCAGATATTTCCGCGAAAGAGATTTCTGAGTATTCTCACATTATCTATGCTACAGGAATAGAAGGAAAGTTTAGTGGTAAGGACGGTGGCTCTTCAAAGGTAGCAAACTTTTTATCAAACGATACTGTTGTGGATGGATTAAAAAAAAATATCTAAAGCGCTAAATGGAAACGAGTCTACTTTGGGTAAGTTGACAGGACAAGCTGCTGACTTATTGGGTAGTTTAAAGCATGATAGTATAACTGGAACAGGAATAAATTATCTTGGAGATGTATTGTCTGCAGCACTAATTAAACTAAATTTGAAGACAGATCAAATGGATGCGAACACATTCATGCAGATGTATCATATTAAGAATTTGGATACATCGAAGTCCAGCATTATTAACGATGGTAATCAAGAAGGTAATAGTGGGAAAGTTCTAATTGTAGTTAGATATACAATTGAATTACCAATTTTCAAGTTCTTTAATCTAGAAATAAAAAAAGGTATTGATTGTGTGAATTTTTCTTATACAGAAGTGTGGGGGTAAGTAATATGGATATGATAACTAAGGTAAGTGGCCTCATTATTTTGTCAGTAGGTTTATGTTTCCTATTTCTGTATGTATCAAAATCTGAAAAGTATGATGAGAACGAAAAGTATGTCGAAGATAAAATGAATCAGATTATTACAAAAATCACTGATTCATTTGATATTAAACTATTATCTGTAAAGTTCTGCTTGGATATTGTGATTGCATGCATGTTATTACTGTTTTACCAGAATACATTTTTAGATAGTTTAAATACGATGGTATTAGTAAATGCTTTGTTTGTTATTACTCTTTACGATTTAAAGTATCACATTATTCCAAATCGAGCATTGATTACTTTGCTTGGTATTAAAGTAATAGTTGTACTATTAACTATTTTTACAGCAAAAGAAATATCTGCTCTGTTTATCCTTATAGATATGTTAATTGCTGGATTGGCATTCTTGCTCATAGGCGTAGTTTGTCGGTTTATGAATAAGAATGCAATCGGAATGGGTGACGTTAAGTTACTCAGTGTGATTGGTATTGTTTTAGGTGTAATGATAGTTTCCATATGGTTATAACAGGTATGGTATGTATCTTCTTTGTATCTGTTATTGGACTATTTTTAAAGAAGTTAACTCGTGATAGTGAGTTACCTTTAGCACCGTTTATTTTTGTTGGTTTAATTATTTCCGCTATTTCAATGGGGGTATAGAATGAAGAAAGAAATATTGATACCTTTAGGAATCGTACTTATTTCTATTGCGAGTATTTACTCGCTAGTGAATACAAATTTAACTACTAAGCAAGAATATGAACATCATATAACACTTGCTAGACAAGCTAGTAAAAACGGTACGATTAAGAAGGCTGTAAAAGAATATAAAGAAGCCATGGATATCAAACCTTCATTAGATATTCAATTGGAAATTTGCGATGCATATAAAGCAAATGATGACTTGCGTGCTGCTGAAAGATGGTACGAAAGAGAAGTAATCTCTGCTTATCCATTAGAACCAGAAGCGTATGAATATGGTTTACAACTATATATTGAGAAAAAGAAGTTTGGTGATGCGTTTAGTTTGTATGAGTCTTTCCAAAAGAGAAACTTAAAGTCTGAAGCAGTGGATAAAATCATGGCTGAGATTAAGTATGTTTATAAACTAATTGGTAATTTTGAAGATGTGAAGGCATTTTCTGATAAACAGAAATTAGCACCGGTTAAGCAAGGTGAAACATGGTCATATGTTGATCAAAGCGGATATGCAAGTGGTATATCAAACATGTATACAGAAGCTGAGGAGTTCTTTAGTGATATAGCAGCTGTTGTAAAAAATGATAAACCAATGTACATCAATGCAAAGGGTGATATAATTCTTACTCCTGAATATTTATATGATGCTAATTCTGATTTAAAGAAGATTACACAATTTAAAGAACAGATTGGTAATGTCATATTGGCATATGATGGATCAAAATGGGCATATTACGATGCGACATCTTATAAGAAGATTAGTGAGAACTATAAGGATGCAACAATCATTACAAATGGTGTTGGTGGAGCAACTAAAAATGGTGGTTATTGGGCGCTGTTAGATAGTAAAGCAAATCCAATTACTGATGAGAAGTTTGATTCCATCGTTGTTGATGAGCGAGGTGTTCCGTGCAGAAATGATTCACTAATTGTTCAAAAGGATCTTCGTTATATCCTTGTAAACAAGAAGGGTGAACAAATATCAGATCAAGTCTACGAAGATGCTAAGGGATTTAATGATACAACGCTTGCGGCTGTTAAGAAGGGCAAGAAGTGGATATTTATTGACCCTACTGGAAAAGAAGTTGATCTTGGTGATTTTGAAGAAGTAAGTTCATTTAGTGGTGGACTTGCGGCAGTTAAGAAGAATGGGAAATGGGGATATATTGATATGACAGGTAAAATTGTCATTCCATGTACCTTTGAGGATGCAAGGTTAATTTCCGAAAGTGGAATCGGCTTTGTAAAGAACGACAATGGTCGTTGGCAGTTATTACAGTTGATTAGACTAAATCATGATTGAGAGGGTAGATAGTATGTTTAACTTAGATAGTAGAATTTCTTATGAAAATGATGCATCAGCTTCCTATTTGAACTATAAAATGCTCAAGGAGGAAGAACTGGATCGTGTTGGTCTAGGTATGTTGCAAAACAACAATATTGAGGGTATCGTTCCAATTACTTTCTCACAGTTTAATCTAGACCGTAAGTTAGTATTTAATATCTCAGCACAAGTAACTTTAGAGGACATGCTAGAACGTCCAATTTACCGCAAAAAATTATTGACGATATTTTCTTGCATGGTAAAAACATTATTATCTGCAAATGAATATTTGCTTGAATTAAATGAGTTTGTGTTCAATACACAATATATCTTCTGTGATGTAAGTGAAGGTACTGCTAAGTTCATGTATCTTCCAGTCGTAAATGATGAAAAGCCAAATTTACATGACTTCTTCCAGAAGATTATGTTACGTGTTCAACTAGATGAGCAGGAAGATAAACAATACTATTATGAAATTATGCAGTATCTTGCAAAGGCTGATTTCAATTTAGGTTCATTTGATGAGTTAATTGATACACTACGTAAGCAAGAAGTTTCCAATAAGAAGGTGGTATCTGATGTACATACAAATGGACAGGCAGATCATCTATATGAACAACCATCTATTACAGAGCCTGCTGTACAACATACAGTTGCTCAGCCTGTAGTGAAGGAAGTTGAAGCAGTGAAACAAGAAAAGCCAGTGAAGAAGGGTTCTTTCTTCGATATCTTCAAGCCTAAGAAAAAGGAAGTGGAGACAAAGAGCAGTTTCTTTACACCAACTGAAAAGAAGATTGAAGCTCCAGTTGCTAAAGAAAATTATGCATTTGATATTCCAGGTATGGATAAACCTGCAACTTCACATGCTACAAGTTTTGCGGTACCAAATGAAAAACCAGCAGAACCAGTTGCTACACCGGTAGCTCCAGTAGCAAAAACTGAAGTAGCCTCTGGTGTTCCTTCCCTTAATACTGTTGCTGTTAACCAAAACATGCATGGTGAAACAGTAGACTTACAGCATGCAATCGGTGGTGGTACAGCAAACGGAGAAACAACAGTACTAAGTCAAGCAATGCAGGAAGAAATGATGATTAATCCTCGCTTGATTCGTGTTAAGAATAACGATATTATCCGTCTCGATAAGAAGTCTTTACGTCTTGGAAAAGAGAAGAGTTACGTGGATTACTTTATCGGTGATAATACTGCAATTAGTAGAAGCCATGCTGATTTTATCGTAGAAAATGGTCATTACTATGTTGTGGACAAGAATTCTACAAATCATACATATGTAAATGATGAAATGATTACAAGTAATATTAAAGTTGAAATTAAAGACGGAGATGTTATTCGTCTAGCGAATGAGAAGTTTGCGTTCAAGATAAGATAGGCCAGGGAAGATAATATGGATTTTATCGTTTCTGGAGCGACGGATATCGGTAACGTAAAAAAGACAAATCAAGATAGTTATAACGTTAAAGTTATTTCTACACCTATGGGAAAGATGGTCTTTGCAATTGTTTGTGATGGTATGGGCGGACTTTCCATGGGAGAGCTTGCAAGTGCTACCGTCGTACATGATTTTAATCAATGGGTATTAAACAGATTACCGCTGATTACTGCTGAAAAAAAGATCAATGAACGTACAATTCGAGAGGATTGGGAGAATTTGATTATTGCATCAAATGAAAAGATTTCTGCATTTGGTAAGCAACAAGGGTTTGCAATTGGAACAACACTAACTGCGATGTTATTGACGCAGGACAGTCTATATATTGTCAATGTAGGTGATACACGTGCATATCAATTAACTGATAAGCTTGTAAGACTTACAGATGATCAGACTCTTGTGGCAAAAGAAGTTAGAGATGGAAAGATAACGGAAGAAGAAGCAGAAGCTGATACAAGAAGAGCAGTGCTCTTACAAGGTATTGGTGTTACACCACATCTTTATCCACAGTTCTTTAGTGGTAGTGTGGTGAAAGATGCAGTTTATATGTTATGTACAGACGGCTTCCGTCATGTTGTAAAAGAAAATGAGATTTTCGCTGCTTTAAATCCAACAAAGATGGTTAATGCAGCAGATATGACCGCAAATATTAAGGGGTTAATCAATTTGAATAAGCAGCGTCAGGAAAGGGACAATATTACTTGCGCGGCAATTCGTACATTTTGATAGGGGATTAGTATGTTAAAAGAGAATGAATTGCTCGAAGGGAAATATCGTATCCTACGTAAAATCGGGCAAGGTGGAATGAGTGTTGTTTGGCTTGCGCTAAATGAAAGAGCCAATAAAACATGGGCAATTAAAGAGGTTCGTAAGGATGGTGTTATCAACTTTGAGGCTGTACGACAGGGATTAGTTGGCGAGACAGATATCTTAAAAGTTTTAAAACATCCGAGTTTGCCGTCCATCATCGACGTAATTGATACAGATGATAGTTTGATTATTGTAATGGATTATATTGAAGGCAATAATCTAGACAAAATATTGAGTGAATTTGGCGCTCAGTCACAAGAGAATGTTGTGAATTGGGCGCTACAGTTATGTGATGTATTAGGTTATTTGCATACACGTAAGCCGCCGATTATCTACCGTGATATGAAGCCGGCTAACGTTATGTTAAAACCAGACGGTAAGATTTCGCTAATTGACTTTGGTACCGCAAGAGAGTTCAAGGAAAAAAAATTTAGCAGATACAACATGTCTTGGTACGGTTGGCTATGCAGCACCAGAGCAATTTGGTGGTATTGGTCAAACTGATGCACGAACAGATATATACTGTTTAGGCGCAACACTATATCACGTAATAACTGGAAAGAATCCTAGTGAACCACCATATGAGATGGTTCCAATAAGACAGATTAATCCAAAACTATCAAAGGGATTAGAAGATATCATTCTCAAATGTACAGAAAAGGATCCTGCGAAACGTTATCAAAGCACGTCAGAGTTGACATATGCACTTGAACACTATCAGGATCAAGATGAAGGTTTACATAAACAATATAAAAAGAAGTTAGGAGTATTTATCCTAACAGCAGTACTTGCAGTTGTGATGTTTATTGCGGCAGGTGCTGCTAAATTCTTAGAAATGTCACAGTCAGAAGCAGTTTATCAATCATATATGAACCAGGCAGACTTAAGTTCTGACTATGCGGATAAGATTAAGGATTACATATCTGCCTTACAGGTAAGCGGATATGAGGATAAGAAAGAACCGTATATCAAAATCATGCAAGCATATAAGATGAATGATTCGGTATTTACGGTTGCGGAAGCAAAAGAAATTGAGAAGTTGATTACTTTGAATAGAGAAAAACTTGAAAAGACAGATAACTATGTAGATATCTGCTTTGAGGCAGGAAAACTCTATTGGTATTACTTCGATTACGGAAATGGTGCAGATAACCAGATAACTCGTGCAAAGAGTGCGGTTGTTTGGTTTAAAGAAGTACTTCAACATGCTTCTGAGGATTATGAAAATATCGGTATGGCGAAAACATATGCCGAGATTGGTGAGTTCTATAGAGATATCGCTACACAGATTACTGAAGCAAATGATACTGGTAAATACAAACCATTCTATGAAAGTTTGCATACACTTCTAACAGAGGTTGTACCAAATGAATCAGAAGCAGAAATTGTTCGATTAGAACTAGCTGAAATGGTTCGTAATACAATTCAACAGTATGCAACAAAATTAAAAGTTGATGGTATTGAACAGAAAGAACTAAATTCTGATTTAGATTTGATTCAGAAATTTGTATCAAGTATCAAAACAACTACAGAATTAACAGAGAACATGCGTGTTCAAACGATGCAGTCGATTGAAGATACTAGACAAACGGTAAAAGTAGCATATGAAAGCGGTGGAGGTGAACGATGAATATTGATGTATTACGTACAATATCAGTCAGTTTGTTCATTATTGGCATCGTTCTACTACTCATTGCTGTCTTGCTCTTTATCCGCTGGAAAGTTCCGTTCTTAATTGCGGAGGTTTCGGGTGCTAACTCTCGAAAAGAGATTGCACGTATTCAACGTGATAGTGAAGAGGGAAGGCATACTTCTGGTATGCATATGACTGCAAAGATTGTTACTCAGATGATACCAACTCTCGATGCAGAAGAAACGACAGTCTTAACAGAAACTTCTTCTAGTAGAGAGAGTGGGAAGACAAGTTCCCTAGATGATATTGGAAGTGAAACAACAGTACTGACAGAAAGTGTTATTCAAGATAACACCCAAAACAGTATACAGAATAGTATTAAACAAGAGTTTAGAGTTGAGTACGAAATAGGCTTTTCTGAAGGAAAAGGCATTATTGAGTAAAGGGAAGAGGAATGAAATATGTTTTTTAAGAGATTAAAGTGCTTAATATTTTCTGCAATTTTATTTATCACATTAATTCCAATACAAGTTTTGGCAGAAGAAACGAATGTTGGGTTACCACCAGTAGGTGATGTTTCGGTTGATTTTGTGGTCAATGGTGGTATGAATGGTAAAATACAGGTTGATTCTACAGATTTAAATTTTGGGGATTCACATAAATATACATATCCTACTACATTGGGTTTAGACGTTCTTTTTAAAGTTATACCTAACCCACACTACCATATAAAAGAAGTACTTATCAATGATGTTCCACAGGCCCCTTCAGCTACTAATGAATACTCAATTGAACATATTGATGAACAATATACAGTGAAAGTGACTTATGAGAAAGATAAGTATACAGTAAGTTTAGTACAGCCGACAGATGGCGGAAAGATTGTCTTTGATAATGGTAGAAAAGAGAATGCAAGTTTTGATTATGAAAGTTCAGTGGCAGTGAAGTTCAAACCGAACTCAGATTATAAACTAGATAAAATTTTCTATATAGAGGATGATGGCACTAAACATGATGTAGATAATGGTCCAAATCTTAATGATTTACCAAATAATGTCTATTTATGGACTATAGAAAATATTGATAGAAATATTGAAGTTCATGCAGAGTTTTCACCTATTTTAAAAATACCTTTTAACGCAATTACAATTATTGCTCCAGAAGATTACGCAACTGAAGAAGATAAGATTATTTTTGCTAATCAGCCAGTAACAATCCAGGTTAATAGAGATAAAATTCAAAATTTGCCAGAAGGTAAGGATGTATACATTGAAGTAAAATATATGGATAAGAATATTACTTCTGAAGGCACAAATAGCATTGAATTAACTGAAGGTGGAATTATTAAAGAGATTAATCTACATCTAAAGCCTAAGGAATCAAGAAGAATCAGAGACAAACCGTATAATGTCGATATTGGTACGCAAATTAATCTTGTGAAGGAAGGAAATAGACCGAATTTAAATATAGGGGATCTTGATAGTAACAAGGCATATAATAAAAATATACAATTAAATGCACAAGTTAATAATGCTAATAATATAAATCTGTCAGGTTTAAAGCGTATTACTTATTGGTTTGATTCTGAAGAGCCAACGGGTGATGTAAATGTAATTTTTGAAACAAATGCAACAAGTTTTACGGATGAAGAAAAAAATAGTGCACCAAATGAGTACCCATTTACAATAGATGCAGCCGAAAATAACGGGGCTAAAAAACTATATGTTAAAGCAGAATTCTTAAGTGGTAAGTCCACAATCATATCTAAGGATATCGACATCGATACTGTAGCTCCAAAGGTTGATCTTGTATATGACAACAATAATGCACAAAATGGTGAGTATTTTAATAAGGAACGCACAGCAACTCTAACAGTAACAGAGCGCAGCGATCATTTTGATAAGAATACTGCTAAAAATAATATTGTTATAAAGCAATTTAATGGTAAGGGCGAAGTGATTGATGAGCCACAATATACAATTGGCGAATGGAATACAACACCAGGTGATACACCTGATAAAGATAAGCACACAATTGAAATTAAATATACAGGTGATGCAGTTTATAAAATTGATTTCGAATATACAGATACTGCAGGTAATAAAAATGAGCCAATTAACGTAGATGATCAAAAGGCTGCATTTACCTTCGTAGTAGATAAGAATAAGCCAACTGCTAAAATTGAAGCTACTTCTGATATTAAGGCAGATAACGGTTCCTTCATAAAGGAGAGTTGGTCTGGATTACAGAGTGAGCTGACTTTAGGTTATTTTGCAAAGAAAAATATAACTTTCAGATTAACTGCTGATGATGAAACATCTGCCATTGCAAATATTTATTACTATGCAAAAAAATATTCAAATAATGAACCAAATTCGAAGATTTTAACTGAAGCTGAACTTGCAAGAGTATCTGATTGGCAAGAAGGTGATTCCTTTGAATTAACAGAAGAAGGAACATACGTTGTATATGTGAAGGCTGTAGATAAGGCTGGTAACGTAACTTATGTAAGTTCATCTGGTTTAATCGTAGATGAACAAAAACCTTCAATTGAATCAACAGTTCCTTCTATCACAATCAATCCTGAGGCTTCTCTAAACACGGTTTATAATGGTGATGTAAAAGTAAATGTACATGTATCTGAGCCTATTACAAATAATTCTTATTCTGGTTTAAAGAAGATTAGTTATGTTGTAAGAAATATGGGAACTCAAACACAAGGACAAGATGATGGTGTATTATTTGAGGCTGAAACATTAGAGACATTGAAACTTGGAGATTTGATTGCAAGTAAGGATGTTAATTTTGTAGTATCTAGTCAATTAAATAATAGTAACGAAGTTGAAATTGAAGTTACAGTTGTAGATAATGCAGGCAATGTTTCTGTTAAGAAACAAACCATTCAGATTGATACAACTGCACCAGTTATCAGTGTTGCATATGACAACAACAATGCTAGTGATGGTAAGTACTTCAATGCACCTCGTACAGCTACTGTTACTGTATATGAACGTAACTTTAGCGCTGATTACATTGAGATGCAGTTAAAAGCTCTTGCTGGAAGTGCAATTCAGATTTCTGATTGGACACATACAGCAGGAACAGGCAATGGTGATGATGCTAAACATACAGCAATCATCAACTATACTGTAGATGATGATTATACATTCTCAATCAAGGGTAGAGATACTGCAGGTAATGTATTCCAAGGTAATCCATATGTTGATGGAACAGTCGCAAGTGAAGAGTTTACAATTGACCAAGTACGTCCAACAATTTCTGTATCATATGATAACAACAATGCTAGAAATGGTAACTACTATAACGCAGCTAGAACTGCGACAATTACTGTTGTTGAACGTAACTTCGATCCACAGAGAGTAACTGCAACGATTGCAAACGTAAGTGGTACAAATGGAGCACCAGCTCTTAGTGCTTGGACTGATAATGGGGATTCTCATACAGCTACGATTACATATTCTACTGATGGACAGTATCAATTTGATATTGATGTACAAGATAGAGCTGGAAACGCAGCTACAGACTATCCAAGAGATGAGTTCTTCATCGACTTAACAAAACCTCAATTAGAAATTAGAGATATTGTGGATCAATCCGCAAATAAGGGTAGAGTTGCTCCTGTAATTCAGTATTCTGACGCTAACTTTGATCCTTCTACTGTTGAGATTACACTTACAGGTGCGATGAGAGGTCGTGTTGAGAATAAGGGCTTCTATACTGAAATTCAAAATGGTCAAATTTATACATACTATGATTTCGCAAATGTGAAAGAAGAAGATGATATTTACACATTAACAGCGAAGATTACTGACAAGGCTGGTAATACTGAAGAAAAGCAAATTACATTCTCTGTAAACCGCTTTGGTTCTACATATGGATTTGACGAGAATACAAAGGCAATTGCAGGTAAGTATGTACGTGAAGTTGGTGATATTGTCATCTATGAAACAAATGTTGACCCAGTAGATAACGCAAAGGTTACATTATTCAAGAATAATAAGACAGTTGTTCTTGAAAAGGGTAAGGATTATCAAGTGACAATTGAAGGTGGAAACGGAAAGTGGTACCACTACACATATAGAATTAATCGTTCACTATTTACAGATGACGCTGTATATTCCATCACACTTTATTCTGAAGACAAGGCTGGTAATGTATCTGAGAATACTTTAGATACAAAGAAGATGAACCTACGTTTCGGTGTCGATAAGACAACACCAAGTGTTACATTCAAGAATATCGACAAGAATAAGGTATATGTTGGTGAAAAGTATAAAGCAGAAATCAAGTTAGCAGATAACTTAGCACTATCTAAGGCTGAAATCTATCTAGATGGCAAACTAGTTGCGACTTTAGATCAAGCACAATTAGAAGAACTCATCAAGAATGGTGGAGACTATGCATTAGAAATTGATAGTGCCGACTATGCTAGAAATGTGAAGATTGTTCTAACTGACGCAGCTGGTAATACAATTGAAGAAGAAATTGACAACTTCTTCGTAACAACAAATCTATGGGTTCGTTTTGTAAACAATAGACCTGTATTTGCTGGGACTTTAGCTACACTTCTTTCTGGATTTGCAATATTCTTCTTTATCCTCTGGAAGCGCAGAAAGAAAGAAGAAGAGGAAAAGTAAGTTTCAATAGAAACACAATAAAAGGATGACAGTAATAATCGTCATCCTTTTACTTATATGTTGTTGGTGATAAAGGCCTCGTATCTTTTAGAAATTAGGCATCTGATCTAGAGAAACCATTCTTCATGCCCATGCTTGCAGTGTAGAGTACTTTATCTAATAGGTCATTTGTATGTTGTCTTGCCATATCTGCGATTTCTTGGTTCGCTGTTTGGCATAGTATAACAGGGTCTACATTCTGATTGAATGCAGAATCATACTTCTTGATAATTTGATGACCCTTTGTTTGTACAGCATTTTGATAACGCTCAATAGCAGAACTTGTAGCACTGTAATGTGCATCCGCTAGAGCACCAATAATACGGTTAGCCCAATAGAAGTTATCTGTTGTAACAGTTTTATTGGTGTTTGCTGTATAGTCAGGTGTTTCATCAATATTTACATAGAATGGTACAAATGCATTGAAAGTATTAGAGCCATAGGCAATCCATTCAATAGAACGAATTTCTTCTGGTACATATGGACGAATCTGCACGCATGCTAGGAAGTTATTGCGGTTAATACCAATTGGTCTAAAGGAACCGCGTAGTGAAGAATCACCATGCTTTCCATATGGGTCATATGGTGTGCCTTGATAATGGTGAGATAATACATACTTTATATCTTCAACTGTAATCTTATGTTCTGGCACAAAGCTCCAAGGAATGTTATCGGAATCAGGACGATAATCTGCCTTAGGATTATCCCAACGGTAGGATGTTGGATTGAAGTAGCGTCCAATAATCCAAGCACGTGGTGTATTGTATACGTGGTCTGCATCTGAATGTGAACCAAATGCATAACGTGGATTAAACTTCTTGCTATCTTGGTTGAGGTTTAGATGATTCTTCTCGATGAATTCTACTAGGTCACTAGAGCATAGGTGTTCTTTTTGCTTACCAAAAGCATCCTTTAAATCAAAGCTATCAATACCTTGTTGGTTAGGCATTACAACATATTCATCATCTTTGACACGCTTTGCAATCCAATGATGTCCACCGATTGTTTCTAGCCACCAAATTTCATCAACATCCTGGAAGGCAATACCATTCATTTCATATGTACCATATTTCTCTAAGATTTCTCCAAGACGAAGAACACCTTCACGAGCGCTCTTGATATAAGGAAGTACAAGTGTAACAATATCTTCTTCCCCAATACCACCAACGACTTCTGGGACATAAACTTCATCACCTTTTTTGCCTTGCGCAGGGATGTATTCTACTAATGGGTCTGCCGCAAGAACGCGTTCATTTGAAGTGATTGTCTCTGTGGCTGTCATAGATACATTTAATTCATTGACACCTGCAGCACCCCAAATACCTTTATCATTAAGTGCATCTGGCATACAAGTATAACGCATAGGATTCTTTGGTAGAGGGATTTCTACATGAGATAAAACGGATTTATACACTTCGGGTTGCTCACTAGGGTGAACAACGATAAATTTTTTGGGAGTAAATTCACCAGCTCCCGAATCTTCGTTACGTGCAACTAAAGTTGAACCATCATAACTAGCTTTTTTACCGACAAGTAATGTTGTACATGGCATATTTATAATCTCCAATCTATTCTTGTGTTAATCATAGCACTATGTGTCTATGTTAATAAAAAATTTACTTCAATTTTACGGAAGGATACTATATGATATCCATGCGAAAAGTGAGGTAATAAAAGATGTCAGTAGCAGTTTTAGCATATTTAGCAGTCATTAATGTCATTACATTTGGACTATATGGCTTAGATAAATATCGTGCAATGAACAACATGTGGAGAATTCCTGAGAAGACATTACTAGGAGCAGCCGCAGTTGGTGGTGCCTATGGTGCATATTTAGGAATGCGTATCTTCCATCATAAAACAAAGCATTTAATATTCCAGATTGGTGTTCCTATTATGATGCTCGTTTGGATTTATTTTGTAACAAAAGGATTTCCTGAAATACGCTAAGTGAGGTAATCATGAAAGCAATTTTATTAGATATTGATGGTACACTAACAAATGATCAAAAGGAAATCACCCCTGAAACAAAAAGAATTTTAATGAAGGCGCAAGAACAGGGTATCCGTTTGGTGATTGCGAGTGGTCGTCCTGCCAAGGGAATTGAAAAGTATGGCAAGATGTTAGAGATGGATAAGCATCATGGTTTATTCCTTTGTTTCAATGGTGCAAAGGTAATTGATTGCCAAACAGGGGAAGTGCTAGTAAATACAACCATGCAACAGGAACTAGTGACGCAAGCATTACAGCATTTAAAACAATTTGATGTACATCCAATTATTGTAGAAAATGAGTATATGGTGGTTGAGGATGTATATGATTGCATGATTACGGATAAGGGTCGTACATTCAATGGGTTTCAATATGAAGTACGTATGAATAACTATTTGTTGAAAGAGGTAAGTGATCTTGCAAGTTATGTAGATTTCCCGATCAATAAAATTTTAGTGGTTGGACAACCTGAGTATTTACGTGAGAATGTAAGGACAATACTCAGCTCCGTTTGAAGGCAAACTGTCTATGATGTTTAGTGCAAACTTCTTCTATGAGATGACTTCGCAAGGAATTGATAAAGGCGCAGCGTTGAAGAGTGCATTAGATAAACTTGGCATTGAAGCAAAAGACTGTATAGCATTTGGTGATGCGGGTAATGATATTACAATGTTGCGGTTTGCAGGAGTAGGTGTTGCGATGGCAAATGCACAAGAGGAAGTAAAAGCAATCGCTGATGAAATCACAGATGATAATAATCATGATGGTATTGCAAAAGCACTGTTAAAACATATCCCATCTTTACAATAAATGAAGCTAGTATGCATGCATACTAGCTTCATGTTTTTATAAATCTTTGCACTCGTGAATTCTACGCTTTACACCATTCAAAACAACATATCCTTTTTCTGGTGCCGCACGATGAATAACGTTTTTACCATTGATATCATCCGTGTGATTTGGCTCCATGATACTTGGGATATGGCGTGGTACTGTACGTACTGGTATATCTAGTGGTGACTTTGGTGGAATATAGTCATTGTTGAAAGTTTTTCTCTGTTGGTTATTTACCTGTTGTAACTTATTGGAAAGCCCAATTAAGAGAGCAGATGTGACAACCGTCAGAAGAATTAAAGGGAAAAAAACTATCTGACATAATAGTTACTCTTTAATACTTTCTGTAATTCCTTTTGCAAGACCAGCAAGACTTTGAATCTCTGAAGGGATGATAATCTTTGTTGCTTTACCGTCTGCAGCAGCAGCGAAAGCTTCTAAGCTCTTTAAGCGAATGACTGTCTCATCAGCGCCTGCTTCTTTGATAGCACGGATACCATCGGCAGTAGCTTCTTGGATAGCACGGATTGCTTCAGCACGACCTTCAGCTTCTTTAATTTCTTTTTCACAAGCAGCTTCAGCAGCTAAGATTGTAGCTTGCTTTTCAGCTTCAGCATTTAACACAGATGATTCTTTCCTACCTTCTGCTTCAAGAATCATTGCTTGTTTTTGACCTTCAGCAGTTAAGATTGCAGCACGCTTTTCACGTTCAGCCTTCATCTGCTTTTCCATGGATTCACGAATCGCTGTTGGTGGTTGAATGTTCTTTAATTCAACACGAGTAACCTTGATTCCCCAAGGGTCTGTTGCTAAGTCAATTGTCTGTAACATTTGAGAGTTGATTGATTCACGAGATGTTAATGTTTGGTCTAACTCCATATCACCAATGATATTACGTAATGTAGTAGCAGTTAGATTTTCCATCGCCATGATTGGATTTTCTACACCGTATGCATAATCATGTGGGTTCATAACCTTGAAGTACACAACGGAGTCAATCTGCATTGTTACGTTATCCTTGTAATAACAGGCTGTGGTGCGAAGTCAGCTACCTGTTCCTTTAGAAGAACTCTACGACGAACATGATCTACAAATGGGACTTTGAAGTGAAGACCTGCATCCCAAGTTGTACGATATCTACCGAAACGTTCGATAACATATGCGTTTTCCTGTGGAACGATGTTTGCACATGATACTGCAAGTGCGATTGCTAAAATAAAGAAAATAGCCGGAATAATAATGAGTTCCATTTTAATATCCCCTCCTTATGGGTGACGGATAATCGTTTTATCCATGACATAATCGTACTCGTAGTTTGACCACAAGTCAATATATTATCAAGACATTTTATAACTTTTATCTAAAAAGTATCAGAACGATAAGGGATTCTCTACTAGAGTTTTAAAATAAAGTGAATCAGTGATAAAATAGTAAGGATGAAGGGAGTCACATCATGAACGAAAATATCATTCAGGCGATTGCGGCAGAGTTGAAGGTTCAACTCAGTCAGGTCGAAAATACACTATCTTTATTAGCGGAAGGAAATACAGTTCCATTTATTGCCCGCTACCGTAAGGAAGCCACAAAGGGTTTAGATGAAGAACAGATTTTCTATATCCAGAAACAATACGAATATCAACAAAAATTAGCTGAGAGAAAAGAGAATGTTCTAAAATTAATCGAAGAACAGGGTAAGTTAACAGAGGAAATTAAACAATCTGTTATCGAATGTACGAAGTTATCTCAGGTAGAAGATATCTACCGTCCATATGCACAAAAGAAGAAGACTCGTGCGACAACTGCTATTAAGAATGGTTTACAACCACTTGCAGATTGGATGCTTGCTCTACCTACAGAAGGTTCCTTAGAAGCAGAGGCAGAAAAGTACTTATCAGAGACAGTACCTACTGTAGCGGATGCGATTCAAGGTGCGAAGGATATTATCGCTGAAGTTGTCAGTGATAATGCAAAACAGCGTTGGGCATTTAAGGATACAATCATGCAAGCAGGTGTTCTTCAGACAAAGTTAAAGAAGGATGCTGTGGATGAAAATAAAGTCTATGAGATGTACTACGACCGTAGTGAAAAGATTTCTCAGATCGCTGATCACCGTATCATGGCAATTGACCGTGCAGAAAAGGAGAAGGTTATTACAGTTTCCTTTATCTTTGATGATGAACAATTAAAGAAGAATGCATTAAAGACACTACTCAAGGGCCAAACAACAATTGTTGAAGAGTTTTATATGAAGCGGTAGTAGATGGTTGTGATCGTTTATTGTTCCCATCTATTGAACGTGAAATTCGCTCCGAATTAAGTGAAAGAGCGCAGAATAAGTCTATTGAAATCTTCTCAATGAACTTAGAGAAGTTACTCTTACAAGCGCCATTAAAGGGTAGAATCGTCTTAGGCTTTGACCCTGGTTTCTTCAATGGTTGTAAGTTAGCAGTTATCGATGAAACTGGTAAGATGTTAACAGTAAGTAAGATTTTCCCTTTCTCAAAGAAGGGTGAAGATATTGAAACTTCTAAGAAGAAGTTACTAGCACTGATTCAAAAGTATCATGTACAGATTATCGCAATCGGTAATGGTACTGCATCTCGTGAAAGTGAGAAATTAGTGGCAGAACTAATCCATGAGCATAAGTTAGATGTTTCTTACGCAATCGTATCTGAGGCAGGTGCTTCTGTATGGTCAGCACAAGAGGCTGCACGTAAGGAATTCCCAGATATTGAAGTTGAAGAACGTTCTGCAGTGTCTATTGGAAGACGTTTACTTGACCCACTTGCAGAGTTAATTAAGATTGATCCACAATCAATCGGTGTAGGTCAATATCAACATGACCTTCCACAGAAGGCATTAACAGAAAGACTAGATGAAGTTGTTATGAAGTCTGTAAACCGTACAGGTGCAGATTTAAATACAGCTTCCTTAGAGTTACTAACACATATCTCTGGTTTAAATAGTGGCACAGCACAAGAAATCGTAAACTACCGTAACGAAAATGGACGCTTTACGAATCGTAAACAATTGCTCAAGGTGAAGAAGTTAGGTCCAAAGGCATTTACACAGTGTGCAGGTTTCTTGCGTATCACAGATGGTGATGAACCATTGGATCAAACATCAATCCACCCAGAAAGCTATGAAGCTGCTCGAAAACTCATGCAGGCATGTGGTATTACAAAGCTTGGTGAAGCAGATATCTCTTTCCCTAAGGAAAAAACAGCAGAACTAGGAATTGATGAATATACTCTCGAGGATATTGAGGAAGCAATTCGTCAACCACTACGTGACTATCGTGACCAGTTTGATGGCGCATTACTTAAGAGTGATGTATTGAATATCTCTGACTTACATGTAGGTGACCAATTATCTGGTACAGTTAGAAACGTTGTAGACTTTGGTGCCTTTGTGGATATTGGTTTGCATGAAGATGGCTTAGTTCACTTATCTCATATGTCGATGAAGAGAATCTCTCATCCATCTGAGTGTGTAGCGGTTAATGATATTGTTAAGGTTTGGGTATATCAAATCGATGAAGCTAGAAATCGCGTACAGTTATCCTTACTACCATTAGATCAATTAGAACAGCGTGATGCGGCATATCGTCATCGTAAAGCTGCTGGCAAGCATAATAACCAAAGACCAAAGCACAATAAGCCAGCGAAGAAAGAAGTATCCATGGACGATGCACTAGCACGTCTTAAGGAAAGATTTGGTAAATAAGCAATGAAAGATGGATGAATAAACATCCATCTTTTCTTAATTCAAAAATAAAATGAACAAGTTAGTTGACACTAACCACCATACAGTATATTCTTGTTATATAGTTAGTTAGCATAAACTAACTTATGGAGGAATGATGTTTAGAAAACTATTAATGATTATAGCTGTCGCTATGATGACTGCGTGTGCAGGAAATGCTGGAAATATGACTTCTGGTCCAACTGAAAAATCAAAGAAGTTAAATGTGGTTGTAACAACCTCATTTTTAGAGGATATGGTAAATGTTTTAGCAGGTGATAAGGTAGATACACAACTCATTATCCCGGCTGGTGAAGATCCTCATACATATGAGGCAAAGCCAGAAGATAATACCAAATTACAGAATGCGGATTTAGTGTTATATCATGGTCTACACTTCGAAGGTAAGATGATCGAATTATTAGAAGCAATCAATGCAGTATCTGTATCCCAGAACTTTGATGAATCAAAGATAGGTCGTATGGAAGAAGATGGTGAAACAGTGATTGATCCACACTTCTGGTTTGATATTGATTTATACAAGCAAGCAACAAAAGAAGCCGCAAAAGCTCTACAAGAGAAACTACCTGATTTAAAAGATGAAATTGAAAAAAACTTGCAAGCATATCTGAAGAAGCTAGATGAACTAGATACATATAACCGTGAACAGCTCAATATGATTCCGGCAGATAGAAGAATCTTAATTACACCGCATGATGCGTTTAACTATTTCTCACGTCGCTATGATATTACGGTAAAAGCACCACAAGGTGTTAGTACAGATGCGGAATTATCAAATAGTGATATGGCTGAAACAGCAGCGTATATTGTTGAGCATCAGATAAAGGCTATCTTTGCGGAAACAACAACAGACCCTGCACGTATGGAAAAGTTGAAGGAATCATGTAAAGCGAAGGGGTTTGATGTAACAGTTGTTGCTGGTGAAGGAAAGGAACTATTTAGTGACTCTCTAGCACCTAAGGGACAAGCAGGTGATACATATATTGATATGTATCGACATAATATTGATTTAATCGTATCAAACCTCAAATAAAGGAGGTATTTATGAGTTATATTCACGTCGAAGATTTGACGGTATCGTATGGAGAAAGTCCAGTACTCTGGGATGTTGATGTTGATATCGAAAGAAATGCAATTACCGCAATTGTTGGTCCCAATGGCGCTGGTAAATCAACGTTGCTAAAGTGTATTTTGGGATTTGTAAAATCCATATCCGGAGTAATAAAAATTCATGACAAAGATCTTGCGGATGTACGAAAGGAAATAGCGTACATTCCGCAGGTTTCTGCAGTCAATTGGAATTTCCCTATCCGTGTAAAGGATGTTGTCCTAATGGGCCGATATGCAAGCCTAGGATGGCTAAAGTGGCCACGTAAAAAGGATAAAGAATTAGCACATCAAGCACTTTGCGAGATGGGAATGGAAGAGTTTGAAAACCGACAGATATCACAACTATCTGGAGGACAAAAACAACGTGTTTTTATCGCAAGAGCATTATGTCATGATGCGGATTTGATTATTATGGATGAACCACTAGCAGGTGTAGATCAAACTAGTGAACAAATCATCATGGATAAAATAAAGGAATTGCAAAAGGCAGGTAAGACAATTGTTTGCGT
>CAKMPP010000160.1 GCA_927911475.1 uncultured Solobacterium sp. | reverse complement strand
ATCTCTAGAAAATACCTACTATCGTTATAAAGATTATCTATTTGAGATTTCTGATAATTCCACTTCACGTACGATGACAATCTCTCTCATCCTAAAAGATGAAAGTGGCGCATTAACAGCAGTACTACAAACATTGAGTAAAGCACAAGCAAGTGTCTTAACAATCTCGCAAGCTATTCCAGTGGATGGATACGCAACAGTATTGATTAGTTTAGATATCTCTAAGATGGAAAATACTCCAGACAATCTATTAAAACAATTACTCAAACATTCTTGTGTACGTAAAGTACAGCTTGATGCGATTGCATAAGAAAAGAGCCAGTTGGCTCTTTTTGATTTATTTACTTTTGAACGCTTCCTTGTTTAGCAACTGCAGCCATCTTCGCTTCAATAGCAGCCTGGTCGCCTAAGTATTCCTTAGAGATGAACTTTCCGTTGTCATCGAATGTGTAAACGAGTGGAACACCTGTAGGGATGTTTACACCGATGATTTCTTCATCTGTTAAGTTTTCAAAATACTTAACAAGAGCACGTAAGCTGTTACCGTGAGCAGCGATGATGACACGCTTACCAGCCTTCATCTGTGGTAAGATTTCCTGTTCATAGTAAGGAACTGCACGAGCGATTGTATCCTTTAAGGATTCAGCTAATGGAAGTTCATCCTTATTTTCATTACGGTAAGCTTCCTGTAATGCTGGATTTCTTTCATCTGTTGGATCTAAAGCAGGTGGCTGAACATCAATGATCTTCTCCAGATCTTAACCTTCTCTTCACCATACTTCTCAGCTGTTTCAGCCTTATTTAAGCCCTGTAATGCACCATAGTGTCTTTCATTGAGCTTCCAAGTCTTAGTAACTGGTAACCATTCACGGTCCATTTCAGATAATACAAAGTTTAATGTGTGAATTGCACGCTTCAAATATGATGTATAGCAAAGATCAAAGTCGAATCCTGCTTCCTTTAAAGCACGTCCGCCAGCCTTAGCTTCTTCTACACCCTTCTCAGAAAGTTCAACGTCTGTCCAACCTGTGAAAAGGTTGAGCTTATTCCATTCACTTTCACCATGTCTAATTAAAACAAGTTTCATTTTAAGCCTCCTTCGTTTTTTAACAAATCAATCGTATCACATGACTTTATGATGTCAAACGAAAATATTCACATCTACTTACGCTTTTTGTGTTAGTTTTTAAAGAATTTATTATTTCTAGGAAATGTTAGGAAACAATATGCATTGTAACCCCTGTTAGAGTGCCAAATGCATGCGATATTTCAGTTGGGGTTGCTGTACAACTACCCTGCATCATTTCACTATTTCCACCACCTTTAGCGTTGATCCGTAAGTTGAATTCAGCACGAATCGATTGCAAGTCAATAGTCTTACTCATGATGACATACGCATAGCCTACTTCATTTTTCGCAATTACCATAACCGTTGAAATACCCTTTTGATACAGTGATTACAGAATACACGCATTGCTTCATAGTCTGCTAGTAAGGCAGTATATAGAATCGCATCATACATAGGAATTTGTTTTGCATCCTTTAACATTATCTCGGTAGATAATTGACGATAGGATTTTTGTAGCTCTAAATATCGTTGTCCAAGATCACTAACCGCACTTGATAGTTCTAATGGCTTTGCGGATAGCAGCTTTGAAATCTTACTATTTTCTTGTTGAATGTGATTGAGATAGACAAATGCTTTTCTTCCACTCAACAAGAATACTCTTGTTTTATTTCCTGTCTTTTCAAAATTGACAACCTTACAGATTCCTATTTCTCCAGTATGACTAACATGCATACCACAACATGCACACATGTCATAACCCTCAATTGATACAATACGTGTTATCCCTGCAATCTCAATCTTAGAGCGATACTCATACATTCCTGTTTCACTTGGTGTACAGAAGATTTCTTGTACTGGTAAATTATCCCAGATTGCCTGGTTTACATATCTTTCAACTTCTTGAATCATTCCTTGTGTTAAATCACCTTGGAAATCTGCGCAGATATATTCACCCATATGAAAACCAACATTGGAATATCCATGTAACTTCTTTACGAGACCTGAAAAGATATGTTCTCCCGTATGATTCTGCATTAAATCATAACGATGTTCCCAATTGATTACACAATGAACTTTTTCTCCTATCGGAAGTGGTTGTTTTAAGATATGTACAATCTTATCTTCTTTCCGTTGTACATCAAGTACTGTTATATCTTGAATTGTACCTTTATCGCAAGGCTGCCCACCACCTTCTGGATAAAAGATTGTATCTTGCAAAGTAATCTCATATCCATCCTTGCATGCATGGCAGGATACTACAACTGTATCTAGTTCTCTTGCATAAGGGTGACTATAATAATATTCTTGAAATTCACTCATCTACTTCACCATTTCTTTATATAAGATATCTACCGCCTCTTGCTCAGCAATACCATAGGAGAATGCAGTCGCTGACCCCATCGCCACAGATTTCTCTAGTGCTATTTGATCATCTTCTCCATTTAATTTACTAACCAAGAAAGCCGCAACCATCGAATCTCCTGCACCTACGGAATTTAACACTTCTCCACTTGGCGCATCACAATGATATACCTTATGGTTTGCTAGTAAAGCTCCTTTTGTGCCCAGTGAGACAAGTACATTTTGTGCACCCATCGATACCAACTTGCATGCATACTCTTCTACCTGCTCTTCTAATACCTCTTGGCCAAATATTTCAGATAATTCATGTTGATTCGGTTTGATTAAATACGGGTGATATGGAAGTACTGTTTTGAGTACACTTCCTACCGCATCAACGACAATCCGTATCTTTCTACCTTCAAGGTATTTCATCACATCCGCATAGAAGTTATGATCAACACCTGACGCCATACTACCAGAAAGAATGAGGATATCTCCTTCTGTCAGATGTTCTAGTTTTACATATAGCTTTTCGATATCTTCTTTTTCAACCGTAGGACCACTCGCATTGATTTCTGTTTCCTCTAGGTGTTTCATTTTAATATTGATACGAGATTGGCCGTAATCCAACTTAATAAAATCAGGGATTAATCCATGACTACTTACACGCTTCTCAATTTCATCGCCCGTAAAACCAGCCACATAACCTAGTGGTGTACTAATTCTCCCTAAATGCTTTAGGGCAACCGACACATTGATACCTTTACCACCGACATCAATCTGTTCAAAGATGGAACGATTCAACTTTCCTTCTTCAAACGTTTCTAATTGCACGATGTAATCAAGTGATGGATTCATTGTTACTGTATAAATCATATACATACCTCTTTACAGTATTATAAATGAAAAAAAAGGTCCACTATGAAGTGAACCTCGTAATTTCTTTAGATAATGAAGAACTTCAAGATGAATAATCCTGTAAGAATATACATCAGGAGTGATATCTCCTTAGCCTTACCTGTAATTACATGGATAAATGTGTAAGAGATAAAGCCAAATGCGATACCTTCAGAAATTGAATATGCAAAGCCCATCATTGTAATGCATACAAAGCATGGGAATGCCTTTGTGATATCGTTCCATTCGATGTTAACAACCTGCTGCATCATCAAGAAACCAACAACGATCAATGCAGGTGCTGTCGCAAAGGAAGGAATTGTTAAGAATAATGGAGATAAGAATAAAGCAGCTAAGAACAAGATGCCTGTTGTAACACTTGTTAAACCAGTTCTACCACCTTCCGTAATACCAGAAGAAGATTCAACGAATGTTGTGATTGTGGATGTACCTAAGATAGCACCTACTGTTGTACCAACAGCATCAGCCAATAATACACCTTTGATCTTTGGTAACTTACCATCTTTATCTAACATATTTGCCTTAGATGCGCATCCAATAACTGTTCCAAGAGTATCGAAGATATCTACGAATAAGAATGCAAATACTACTACAATGAAGTTTGCTAGGTGGCTTGCCACAAATGCAAAGTCAAATTGGAAGAATGTAGGAGCGATAGAATTTGGCATTGAGAAGAACGCTGTTGGGATTAATGAATAGTAACCTAATTCTGGATTTGGTACATAGATACCTAATAATTGGCAGATGATACCTAATACCCAAGTTAGTAAGATACCCCATAACATATATCCCTTAACACCCTTGATTAACATTATCACAATCGATATAACACCAATCATACACAAGATAACACCTACACCCTGTGATGAGAATGTTCCATTCGCAATACCACCTGTAAATGAATATAGACTAACAAGTGTTGGACCATCAACGATGATATGTGCATTTTGTACACCAATAAATGCGATAAAGAAACCAATACCTACAGATACAGCAACCTTTAACTGTACTGGAATTGCGTTGAAGATTGCTTCACGAACACTTGTTAGTGACATGATGATAAAGATAATACCTTCCACAAGTACTGCTGTTAACGCAACCTGCCAAGGATAACCCATAACACCACACACTGTGTATGCGAAGTAAGCATTCAAACCTAAACCAGCAGATAATGCAAATGGCATATTTGAGAACGCAGCCATGCAGAAACATGCAATCGCAGATGCGACTGCAGTCGCTGTTAAGATGGAACCTGCATCCATACCAGAAGCACTTAAGATGGATGGATTGAGTGCAAGAATGTACACCATTGTAATAAATGTTGTAATACCTGCAATCACTTCTGTTTTAACTGTTGTGCCGTTTCCTTTAAATGAAATAACTTTTCTAACATAAATATCCCCCTTTTTCATTCACACATCGTCGCCTAAAAAACAAAAATCCTGCCGAGTAGCATCTCAACAGGAAGTCACTAAAAAAGAATAGAGACAACCGTAGTCCCGCTATTAAGGTAGCAGGGTAGAGACACTTCCGCCAATTCGGAAGCATATACGATATGTGGCACATAGGTATTATATGAAATTACTACGCCATTTACAAAGGGATTTTGTTAAAAAACCAATTTTTCCAACATTTATCGCAAAAATGTATATATTTCCCTTTGATGAAAGCACTATCATCATAAAAATCAATAATATTCGTATCATTCTAAGGAAAATAATGGGATAATAACTAGCGTTTGGGAGAAACTATATGAAACATATTCGACAGTTTTTGATTATCCTTCTTTTTACTTGTATTGGTGAAGTCTTACATACATTTATACCACTACCAATTCCTGCGTCCATTTATGGACTTGTGCTTTTGTTCATTGCACTTAACCTTGGCATCTTTAAGGTTGATGAAGTACATGATACAGCTGACTTCTTAATCGAAATTATGCCCGTAATGTTTATTCCTGCAGCTGTAGGTTTAATTGGGTCTATGGCTTCCTTACAACCAATCTTAATACAATCCATCATCATCATGATGGTTTCTACAGTGATTGTTATGGTAGTCACTGGTAAAGTATCTATGTTATTAGGTAAGGAGAAATCAAACAATGAATAATGTTATGCTAACAAGCGCCACAATTGGCGTAGTGATATCCCTTATTGGATTCTTTATCGGGATTCTCTGCCGTGAAAAGTTCAAACTACCAATCTTTAATCCTTTATTGATTGCGATTATCTTTACAATTGGTTTTGTATCTATCTTCCATATTGATTATGATTCCTACTTTTTCTCCGCAAAGTATCTTAGTTGGTTATTAACCCCTGCAACAGTCGCTTTGGCAGTACCACTCTATAAAGAAATCGATAAGCTCAAAGCGAATTGGAAGATGATTCTAATTTCCATCGCTTGTGGTTGTATTAGTAGCGTTGTTACAGTACTAGTTCTTTCACTAGTGTTCCGTTTCAACCATGCGCAATACGTTACCTTCCTACCAAAGTCCATCACAACAGCCATCGGTATGGGTGTTGCGGAAGAGTTAGGTGGTATTGTGCCAGTTACTGTTGCGGCAATTATCGTAACAGGTATCTTTGGTGCAATCATCGCAGATATTGTATTTAAGATTTTCCATATCACTGACCCAATTGCCCAGGGCTTAGCACTTGGTGCAAGTGCACACGCAATCGGCACATCCAAAGCAATCGAACTCGGTGACTTGCAGGGTGCTATGGCAGGTCTTGCAATCTGTACTTCTGGTATTATTACCGTCGCTCTAGCAACGATCTTCGCTGGTATTATCTAAACAATTTAAGAAGCGTAAAACGCTTCTTTTTTTCTATGCACACAAAAAAACGACTATCTTAGATAGTCGTTTGTGTCATTAGTCTTCTACGTATGGTAATAAAGCCATTTGACGAGCACGCTTGATAGCGATTGCTAACATTCTCTGGTACTTCGCACGAGTTCCTGTAACGCGACGTGGAGTAATCTTTCCATTTGCGCTAACGAATTTCTTCAAGAGCTCTACATCCTTATAATCGATATAAGTGATGTTGTTTTTTGTAAAGTAGCAGACCTTTCTGCGGCCCATTCTTTGTTTTCTGAATGCCATTGTCTGTTCTCCTTTATTTAGAATGGCAGGTCATCGCTGGAAATATCCATTCCGATTCCTGCGCCGAAGTCATCACTCACAAAATCATCATTTACAGATGGCTTTGGTTGTGAATACGGCTGTTGATAACTGTTGTCTTGATAACCACTGTTCTGTGCTCTACTCTGTGATTGACTCTTAGATTCAAGTAAGTTTACAGTATCGCAAACGACTTCTGTAATATAAACCTTTTGTCCATCACGTTCGTAGTTACGTGTTTGGATTCTTCCTTCAACACCCACTAATGCACCCTTATGTGCATATGAGCCTAAGAAATCGGCAGCTTGTCGCCAAGCAACACAACTGATGAAGTCTGCAGACTGTTGATTGTTTCCATCCTGTCCACGAGCCACACGACGATCACATGCAACAGTAAATGTCGCAACAGATAAGCCACTAGCTGTCTTACGAACTTCAACATCACGTGTCAGTCTACCAACCAAAACAACGCGGTTAATCATTACTTAGCTCCCTTAGCCGGAGCTTCGTCACGGGTAATCATGAAACGAACAACATTTGCGTTGATTCCCATCAAACGATCGAATTCCTTTAAGCAGTCATTTTCTGCTTCAAATGCTGTTACTACATAGTAACCCTTCTTCATGTCATCAATTGGGTAAGCAAATTCGCGCATTCCCCATTCGTCTGTCTTTGCAATCTTACCACCATTGTCAGTGATAATCTTGCTGAGAGTTTCGATTAATTCAGCTCTCTTTTCTGTTTCAACAGATTCGTTGATGATGTACATGACTTCATACTTCTTCATTCCGTACACCTCCTTCTGGTCTAACGGCCATTTCTGGCAAGGAGCGGGAGTAACCCACTCGCCACAATATATTAACAGTTCCCCTACTAAAAGTAAAGAAAAAATCACTTCTATCATTACGATATAAAGTGATTTTATTCGCTATTTATGCGGATACTGGCATTCTTTCATCGCCTGCTTCGCTACGCAAATCCATGGTTACACCATTTACCTTATACTTTTTAAGTACAAACATTGTGACAGTAGCCGCAACACCTTCAATTGGAGCTAACTTTTCACCAACGAAGTCAGCGACCTCACGCATTGTCTTACCATTTACATTTACTAAGAATTCAGAGTTACCACTCATCAGGAATAGACTACTTACTTCAGGGAAGTGTGCAATTCTTTCCGCAATCTTATCATAGCCACTACCACGTTCTGGCTTTGCACTAACACCAATTATCGCATCAACATGACCAATATTTGCTTTATCCCAATTTACCATTGTGTGGTAACCACCAGATAATTTTCTTTTCTCTAATTCTTTTTTAGCATGATCAACAGTTTCTTCTGTTTCTCCTAAAATGTCTGCTAAGTCTGTAATACTTGCACGTGGATTTTGTACAAGTAAGTCAATTAACTTTAGATTATCCATCTTATTTATCTCCTTTATGATCCTTTATAAACTGTGCAATGCGTCTCATCGCTTCTTGCAAGTGTTCAATACTATACGCATAACTAATTCTCGCAAAACCTTGTCCGCTTTCACCAAATGCAGTTCCAGGAATAATTGCGACATGTTGTTCATTCAATAACTTCTCACAGAATTCATCACTACTCATACCTAGGCTAGAAATTTCTGGGAATACATAGAAGGCTCCCTTTGGCTCAAATGTCTTCAAGCCCATTTCATTCAGTTTACGCACGCAATACTGTCGACGCATATCATATTGTTTACGCATCTCCTCTACATCCCTATCACAATCACGAAGTGCTGTAATTGCGGCATATTGGCTCACGGTAGGAGCTGCCATAACACAATTCTGATGCACCTTTAACATCACCTTGATAATTTCCTTTGGACCAAGAATATATCCTAAACGCCAACCTGTCATAGAGAAGGTCTTAGAGAAACCATTCAGTACGAGTGTTCTTTCTTTCATTCCTGGAATTGACGCAAAGGATGTAAACTCTCCATCTCCATAGATCAGTTCTGAATAAATTTCATCGGAGATGACAAGAATATTTGTATCACGCAATACTTCTGCGATTTCCTCCATCTCTTTACGAGATAGTATCGCGCCTGTTGGGTTATTTGGATAAGACAATAAAATTGCCTTCGTTTTATCTGTAATCGCAGCCTTAATATCTGCAGCTTGGATTCTAAAATCATTCTCTACTTTCGCTTTTACATACTTGATACTCGCTCCTGCAAAAGCAGCTGTTGGTTGATATGTAACGTATCCTGGATCTGGCAAGATGACTTCGTCACCCTCTTCCACGATTGTACGGAATACGAGGTCAATGCCTTCACTTGCACCTACAGTCGCAATCATCTGATCAATTTCATAATCCAGATTATATTTGCGAAGCAAGTATTCACGAATCGCAAGACGCAACTCTTTTAAACCTGCGTTGGTCGTGTATTGTGTTTTACCTTGTTCAATTGTATGAATTGCCGCATCACGAATATCCCATGGTGTCTTAAAATCAGGCTCACCAACACTCAGTGAAATGCAATCCGGTATTTCCGCAACCAGGTCGAAGAACTTACGAATTCCTGACGGTTTCATATCTACTGCTCTTTTTGCTAATAACTTTGTATAATCCATAGTCTGTACCTCGTACGTCTACTCTATTATACTCGAACTATAAAAAAATGCTCCCTATGCAGGAACATTTTTACAGTAATTTTCTTAACATCTAAAACCTAGAGTTTATCTGAATGTTGATTCAAAAACTCTTGGATGAAAAAATCTACTTTCTCTCTTTCAGCGATGACGCTAATATTTATTTGCTTATCTATCTTCTTCTCATAAAATCCACAAAAGATAGGATTCTTGATTTTCATCGTTACCTTCGAACAACCAAGTGGAAGTTTACTTCCTTTTTATTTCTTGGATATCTTCCATTGCAAATCGAAAATGCAATACACTATGTCCTCTACTTCCGTAAGTATAGTATTTCAAAGAGTTGTTTTTATCAATTTCTAATTTCACTGCATTCAGATAGAAATAACAAACTAATAAACAAAGAAGTAGTGGTATACAAACAAGCGCAATAACAATTATCATCCTGCCTGATTCATCCGTTCCTTCATGAATCAAATTTTTTAATATCCACGTCACAATCGAAAAGAACGATATAATCGTCACAAAGGCTATCCAATTTAGTATCGTCTTATGTGGATATGTCAAAATCAGTTTTGGTTCATCTTGCATAGTATCTGTTTTCATAATTTACTCTGATTTTAATTCAAAGAGAATATCACGAAGTTCAGCTGCTCTTTCGAAGTTTAGACTTGCGGCTGCTTCACGCATTTCAACTTCCATATCTGCGATTAGTTTTGCCTTATCTTTCTGAGAGAGTTTGGCTTTCTTCTGCATGTATTTCGCAGCCATTTCTTTGGTCTCTTTACCACGAATAGC
>CAKMPP010000159.1 GCA_927911475.1 uncultured Solobacterium sp. | reverse complement strand
ATATCTCTAACGTAGGCTTCTACTTCACGAACAGACATCTTTTCCTTCATGATTTTCTCAGCCGCATCGAGCATTTCCATCTCATCTTTTAAGCCAAGTAGTGGACGAACGTGTCCCATTGCTAGTCTTTTATCTACGACTAATTTTTGAATCTCAGAAGGAAGTTTTAAGAGTCTCATGATATTTGCACAATATTCACGAGATTTACCAACTCTCTCTGCTAGTTTTTCTTGTGTATAGCCTAGTTTTTTTTACAAGTGAGTCATAAGCTGTAGCCTCTTCAATTGCGTTTAAGTCTTCACGTTGTACATTCTCTAAGATGGCAATTTCCATCATTGTTCTTCTGTAAAATCTACAGAAATTGCAGGTACAACCTTAAGTCCAGCAATCTTCGCTGCACGTAAACGTCTTTCACCAGTGATTAGATCATAACCACTGACACTCTTACGTACGAGTAATGGTGTAAAGATTCCATGTGTTCGAATAGAATCTGCTAATTCATTTAACGCAGTTTGATCAAATTCTTTTCTTGGCTGATAAGGATTTGGTCTAATTTCTTCAATTGCGATTTCTACTTCTCTTCTTCCTGGCACTTCCTTTGCGCTACTTTGAATATCGTCAAGGAACTGCTCAACATTCGATCCGAAGATAGAATCTAAACCACGTCCTAAGCCTTTTTGTTTTTTCTCTGCCATTTTCTATCGTTTGATCCTTTCGTTTTGTGTAACTACTTCTTTTACAAGTTGTGCGTAAGCACGCGCACCTTCCGAACGGGTATCATACTCAAAAATTGATTGTTCACGAGATGGAGCTTCTGATAAGCGTACATTTCGTGGGATAAAACAGTGGTAAACTTTTTCCTTAAAGTACTTACGTACTTCTTGTTGCACTTCTACCGATAACTTGGTACGTACGTCAAACATTGTTAAAAGTACGCCTTCGATAGATAGTCTTGGATTCCATAATTTCTGAACCAAACGAATTGTACTTAATAGCTGTGTTAATCCTTCTAGTGCAAAGTATTCACACTGTACCGGAATCATCACAGAATCTGCTGCAGTTAACGCGTTTGTATTCAATAGACCTAGTGCTGGTGGACAATCAATAATGATGTAATCATATTGATCTCTTACTGCTTCTAGTTTTCTCTTTAATAGTTGTTCACGACCTGTTTCGTATTGTGCCATATCGACATCTGCACCAGATAAGTCGATGGTTGATGGTAGTACATCTAATGGTGGCATCTGTAGTGTAACTTTTACATCTTCCACGTTTTCATCTCTCATCAAGATATCGTATACCGTCTTTTCAAAGCCTACTTTATGTGCTCCGATGCCATGAGTCGCATTTCCCTGTGGATCGAAGTCTACTAATAGGACTCTTTTGCCAATATATGATAGACCTGATGCTAGGTTCATGGATGTAGTTGTTTTACCTACACCACCCTTTTGGTTTGCGATTGCAATGATCTTTCCCATAATACTTCTCCCTTATTATTTCTTCGGGAAACGGATGATCATGCATACTTCTTCTGGTCTATCTTCCGTTTCTACTTTTGCTTGAATACCCATTTTATTAATCATCTTAATACTTTGATGAATTGTATTTACTGCAATCTGTGTATTTCTTGAGAACCCTTTTGTCTTTTTGACGTGTATGTTTCTTCTTAGGAATATCATCTAGACTTGCGATAAAATCTTCGGTTTGTCTTACATTAAATTCGCTGCAACGATATGATGGAATACTTCTTTTTGTCTATCGCTTGGCACCGTCAATAGTGCGCGAGCATGACGTTCCGTAATCTTTGATTCCATGACTGCATCCTGAATCTCAATTGGTAAATTTAATAGACGAATCTTATTGGCTACTGCGGATTGAGACTTACCTACTTTTTGTGCAACCTGTTCTTGTGTTAATCCAGATTGACGCATGATTTGTAAGTAGCTCTTCGCCTCTTCAATGGCGGTTAAGTTTTCACGTTGGATATTTTCAACCAGAGCCATTTGTGCTGCTTGGCTTTCATTTGGTGACATGATATAACATGGCACTTCTTTAAAACCAATCATCTTACATGCACGGAATCTTCTTTCCCCTGTGATAATTTCGTATATATCATTCACTTTTCGAACTGTAATTGGTTGAATTAATCCATTCTCTTTAATCGATAGTGCTAATTCACGTAAAGCTTCTTCATCAAATACCAATCTTGGTTGGTATCTTGATGGAACAATTTTTTCCGTTGGGATATCTACGATACGATTGGTATCTTTTCGATCAAATATACTTAAAATACTTGGCATATAACCCTCCCTTATAAAGGCTTCTTTTTTATTTGCCCGTAATTGCGTGGATATTGTTGTGGCGTGTGACTTAGCTTGCGGTAGTATAAGTTCACCCGCATATCTCCTGTATATAAAGATGTATCCTGTGTTTCTTCTAGCTCTACACCAAGCACCTTGGTCGCATGTGCTGCTTCTTTCGCTTCCGCATTACCTTGCATACCCTTCATCGCCAGGAATAATCCATTTACTTTGACTAGTGGAATGCATAATTCGGATAAGACTCGTAAGTTTGCGACTGCTCTAGCAGTAACCACATCGTACAATTCACGGTCTGTTTTGACCTGTTCTTCTGCACGTGTGTTATAAACATGGATGTTTTCTAAATGCAGTTGATCAATGACTTCTTGTAGGAATGTGCACCGTTTTCCTGTTGGTTCAATGAGTGACACATCTAATTCTGGTTTGACTATTTTCCAAACCAATCCTGGAAATCCCGCCCCAGTTCCAATATCTGCTACTTTTCCAAATATCTTACCTTTTCCTAATGGCAAGATAGAATCATAGAAATGTTTCTCTAATATTTCACCATGTTCCGTGATGGCTGTGAGATTCATTTTCTCGTTCCACTCAACCAAAAGTTGGGCGTATTGTTCAAGTTGTTTAACCTGTGTTTCTGACAATGAAATTTGTAGCTCTGCTGCTTTTTTCTATCAGTTCTTGTATTGTCATAATCTCTGTGTGACCTATTCTATCACCATCACGTTCCTTGTGAAAGATGAAAATATGTTGATAACTTTTTTCTCCACAATTGTGGATAATTTGTTTTTCCACATATTTAAAATATTTTATATTATTTGTGGATAAAATAGTTTTCCACAAATTGTAAATAATCCTTATTTTAACTCACTATTTACAATAAATGATGCATTTGGTAATGTCTCTACCCAATCACAGAATGCACGCCATTCTGGTAAGCGGTGTGTCTTGCGCTGTGCATAAATTGTCTTGAGCTGACGGTAGTTTGTTGTCATACGTGCAGTAATTCTAAAACCTGCTGGATTAGAATAGAGAATCTCAAGATATTTTACTTTTGCTTCTTCATTCAACGCTGTAATATCTTCTCCAGCTAATTTTTTTATCAGAAATCTTCTGTGTTAATTCATTATAGGAATTAACCTTTTCTTTCATGATTTCGATAATACGTGGATCTGTATAAGAGATATACACCTCATCTAAGTTGAACTTTGTGATACGGTGCATTGTAGATTGAGAACTAATAAAGTCTAGGAAGTGATAACGCTCCGCCTCTACCCATGCTTTATTTGTAAATGTGAGGTCGAACTGTACGATAATTCCATTTAAGAAGTTATCATGTCCACTTCCTGGTTTTGCGCTTGCTAGTGCGTGTGTACGCGGAACGATTGTTCCATCTACTTTTGTTAAATCAACTGCCATAGGATATTTTGAACCCATAACTGCTGAATCCATACCATAGACATTTACATTTGATACTACATCTGTATATTTCATTTCTTATCTTCCTTTTCCTTGTTTAATGGCAATCGCAAGTACCGCGATATCAGCTGGGTTAACACCCGATATTCTGGATGCCTGTCCCATTGTAGCTGGTTTATACTTCATTAGCTTTTGTCTTCCTTCAATGGATAAGTTATCAACCTCATCATAATTGAAATCAACACCCAGTTTGATACCTTCCATCTCTTTTAGTTTATTAGCTTCTCGTTTTGCCTTATCGATATAACCTGCATATTTTAGTTCGATATCACATTGGTTAGCAATTTCTTCATCTACTTCTTCTCCAATCGTAGCGAGAAGTTCTTTTTGTTGTGACGTTTGGACGTTTTACTAAATCAATTCCATTAATACCAATATGTGCATCACTTTCATATCCTAATGAAGTAAGGTATGCATGTATCTTTTCCTCATCTTGTACGAATGTTGTTTCAGATAGATGTTGTATTAACTTCTTCACATTCTCCATCTTTTCAAGGTATGCATCATATCTTTTTTGACTGACAAGTCCAACTTGGCGTCCATATTCAATTAATCTTTGATCAGCGTTATCATGTCTTAATAACAATCTAAACTCTGCACGGGATGTTAATAAGCGATATGGTTCTAATGTACCCTTGGTTGTTAAATCATCAACCATGACTCCAATATACGCTTCATTTCTTGCTAGAATGAGTGGTTCTTTTCCATCAAGTTTCATACATGCGTTTATTCCCGCAAGTAGTCCTTGTCCAGCAGCTTCTTCATAGCCTGAAGTTCCGTTCACTTGACCTGCTGTAAATAGATTTTCAATCACCTTTGATTCAAAACTTGGCTTCATTTGAATTGGATCGATTGCATCGTATTCAATTGCATATGCATATTTTTTAATTACTGCATTTTCGAAGCCTGGTAATGAATGAACCATACGTTCTTGGATATCTCTTGGAAGTGATGTAGAGAATCCTTGTAGGTAAATGGTATCTAACTCCAGTGATTCTGGCTCCAAGAATAATAGATGTCTTGGTTTATCTTGGAAACGTACAAGTTTATCTTCGATAGATGGACAATAACGAGGTCCAACTCCCTTTACGACACCAGAATACATACTGGATTTATTAAGGTTATCTAAGATATATTCATGTGTTTCTGGAGTTGTATAGGTCATATGACAAGATACTTGTTTATCATATGGTAATACATCTTCTTTTGTCGTTAATTCTGAGAAATGTAAGAAACCTTCTGTACCTGGTTCTAGTTTAACTTTGCTAAAATCAATGGATGAACGCAAGATCCTCGGCGGTGTTCCTGTCTTTAATCTGAAGGTTTTTAATCCTAGCTCTCGTAAAGACTCTGATAAGTCTCCCGTTGTTGGCTCTAAATCTGGACCACCGGGTGTAACTTCTGATGAAATCATATTTACACCCGCCATATATGTACCTGTTGTTACAATCACAATCTTGGCATTCATCACAGTTCCATCTTTTAGCGTAACACCTGTAACTTTGTTGTCTGTTACGTTAAGTCTGCTAGCCATACCTTCAATCACACTTAGGTTTTCTTGATGTAAACAGATATCTTGCATCATACGCTTATATGCAAGTTTATCTGACTGTACACGGAGTGCACGTACACCTGGGCCTTTTGCGCCATTTAACATCTTGAATTGCAGTGCTGTCTTATCGGCGGTAATCGCCATTTGTCCGCCTAAGGCGTCAATTTCTCTTACAACAATTCCTTTTGCTGGTCCACCTACAGATGGATTACATGGCATCTTTCCAATATTTTCTATCTTCAATGTAAGAAGACATGTTTTCTTTTTTTAGTCGTGCAGCAGCTAGTGCAGCTTCAATACCTGCATGACCACCACCAATGACAATAATATCAAAATCACTCATTGTTTATTTCTTCCACCATTTCCTTTAATACGTCAGGTATTTTTGGGGAAAGTATTTCAAATCTGATTTTGCCTTCCAAACCCTGATGCTTGGCCAACAAACGATACATCGTTAGCCTTCCTATATATTCTCGAATCTTCTGGGGTTGCTCTTTTACTTGTGATACAAACGGAATCGCAATTTGTATTTCACTTCCGTCCAAACGAATACATTCTGTATTACTACCACGAATTAACTCCCAACCAGATTCTTTCGCTTTCTGTTTTGCATACTTTTCAAGCGTACGTTGTTGTCTTTCGTTTCCACTATCTTGGCCAATCTCTTGAGAGATAACTGCTAGATAATGTTTTGTGGCATCTTCTTTAAAGATTTCTTCTGGAGTGATATTTGGATTTGCACTCCAGATGTCGACGCCATGTTTTTGTGCTTGTTGTAAAATCTTGGCAGTTATCTTTGGACTATCTTTATCTAGATAACAATAGCTTTCAAGATTGTTTTGTATAGAAATACCTACATCTTCTGGATAGACAGGTGATAAAAAGAACACAACGTTTGTTAGATATAAACAATTCATCTGTGGTGGTATATTTCCACGGGATGCTTTTTCTATCGCTGCGTAGAGCCCATCTTGTGTGTCATATCCAGTGGAATCGCCATAGCGATTCCACATCTGCTTAAGTGAAAGAATTATTTCGGAATCATAATGTGCATAGCCAATCAGCGCCTTCTTACGTCCATGATTTGGTCTTGCAAAGAAGAATAGTAAATCTCCTTTGTGGAAATCTGTAAACTTCTTATTGGATAGTCGCCAAAAGAGTATCGATTGGTTTCGACACAAACGATGATATGCAAGCATATTTTCATCTGTTACATATGCAATAGATCCCATTACGATTCCTCCTTTCTATCTTAATTAGAATAAGCCGTAGGTCTCTCCATTTTCATCAATTCCCATATTCACTGCTGCTGGAACTTTTGGAAGTCCTGGCATTGTGAGTACATTGCCTGTATAAACAACCACAAAGCCGGCACCAGCAGATACTGAGATATCTGTAATATGTGTTACAAAGTTTTCTGGTCTTCCCTTTAGAGTAGGATCATCACTCAGTGATAATGGTGTCTTTGCCATGCATACTGGTAGTTTATCCCATCCATGTTTGATAAAGTCCTGAATCTTTGTATTTGTTAGTTCACTAAATTCTACATGTGGTGAACCATATACTGTTTCACAAATCTTTGTGATTTTAGTTTCAATGGAATCATTCACATCATAGATTGGTTGGTACTTGCATGCATGGTCTGTAATATCCACAACCTTATTTGCTAGATCTAACATACCATCGCCACCTTTTGCCCATCCATCAGCTTCCGCAACTGGATAGTTATTTTCATGACACCATGTAAGTAGGGCATCCACTTCTTCTTTACTATCTTTTGCAAACTTATTGATAGCAACGATAAATGGGAGTTTGAAACTTTGAACTGTTTCAATATGTTTTTGTAAGTTCTTCGCACCTGCAAGCATCGCTTCAACATTTGGTTGATCAAGATTTTCTTGTTCAACACCACCATGCATTTTTAGAGCACGAATGGTTGCGACTACTACAACTGCAGAAGGGTTCAATTCTGCTAAGCGGCACTTAATATCCAAGAATTTCTCAGCACCTAGATCTGCGCCAAAGCCTGCTTCTGTCACAACATAATCTGCTAGTTTTAAAGCCATCTTCGTTGCGATAACTGAATTACATCCATGCGCAATATTTGCGAATGGTCCACCATGAATGAATGTTGGAGTATGTTCTAAAGTCTGTACTAAGTTAGGATTGATAGCTTCCTTCATAACGACAGTTGCAGCACCAGCAGCTTGAATATCATTTACAGTCACCGGTTGATCATCATATGTGTACGCAACAACCGCTCTACCAATTCTCTTTCAAAATCCTGTAAGTCTTTTGAAAGGCATAAAATAGCCATTACTTCAGAAGCGACTGTAATTACAAAGTGATCTTCTCTTTCAACACCATTGATTTTTTTCTTCTGCGCAATTGTAATATCGCGTAATGTACGATACATTCATATCTAAACAGCGCTTCCATGTCACTCTTGTTGGGTCAATATTGAGTGGATTTCCTTGGAAGATTGAATTGTCTAAGATAGCTGCGATCAAGTTATTGGCTGTTGTGATTGCGTGCATGTCACCTGTGAAGTGTA
>CAKMPP010000158.1 GCA_927911475.1 uncultured Solobacterium sp. | reverse complement strand
TTTCTCTTTCAAATAAACAGGAGTAAACTAAAAATTATGAATACATTAGAAAACGATATTACAGAAGCCATCTTCGCAGCCGAAGATGCACTACAACACTTGTATCAAGCAAAAAAATTCCTTAAGAAAGCAAGAAACTGGGGTTTATTTGATATCTTTGCAGGTGGTTTCATCACCTCTATCATCAAGCACAATCATATCGAAAACGCACAGGAAGAAATCCGATATGCAAAGGTTGCTTTAGAGAATCTAGCCCGTGAATTACAAGATGTAGGCGATTATATTACAGTTGATATTGAGATTGATACTTTTGCAAAAGTTACAGACTACCTTCTCGATAACTTCGTCTCAGACATCTATGTACAATCCAAAATCAACAATGCTAGCCAGCAAGTTGATGATGCAATCTATGAAACAGAAAAAATTCTAAATGTACTAAAAAATGCACAATAAGGAATGAATATGGATTTTAATAAGATGATTCCCGAGTTATCGGTTTTTGATATTGAACAGACCAAAAGGTTTTATAATGACTTAGGATTTAAGATTGAATACGAACTCCTGAAGAAAAATTCGTTTTCATGTCTTTTCAAGATAGTCAATTTATGTTTGAACAAATTCATGACAATGGTTGGAATATAGGCGAGCTAATATATCCTTTGGGAAGAGGAATTAATTTTTCAATAGCCGTTGATGATATTGAAGGGCTGTATAAATTAGTGAAAACTTTAAATTTAGAAATATACAGAGAACTAAACAGAAGCATATATCAAGTTAATGGTACAGAAGAAACGCAAACCGAGTTCTTGATACAAGATCCCAATGGGTATTTATTAAGATTTACAAATTGATAAATTTACCTTTATCGAAGTAGAAAATTAAATAAAAGTAATTAGCGTAGCATCTCAAAACAGTAAATCAAATTTGTATTTACTGCTTTTTACTTTAATTGATTTATAAATTTGATACTCTCTTCATAGATTTGTTGGTATGCAATATTATGAACATAATGAGAACAATCTAAGAACTGATATTTGCCATTTTGTTTATTCGCTAAATAACCAACCCCAAAGCTTCTCCACTCTTCTTTTGAATAACCAGTACCCTCTCCATTTGAGATAAAGAATAACATTGGAATATTGGTCGTATCTACTTCTTCTAATTTCTTTGCGTTTGCTTTAATTGTTTTTGCTTCATTGATCATAGAAGTTGTAGCGGTTCTTCGATAGAAGATTACTTTATATAATTCTTTTTCTTCCTCTGTTAAGTTTCCATCTTTGATTGCCGAAGAGGAATCCACTAAATATGGAAGAAATCTAGTAAGTCCTATATCCGCTCCAAACTTTACTGCACTTAACAAGAACATATTTATTTTTGTGTTTTGATATGCTACAGGTACAGATGGATCCAATCCAACAATTCCTTTTATTTCACCTGGATATTTATTTGCCCAATACAACGCTTCGATTCCTGACATCGAATGTGGAAATAAAATATATTTATGATTTGTCACCCCTGCTAGATTCAGTGCTTCTCTAGTTTCAAATAAGATAGTATCAATATCCCTACTAATATCGCTAATATCACTAAAGCCATACCCTGCTTTTTCAACACCGCTATTTGATAGTCTTTTTCAAATAGCGAATATAACGTTTTAAAATCTAGTGTTGGTGAACATGTCCCTGCTCCAGACATAAAAACTAGCGTAAAATCACTATTAGGATTACCAGATAGATAAACATTCATATGATGTCCATTGACTTCAACAATCTTCCCGTTCGTCTTGAATAAAGCATCCTCATCTTTTAGTTTTATCTTATGATTTACAAAACTGATGAGTACTATCAGTCCTATTACAACTACAATAATACTAATCAGCCTAATTACTTTTTTCATATACGATACTCCTCGTATTCTACTATCAATTGGTTAGTTCAGTTATATCATATTTTCTATGATTAAAGATGATACAAAAGAGAGAATACCAGTCAATCTAAACTAGTATTCTCTGTTATTTAGTAAATCTTATTTCACTGTAACGATATACTTCTCATCATTTGCATCGACGTGAATTGTCTTGCCATTAATATCTGGGTTTTCTAGAATCACCTTCGCAACTGCTGTCTCAATTTCACGTTGAATATGACGTTTCATTGGTCTAGCACCGTAAAGTGGATCTACACCACAAGCAATGATACGCTTCATTGCGTTATCACTGACAGTAAGATTAATATCACGTTCTTTCAAACGATTGCGTAGCTGTGCTAAGAACTTCTCAGCAATCTGTGCTAATACATCATTACCCAATGCATTAAAGACGATGATTTCATCAACACGGTTGATAAACTCTGGTTTAAAGAACTTGTGTACTTCACTCATGTAGTGCTCTTCACGATGTTCTGGGTCATCATCAAAGGCATATTGACTACCTAAGTTACTTGTCATGATGATAATCGTATTCTTGAAATCTACTGTTACACCCTTAGAGTCTGTGATACGTCCATCATCCAAGATCTGTAATAGGATATTGAATACATCTGGATGTGCTTTTTCGATTTCATCTAATAGCACGATTGAGTATGGTGAACGACGTACTGCTTCTGTTAACTGTCCACCCTCTTCATATCCAACATATCCTGGAGGCGCACCAACAAGTCTAGATACGGAGAACTTCTCCATGTATTCAGACATATCGATACGTACAATCTTTGATTCATCATCGAATAACTGTTGTGCTAATGCCTTAGCAACTTCTGTCTTACCTACACCTGTTGGACCCAGGAACATAAATGAACCTAATGGACGATTTTCATCTTGGATATTTGCCTTTGAACGCATGATTGCGTCTGATACAAGACGTAAAGCATCCGGTTGTCCCATAACACGTTTTGCGAGTGCTTCTGGAAGGTGTAGAATCTTCTGTCTTTCTGTACTCATCAAGCGTGATACTTCAATGTGTGTCCATTGTGATACAATCTTTGCAATCATATCTTCATCGACAATCTGATGTACCATTGCATCTGATTTTTCAACATCTGCTTCGTTAATCTTCTTTGCTAGATTTGGAATCGTTTCGTATTTGAGCTTTGCAGCTGTTTCGTAGTTGGCTGCATTTTC
>CAKMPP010000157.1 GCA_927911475.1 uncultured Solobacterium sp. | reverse complement strand
GGTGAACAAATGAAATGTCCACGTTGTGGTAATACACAAAAAATCATATTTTTTATAAAGGGAGTCATGGATATTATTGTGGAAATGGTATAGGCTTTGGAAGGTTGCTATTAGAAGAGGAAATAAATATTAAACTTGAGGACATTCACGATGATTGTAGTGAATATACCATGCAATATCCCCTAACAAAACAGCAAGAAGCAGTGTCCAAAGAGTGTCAACAATACATTCGTACAAAAGATGTATTGTTGGAGTGTGTTTGTGGTGCTGGGAAAACGGAAATGGTGCTTGCTAGTATAGCAGATGCGTTAAATGAAAAACACAAAGTATGTTTTGCGATTGCAAGACGACAGGTCGTACTAGAACTGGCTGAAAGATTAAAAATATATTTTAAGAGGGCGAAGATTGTAGCAGTGTGTGGTGGACATACAGATGAAATTGATGGTGATTTAATTGTATGTACGACGCATCAGTATATCGTTACCAAGGTCAATTCTCATTGTTGATTTTAGATGAACCAGATGCCTTTCCATATCGTGGAGATGAAGTATTACATGGTATTGCAAAACATGCTTGCATAGGAAATATCATATATTTAACTGCTACACCAGATGCGTATCTTTTAAGTAGAGTAAAAGAAGGAATGATGCATCATATCATATTGAATAAGCGTCCACATGGACATGATTTGCCAGTCCCAAGACTATTGATTTATCCATCGGTACTATTATTTTTTATACTGATACGATGGATAAACAAACATGCATGCAATCCTAGAATTATCTTTGTGCCAACTATTAAAACTGCCAAGATACTAGGGCTTATTCTTAATATCTTTATGCAATGTTATGTCTGTACAAGTGAAAGTGAAGATAGGGGATGAAATCATATATCATTTCAAACAAAACCCGTTAGGTGTGATGATAGCGACAACAGTTCTAGAAAGAGGCGTAACTATTCCTAAGGCAGATATCTGTGTATGGCACGCGAATCATTCTGTCTTTGATGAAGCTGGGTTGATTCAAATGGCAGGTAGAGCAGGAAGAAGCTTTACATCACCAGAGGGTGATGTACTGTTTTTATGTAGTGAAAAGACAGAACTAGTGCAACTTTGTAAGAATAAGATTGAGCAGGCGAATCAAATATGCGGTGTTTAATGTGTGGAATAGAAAAAGGAGATGGAGATTTCATCGATATTCTGGAGAACGATGATCCATTGTGTCATACCTGTCGAAATCATCTAAGTCAGATTAAGTTTCATATGAAGTTTCATGGACATAAACTATATGCTAGTTATATTTACGATGATGCCTTTGCAAAAATATTAGTTCAGTACAAGGAATGTTTTGATGAAGCGTTGAAAACAGTATTTCTGTATCCATTTCGGTGGTGGTTGTTATTACGATTTTTTGGTTATACAATTTGTTATTTACCAAGTTCTAAAGAAAAAATCGCAAAACGTGGGTTCCATCATCTTGAAAAGATGTTTTCCACTTTGCCTTTGCGACAGTTAGATCTCTTTGAAAAAGTTTTATGATTTTGACCAGAAAAATCGCAGTGTGGAAGAGCGCATGAAGATGTCGGATAACATTGTACTAAAGAAAAACTGTGTTGTGCCAAAGAAGATTTTGTTGGTTGATGATACGATTACAACAGGTGCTTCTTTATTAGGAGCGTTACGTTGTTTAAAGGGTTATGACTGTAAGATTACAATCTATGTGGTTAGTGTAAATCAACTTTGGCTAAAAAAGCGTAAAATATTCGGGAAATAAAGAGATTTCTAAGGGATTGGCTAGGCTTGTCTCATTGCCTTTTACAGGCCGAAAATATATAATAAAATAGTTATTTAGTATAAAAAATATGGAGGCACTATGGCAAATTTTTTTAACTCGATTATTCAACGAAGACGCCCGTAAGTTAAAACAGATTCAAAAGAAGATCAAACCAGTTTTAGAACTGGAAGAAGAATATAAAGCAAAGAGCGATGATGAACTCAAGGCAATGACACCATACCTAAGAGAAAAGTTGGCTGCTGGTGCTACTCTAGATGATATTTTTGTAGAGGCATTTGCAACAGCACGTGAAGCTTGCCGAAGAGTCATTGGAGAATTCCCATATCCTGTACAGCTCATGGGTGCTGCTGTTATGCAAGGTGGCGATATTGCTGAAATGAAGACAGGTGAAGGTAAGACTTTGACATCGGTTATGGCGGTATATTTAAATGCCTTAGATGGTAAAGGTGTTCATGTTGTAACTGTAAACGAATATCTATCAGAACGTGACTCCGCATGGATGGGAGAGATCCACCGTTTCTTAGGCTTGACAGTTGGTTTGAACCTTCGCCAATTAACAAAGGCACAAAAGCGTGCAGCGTATGCCTGTGATATTACATATACAACAAACTCAGAACTTGGATTTGATTATCTACGTGACAACATGGTTACTCGTGTTGAAGATCGTGTACTTCGTGGCTTGAATGTTGCGATGGTCGATGAAGTTGACTCCATTTTAATTGATGAATCTCGTACTCCATTAATTATTTCTGGTGGTAAGAAAGATACTGCCAATCTATATCTACAAGCTGATCGCTTTGTAAAACGTTTGGTGAAAGATGAAGACTATGAATTAGACGTTAAGTCACGTACAGTTCAGTTAACAGAAAAGGGTACTGCGAAAGCAGAGGCTACTTTCCGTATTGAAAACTTATTTAATCTAGCACATACACAGTTATTGCATCACATCAACCAAGCGCTAAAGGCTAACTATGTGATGTTAAGAGATATTGAATATGTCGTTGATGAAGAAAATGATGAGATTGTAATCGTTGACCCTAATACTGGTCGTTTGATGAAAGGTAGACAATGGTCTGATGGTTTACACCAGGCTGTAGAAGCCAAGGAAGGTATTTCCATCAAACAAGAAACAACAACACTTGCGACAATTACATATCAGAACTTCTTCCGTCTCTATAACAAACTTTGCGGTATGACTGGTACGGCGAAGACTGAGGAAGAAGAATTCCTAGAGATTTATAATATGTACGTTTATGAGATTCCTACAAACCGTCCAGTTGCACGTATTGACTATCCAGATGCTGTATATGGTACTAAGAAGGCAAAGTTCAATGCGCTTGTGGACGAGGTCGTAGAACGTCATGCGGCAGGTCAACCGGTACTTGTAGGTACAATTGCGGTTGAAACTTCTGAATTAATTTCTAAGTACTTAAAGGAACGTCATATTCCACACGAAGTATTGAATGCTAAGAATAATGCACGTGAAGCAGATATTATCGCTAAGGCTGGTCAAAGAGGTGCAGTTACAATTGCGACTAACATGGCTGGTCGTGGTACCGATATTAAACTTGGGGAAGGTGTTCGTGAGTTAGGTGGTCTTTGTGTATTAGGTTCTGAAAGACATGAATCAAGACGTATCGATAATCAGTTACGTGGACGTTCTGGTCGTCAAGGTGACCCAGGTATGTCACGTTTCTATGTATCTGTACAAGATGATCTTATGGTTCGTTTCGGTGCTGAGCACATGGAAGCACTATTTGCAAAACTTGGTGATACAGTTATCGAATCTAAGACAGTTACACGTTCTATTTCTGGCGCACAACGTCGTGTAGAAGGTGTAAACTACGATGCTCGTAAACAGTTGTTACAATATGACGATGTTATGCGTCAACAGCGCGAAACAATGTATGAAACAAGAAATTACATTCTTGAAAATGATGATGTTCACGCAGTAATCCACGATATGTTTAAGCGTGTTATCTCTGATATTGTGGCAGCACACTTCAATAGCGAAGCTAGAGATCAAGACTTAAATGAACTCATTGCGGCTTTAGATGGTATTGGATTCAAGGGTGTTGTTCGCGTAGAAGATATCGAAGGACGAGCAGAAAATGACGTCGTTGATATCTGCTTGGAACAGGCGTGGTCTGATTATGAACAGAAGATCGAAAAGGTAAAAGACAAGGTACTACCAATCGAGAAGGAAGTTTCCTTACGTATGATTGATCGTGCGTGGTCTAATCATATCGATACAATGTCAAAGTTACGTGATGGTATCGGTTTACGTTCTTATGCACAAAGTAATCCATTACAGGCGTATGTCACAGAAGGATTTAACCTATTTGAGGATATGATGCGTACAATTCACGTGAAATTGTAGCGTTCTGTATGAACATTCGTGTAGTGGTGGATGGACCTGAACAGGAGGCGTAATCATGGAATTGTATGAGATGAGACAGAGCGTTTCTCAGTGCCAAGCAAAATTGGAGTCGCTTGGCCACTCTCTTTGACTTAGAAGGGAAAGAGAAACGTTTAGCAGAAAACAATGCCTTAATGGCAGAAGCTGACTTCTGGAATGATCAGAAGAAGGCACAGAAAATTATTCGTGAGAGTAATCAGTTAAAAGCTTTAATTGAAACCCACCATTCCTTAACTGATGCGTTTGCGGAATTAAGCGAAGGTATCAGTGAACTATCATCTTCTTTTGATGAAGATATGAATGAGTTAATTAGTGAAGAATACACCGAGACAATGAAGAAGTTTGAAGAGTTTGAAATTCAGGTTCTATTGTCTAGTCCGTATGATGATCACAATGCTATTTTAGAAATTCACCCAGGTGCTGGTGGTACAGAAGCGATGGACTGGGCTTCAATGTTATATCGTATGTATATGCGCTGGGCTGAAAGGAAAGGCTTTAAGATTGAACTGATGGATTATCAAGAGGGTGAAGAAGCAGGTATGAAATCCTGTTCCGTCCTGATCCAAGGTCCTATGGCTTACGGTTATCTGAAGGCAGAAAGTGGTGTACATCGTTTGGTACGTATTTCACCATTTGACTCAAACGCAAGAAGACATACTTCTTTTGCGTCAGTAGAAATTATGCCTGAGTTTGAAGATGATCTTGAAATTGAAATTGATGATAAAGATTTGGAAGTTATCACAATGAGAGCTTCCGGTGCTGGTGGACAGCATATCAACAAGACAGACTCTGCGGTACGTATGACACATATTCCAAGTGGAATTACAGTATTCTGCCAATCTCAGCGTTCACAGATTCAAAACCGTGAAGCGTGCTTGAATATGTTAAAGTCAAAGCTACTACAGCTCAAGATTCGTGAGAATGAAGAGCGTGCAGCTGCGGTAAGAGGTGAAGTAAAGGCGAATGAATGGGGTTCTCAAATTCGTTCCTATGTCTTTGCACCATATACAATGGTCAAAGACTTACGTACTGGTTATGAAGCAGGTAATGTACAAGCTGTCATGGATGGTGAAATTGATGGCTTCATTGATAGTTACTTACGTAGTATGATTAAGGCAGATGAATAAAGTACTGCGCTATCAAATCACAGATAAACAAAAACGGTCTTACAATAAAGGCCGTTTTATCGTCTCTGGGTTTTAGTCGTCATGAGATTTCTCGCTTTAAGTTTTCAGCGTATCAGATGTATTTAAATCAGAAACCAGTTTTGGTCAATCAAGTTGTTCATACTGGGGATATGCTTGTGATTGAGGAGTTGAATGTAGAAAAGTTTGAACTACATCCAATCAGTGCAGAACCAGAAATCTTATATGAGGATGAAGATGTAGTTGTAGTAAATAAACCATCTGGTATGCCATCTCATCCAAGCCATCATCATTTAGCGGATGATATGGGAACTCTACTACGAAATTATTATCAAGATGAACACTTTGTGATTCGTCCAATAGGGCGATTAGATAAAGATGTATCAGGTATTATGATATATGCTAAAAATCAGCTGGCTGCAGCTAGATTAACAACACAGAGAAAAGATGGAACACTGCAAAAAGAATACTACGCTATCGTAGAAGGACAACTCGATGATTATGGAATACTTTCATTTTCTTTGAAGAAGGAAACAGGAAAAATGGCACAATCTTTTAATCAAGGTGGTAAAGATTGTGTGACTGAATATGAAGTAATCAAGCGATATTCTACTGAATGTTTGATTAAGGTTTGTTTGAAAACAGGCAGAACACATCAAATACGTGCAGGATTTGCCGGAATAGGACACCCACTCTTGGGTGATACATTATATGGTGGTAGTACAGCTTGGATTAAAAGACCAGCCTTACATTGTGCAAGAATAAAGTTTTTACAACCCTTTAGTAAAGAGAAGTTAGAACTAGAACTAGCGTTAGCGAAAGATATGAAAAGAAAGTAGTTATACTACTTTCCCTTGCTTGAAATATTGAATCATCTCAGATGTAAGAGATGCATTATCAAGTGTATTAATTTCTTCATCACGATCTGCCCAACGAGCCACACGCAACTCATTTTCATCCATCTGAATTGTTTGATCACCCTGCGCCTTACACCAAAAGCCAAATAGTAATGAGGATGAAAAGGACCATGGCTGTGATTTATAGTACTGAATATCAGTTACATCTAATCCAGTTTCTTCTTTTACCTCACGCTTTACAGTTTCTTCGATTGTTTCGCCAATTTCATAGTAACCTGCAACGAGAGCGTAGCTTTGGTAATGACCGTGTGCATACTTCGTAACAAGAATCTGGCCCTTATCATTGGTAACACCGACAATAACGGCAGGTGAAATCTTAGGATATACAATATTTGAGCAATGTGGACAACGCATCGCTCTTTCTTTTTGTCAAAATCCATTGGATGACCACATTTACCACAGTACTTGTTATCCTGAATCCAACGATATAGATGCCAAGCTGTGATAGCCGCAAAACCCAACATCTGATCTTCAAAGGTACGCATTGTGCGGAAAGAAACTTTAATATGATTCAGACTTGTTAAGTCTGCAAGGAAGAATTTGATATCATCGATTGAAAATAGATAATAACAAATACTTTCCTTGGAAATATCGTAATAGTGGTAGAACTGATGTTCATCTTTCATTAAGACTTGGTCTTCTTCAAATGAAAAAATAATATCATCGTTTGAAGGCTTAACACCAGGCTCAAACGTATTGTTATAGACATGTGGGTAAATATCTTGAATCATCTGGCAACCTCCTGGAAATAAGAAATGGTCCTTATCGGACCAACAATAATATTATAGAACAAAAAAATTTTAATTGTAAGACTATTAAATTTAAAAGTGGATGCTATAGTAAAGGTGCAAAGAGAAGTACCCTAAAAGAAAGGATAAGGAGGTACAAGCTCATGAAGGAAGTGTTACTCAATTACAGTTTACGCTCCAACATTTAACAAAATGATCGTTAAATGAAATGTTTCTCAAGAAAAGTTGAGGACAGACCAATGGACAATTTAAATTAAAATAGAATATAAAAATAATTTGTGAATAACAAATAGTTCTGAAATTCGTATTTCAGTAGCGAAGTAATCGCAAAAAAATAATGTAGCAAATCTATAGCATCAAGAAAGGTCTCGCAAAAATAAACCGTTAGAATGAAACAGCAGGGTTTAATCGAGACCTTTTCTATTTGTGATAATTTAATAGGAAACGTACTACATAGATTGAAGTAATACATGGTAAGATTGCTGGTAATGGTATATCGAAGAAGATTGGCGTAATAAAGCCAAATAAAATGACTGCCAAGACGTGATATGCAATGATTGCAATCTGCTTAAATTGAATCTGTTGATTTAGTTTTGCGGACGTTTGAATTGCGAATACTAAATCACTTAAAACGTTGACGCGTCAATATAAATGTCGTTATTCTCAGAATCTAGATTCTGATGAATGCCAAATTGAACATTTACATCAGCTGTAGATGAAGTACATGAGCTATCTGCACTTGCGTACATACTAATAGAATCATGCGAGCATGATTTTATCAGATTTTCTTTTTCGTTTATATCTACATTTGCGTGAATGTTCTTAATGCCGCAAGAATCTTGAATATGCTGAATTTCTTCCGTATTACCGTGAGTGAAAAGATGAACATCTATGAGTTCTTTTAGAGAGCTGATGGCCTGTAAACTATTTGGTACGACAGGCTTTTGCATTGCGATTATGCCGATAACTTGTTCTTCACCAATTAGGATGAATACAGTCTTTCCTTGATGCATGAGTTCATCAATCTTTTGATTTGTTGAGTCAGTGATTAGATTGTTATTTGAGAAATCATGGATATTACATAACTTGTATGTGTTTTGAATGAAATCACTTTGGTGTGTTTTCTGGAAATTTGTTAGAACACTTAGATTTGTGGATGAAATCTTCTGTGACTTTAAGTAGCGATTGATTGCTCGTGAGTAACTATCATGTCGTTTATTGGAAAGTGTATATGCAATATAGCGCATGATATTCAAATCGGTTTCATCAGCAGGAATAAAATCAGTTACTTCAGGTTTTGAAGCAATCAATACATCATCTTGTTCAAGGAATAATGTTTCTGCTTTGCCTGCTGTTTCTAATGCGTCCACATTACGGAATAAGACATGATTTTTAGCAGCGTAGATTGCCTTTTCTAATACTTCTTTTTCTGAGGCAATTGTTAGTGCGTTCATTGCAACAGATGCTAGTACAGCAACAGAAACACTGATTGCAATAGAGAATGACTTACCAACTAAGATCCAACCAAAGAATAAGATGATAGCTGTAATAATTGAATATAAGAATAAGTATTTTGAGAAGTTCTTAAATGGTGAATCAAAGGATTTATCGTTCGCTGTTTCTTTTGCTAGTTTTGCAAACTGTAACAGTGTTGTCTTTTCTCCAATCTTCTCTACTCTAATCTGCAGAGAACCTTGTAAACAACGTGTACCTGCATAAACATAAGAACCTTCAGACTTCGTGATGTTTGACTGTACACCTGTCAGTGTAGATTCATCGACAGAAGCATATCCTTCTACGACGATACCGTCGCAAGGAATGTTTTCATTAGGTCTAATAATCAAAATCTGATTCTTTTTGAGCTGGCTTGTTTCTTCGATGACTTCACCAGTCTTATTGAATACGGCTGTATTTTCTGGAATATATTGTTTGATATTCAACGAAGTAGATGAACATTGTTGCATGTACTTTAGATATTTTGTTTTATAGATGTTTGCTCCAAGAATTGCAATCATTGAAATAATAAATGGGTATGCATTTGCAGCATTTTGAATTGTAAGATAAATACCGTATAAAAAATGTAATTATAACGGCAATACTACCAATAGTAGCGGAGGATGGGTTTCTTTTTTGAATTTCCTCTTTTGCATGCGTGAATATGAAACGACCAACATATAGGGAATATATAGAGAAGATTACTCCAATCCAAGGTGTTATATGCATAATCCATAGAATTGCTAGTAGAATCACTTCAACTACAAAAATAAATAAGATACGATAATTGGGTTTGATTGAAACTTTATTATCTTGTGGTATCAGCATATCTGAAGTTGGAATCTCACGTGTATATGCTTGGTATCCGCATGCTTTGATTTTTGCAATAATAATATCTGCAGTAATAATCGATGGATCAAACTCGACAGTCACATTGCGGTCGCTTAAAGCAACCGTTACAGTAACGATTCCTTGTGTATTCATTAAGTGTTGATAGATTGTATCAGCACTTGCATTTAAATACAGATTTGCGACTGAAAATGTTTGTCTGATTGTTTCCATGGATGTCCTCTGTTATATTTTACAAAATTATCAACAGAATAGGAATGTATATTCTGTGATAGATAAAAGAAAACACATGGATTCCATGTGTTTGTTAATAAAAATTATCTTCCACGAATACTAAAGATTACTACAATAGCACTTACAACCATCTGTACAATTGAACCAGGGACTACTCCGAAAATATCATATATCACTACTAAAAGACGTGGTACAGTGAAACTGCCGTTTAGATTTCCGGATAGATAGTTGACTAAGACAAAGGCTGCATATAGAAACCAAATTGTACCAAAGACGATACCAAGCCAATCTTTTTTCTTTTCCATAAATAATCCTCCTTTATGGATTATACCATTCTTATACAAAAAAATAGTGATGTTTTGTCTATATTTACGACCTAATTGTAAATTATATTTTTGTGATTATAACTTTATTAGTATATTTAGGTTAGTTTATTCTAACAAAAAAGTACAGAATTGAAGCGGATTTGTTTTTGTTTGAAAAATATTGAGTATAATTATAACGAGGTGATTAAATTATGATACAGGATAGAATCAAACAATTAAGAGCTTTGATGGCTGAACGTAAGATTGATGTATATTACATTCCGAATGAGGATGACCATCTTTCTGACGAATATACAGCTGATTATTTTAAGTGTAAATCATATATGTCTGGTTTCAGTGGAGAATCTGGATGCACTATTATTACAAAGGATTTTGCAGGTCTTTGGACAGACGGAAGATTCTTTACACAGGCTGAAAATGAACTTCAGGGAACTGGTGTTACATTAATGAGACTGCGTCAAGAAGGTGTACCAAATCCAATTGATTTCTTAATTGCAAATACACCAAAGAATGGTGTGTTAGGTTTTGATGGAGCAGTTGTTTCTGCTAGAAATTATTTACATCTAACTCAAATATTAAAGGAAAAGAATGCAAAGTTATACACAACAGAAGATCTTGTTGGAATGGTTTGGGGTAAAGATCGACCTGCTATGCCAACGGAAGAATTATATGTACTTCCTAAGAAGTACACAGGTGAAGATGCGTCCGAAAGAATTGCACGTGCAAGAGAAGCAATGAAAGCAAGCAAATGTGATGCAATCTTATTTACTGCTTTAGAAGATCCATGTTGGTTATTAAATATTCGTGGTAATGATATTGCATGTACTCCAGTGAGTTATGCATTCGCAGTAATCACAAATAAGAAACTCTACTATTATGTAGATTCTAAGAAGATTAATACGAAGGTTGCGAAGTACTTCAAGGAAAATAAGGTAACAGTGCGTCCATACAATGCGTTAATGAAGGACTTAAAACAATTAGAAGGTAAGAAGATCTGGGCAGATATGGGACATCTCAACTCCAATCTGTATAAAGCATTAGCAGGTAATGAGATTTATGATGCGATTTCACCAGTCGCTTACTTCCGTGCAATCAAGAATAAGACAGAAATTAAGAACATTCGTAACGCACATGTAAAGGATGCAGTTGCGATGGTGAAGTTTATTTCTTGGGTAAAGAGTAATGTTGCAAAAGGCAAGATGACAGAAGTGACAGCACAAGATCATTTATATGCATTACGTGCAGAGCAGAAGGATTACATCGAACCATCATTTGAAACAATCTGTGCATACCAAGAGAATGCCGCAATGATGCATTACACTGCAACAAAAGAAAAACATGCTGCAGTGAAACCAAAAGGTTTCTTGCTTGTTGACTCTGGTGGAACATACAAGGATGGAACAACAGATATTACAAGAACAATCGCTGTTGGTGAATTAACAGCAGAAGAAAAGAAGTTATATACAAAGGTATTAAAGGGACATCTTGATTTATTGCATGCAAAGTTCTTATATGGAACAACAGGCAATAACTTAGACATCTTGCAAGAAATCCATTATGGAATGATTGCATTGATTATCAATGTGGTACAGGTCATGGTGTGGGTCACGTCTTAGCTGTACATGAAGGTCCACACGGAATTCGTTGGGGTATGCCTGCAAATGGTAAAGCAGTTGTACTTCAAGAAGGAATGGTTGTTACAGATGAACCGGGTGTATATCTACCACATAAGTTAGGTATCCGTATTGAAAATGAGATGATTGTTCAAAAGGAAGAAAAGAATTTCTACGGACAGTTCTTATCCTTTGAAGACATTACATACGTACCATATGACCGCGATGCGATTGATACAAAATATCTCAGTGATGAAGAGATTGATTGGATTAATGCATACCACAAGATGATTTGGGAAAAGATTGGTCCACTTCTTAGCGGTAAAGAAAAGAGCTTCTTAAAGAAAGCTACTGGAAAGATTACACGCGCATGAAATTCATATCTTGGAATGTAAATGGCTTAAGAGCTGCAATGAAGAAGGGATTCGCAGATTTTTTCAATGAACAGGATGCAGATTTCTTTGCCTTACAGGAAACAAAGATGCAACCGGAGCAACTTGAAGATGCGATGAAATTTGATGGTTATCATATGTACATGAATAGTGCAGAAAGAAAAGGATATTCTGGAACACTAATCTATACAAAACATGAACCGCTCAGTGTCACTTATGAAATTGAAGGGGATGTAACTAAGGAAGGTAGAGTTATTACCCTTGAATATCCAGATTTCTATTTTGTATGTGCATATGTGCCAAACTCTAAAGATGGCTTATTACGTCTACCATATCGTATTGAATGGGAAGAGATGTTACGTAAGCATCTAATGGAATTAGATAAGAAAAAACCAGTTATCTATACTGGTGACTTAAACGTAGCACATGAAGAAATTGACTTGAAGAATCCAGCGACTAACCATAAGAATCCTGGTTTCTCAGATGAAGAACGTGCAGCGATGACAAAATTACTAGGCTCAGGCTTCTGTGATACATTTAGAGAACTCTATCCAGATACACAGAAGTTCTCTTGGTGGAGTTATCGCATGAAAGCACGCGAAAGAAACGTTGGTTGGCGGATTGACTATTTCTTAGTCAGTCAACGTCTACTAGCAAATGTACAAGATGCATTGATATTTGATCAGACAGAGGGCTCTGATCATTGTCCAGTTGGATTAAATATCAATCTGTAATAAAATAGTACATATTAGAATTACGGAGGTGAAATCATGGATGTAAAATCTATGGTATATGGATATAAGGAAGAACTATTAAGTAGACTAGGAAAACTTATATCAATTAATAGTGTGGAAGGAACTTCAGAACCAGATGCACCGTTTGGTAAAGGGCCTAAGGTTACTTTAGAAACGGCATTAGAAATGATGAAGGCAGATGGTTTTGATACAGTGAATTTGGATAACTATATTGGTTATGCAGAAATTGGCTCAGGGGAAAAGCTGATTGGTATTATCGGACATTTAGACGTCGTACCTGCTGATGTAAAAGATGGATGGAATAGTGATCCATTTGAATGGTAGAAAAGATGGCGTACTATATGGTCGTGGTGTAAGTGATGACAAGGGTGCGATGGTTGCCAGCATGATTGCATTAAAGGTAATCAAAGACATGAATGTTCCACTCACAAAGAGAATTCGCTTAATCTTTGGTACAATGAAGAAACTGGATCCAAGTGCCTAAAGCACTATGTTGAAAAAGAAGGTTCTGTAGACTATGGGTTTACACCAGATGGAGACTTCCCTGGTGTTCATGGTGAAAAGGGAATGATTGCCATGCGTTACCTATCTAAGAATACTGCTATTAAGGATATTCAAGGTGGTACTGCTAAGAATATTGTATGTCGTAACTGCTACGTAGTTATCGACAAAAATAGCTTCTCTCGTAAGACACTGGAAGACTACTTCAATAACGAAAATCTAGAATTCAGTATCGAAAACCTTGATGAAAATGATGTTAAGATTTCTGTACAGGGAATCGCTGCGCATGCTAGCTTACCAGAACTTGGTAAGAATGCATTATCCTACTTAATGGATGGCTTAAAGCAAGCAGGTTTCCAAGATGGATTCGTTGATTTCTATTGTAAGCATTTTGGTCTTGCGACAGATGGAAGTGGCTTTGGCGCAAACTGTTCTGATGAATATGGAGCGTTAACACAAAACAATGGTGTCATCTCTATGCAGGATGGTGTCATTGAAGGTTCTATCGATATTCGTTTCCCAGTTACTTTAACTTCTCGTAAGGTACTGAAGTTAATGGAAGGCCATCTTGAGGATGAAAATGGTGTGATTGAAGTGCTCAGTGCACATGAACCTCTCTTCTTCCCAATTGACTCTCCACTTGTTAGTGCTTTATGCTCTGCATACCGTGAGGTGACAGGTGATAAGGAAGCACAGCCAATCACATTAGGCGGTGGAACATACGCAAAGGGAATTGATAATACAATCGCATTTGGATGCGCATTCCAAGGCAAGGATTATCATATTCATGACGCAAATGAATATGTAGAGATTAATGAATTACTCCTACAAGCAGAAATCTATGTAGCCGCAATTCTAAAACTCTTGGAAATCTAAATTAATAGACAGAAACTGTAAAAGCTTCTGTCTTTTTGTTTATCTAACAACTATGAATCATACGGCGTGATATAATAGTCACATGACAAAAGTAGCGATTTTATATGATTTTGATAAAACACTGTGTGGCAAAGACATGCAGGAATATAGCTTAATACCATCTTTAGGCTATGATAACCCAAAAGATTTTTGGGCAGAAGTAACTGAACTAGCTTCACAACATCATATGGATGCGATTAGTGCATATCTATATTTGTTGCAGAAGAAGTTTGAGGAGTTGGATCAACCACTTACAAAACAACAATTTGAAGGAGTAGGAAAGGGCATTGTTTTATATAACGGGGTTGATACTTGGTTCAAGCGTATTACAAGTATGGTAAAAAATTAGGACTTGAAGTAGAACATTACATTATCTCTAGTGGTATGAAAGAAATCATTGAGAATGTAACAGTTGCGGGTGAGTTTAAGCATATCTATGCATGTAGTTATTTCTACGATGAAAATGGATTTGCTAGATGGCCAGCACAAATTGTAAACTACACGACAAAGACACAATATATCTTCCGTATCAACAAACAGGTATTAGATGAAAATGACTCGGAAGACTTAAATACTTATATCGATCCAAAGTTACGTCCAATTCCACTTACGAAGATGGTTTATGTGGCAGATGGTTTAACAGATGTACCTTGTATGCGTCTTATAAAAGAATATGGTGGTCGTTCAGTAGCGGTATATAACGAGAAGTCCACAAAAGCAAAGAAGATTGCGGAAAAACTGATCCGTGAAGAACGTGCAAACTACATGGTAAAAGCAGATTACAGTGAAGGTTCAGAAATGGAAACATTGATGAAGATGATACTCGATCACATGAGTGCAGATAGTGCTCTAGAAGCTTTGGAAGGTAAAATCAAGTAAAGAAGGATATATCTATGACAAATGCTGAGAGATTTTTAAATGCTTATGCACAGTGTGAGAAGAAATTGGCTGAATTAGCAGAACAACCAAAGTACATTCCGTTTTCACAACTTGTAGCTCGCTGTGCTAATCGAAGTAGAGTTGTCGCACTTAACCAACAATCTCTACGTGAATATAATGAATTACGTAATGCAATTGTTCATATCCGTGGTAGTGAAAAAGAAATTATCGCTGAACCATGCGATAGCGTTACGGAAGACATTGAAAGAATTGCAAAGTTATTAACGGAACCACATGATATTCTAAAGTATGCAAGCATGCCGGTTAAAACAGTACATATCGATACAAGTATTCGTGATGCATTTCATCTGATGCAAGAAATGGACACATCTAAAGTTCCTGTATATAAAGGACAGAATTTTGTGGGAATGATTACCTTAGATGAAATTGCGAAAGTTGCGATGCAAGGAAAAACAGATGATACAGTCGTATCTGATGTATTATCTTCTACGAAGAATTCAAGGGTTGTGTTTACTTCTAAAAGTAATAATGTAGATGTTGTATTGCGTTATTTTGATAAGGCTAGAGAAGAAGGTATTACTTTACTGGCAATCTTAATCACTGAATCAGGAAAGCCTAGTGAAAAACCTATCGGTATTATTACAACTTCAGACTTACCAAATATCTTAAAAATTTATGCATAAAAATAATAGGGTGTAGACCCTATTATTTTAGTTTGAATTGTAGTGCTGCTTTTCCATTTTTATACTGTAAGTGTAGGATAGCGCCATTGATCATTGTGATGCGTGGTACAGTATGTCCAACATCCGCATCATAGATAACCGGTATATCTTGTAATGCATGTTTAATTGCATCCTCGTAACTTAAGCCAGTACTATTAGATTCAAAACATGTTCTTCCGATAACGATAGCTTTGGTTGTTTCAAACCATCCCATATACTTCATTTGTAAAGGGTACGATAGAGTGTTTCACTATTCATTGCGAAGTTATCGAAGTACCAAATAATACCATTATTACGATAACGTTCGATAAAATCTAATGTGCCATCATATGGTGTGCCAATTAAATCTTTTAGTACATCGATACATCCACCGATACATCTTCCTTCAACATCAATCGTATCAGATGTAGATTTCCAAATATTTTCTTTATCATAGATAATATCATCGCAAAAAAATGGTGGTTGTTCCATGCGTCTTGGATAATTAGTTTGTACAACCAAATCACCTTTTAATATAGCTAGATTTCTTTGTAGATAATCAGGAGTAGGTGTTGCGTAATAATCACCGGCATTTTCTCCATAGAGTGTTGCGATATCATACTTCGTAGTAATAGGGTAAACAAGTCCTGTTGGATCGGAAGCACCCATAATCCACTTTATATTTTCTTGTATGATAGATGGATTTAAGTGAGGTAGGATATCGAACAAGAAATCTCCTCCTGTTGCGGCCATAATCATATCTACATCTTTATCAAGCAATAATCCTTCGACCTCCTTTGCACGAATGGTTGAAGAGTTGCTTGGTTCACTTTCATTTCGAACAGATGCAGTTTCTTTTGTTTGATAACCATCGCATGCAGGTTATCAATGGATCGTTGGAATTTCTTTTCGAACTTACCGATGCCCGAACTTGGAGCACAGATACCAATTGTACTACCTTGCTTTATAAATTTAGGATATTTCATCGTTGGTCTCCTTAAGTCGTATTATACATAAAATAACCATCGGTGGGGAGCCGATGGTTAAGTAAAACTTATTATTATTTTTATAAATTGGGGGGAATTTATGAATTTAAGAAATAATTTAATTACTACTGCATTTTTAGTTACCCTTAGCAACTTTGTTCTAAGTTCTCCTTTCTGTTTACAGTTATTACTATAAAGTGAAAATGTTAAGGAAATAAGAAGGCTATGTGAACATTATCTGAACAAATGATGTGTTGAATCACATATTTCACTAGAATTATTAGATGATATAATAACTCTATGAATATACAAGATAAAATTTGTAAAACTGGAATAGCTTTATTACTTGTTGTAGGTATGATTGGTTGTGTGCAAAAGAAAGAGTCAACTATGACTCATACTGTAATGATGGTAACTATACAGGAATTGGGACGGGTTATAATGGCTATATAACGGTATCTGTATCTTTCCGTAATGGTATTTTAACTAATGTTATTGTAACGGATGAACAAGAAACAGATGCAGTATCCGATGCGCCGTTAAATAAGATTCCAGAATATGTCATTAATGAGCAATCTTTAAATGTTGATGTTTCTACAGGTGCTACCCAGACTTCGAAAGCAGTAATCGAAGCGATTGGTAATGCAATTACTGCTGCGAATGGTAATGTTGAGGAGTGGCAGAAGGATTGTACGGGTAAGAATAAAGAAAAGATTATTCAAGAAGATACAGACGTGACAGTTGTGGGTGGTGGTGCAGCAGGTATTGCAACTGTATTACGATTGCAGGAAAAAGGCTATAAGACGACCTTGATTGAAAAGGATAGTGAGATTGGTGGCTCCTTAAGATACTATGCAAATAGTGGTCAAATTGTAGCAGGTTCCACAAAGTTAAATCTTGAGGACATTGATACTGCAGGAACATTAGCAGAAGATATTACGGCTTATACGAATCAAACAAACAGTCCTACGTTAACACAAGTATTTGAAATAAGATTGGGGAAACGGTAGATTGGCAGTCTAAGATTTTGGGTATTACCTTTGATAAGAAGACAGGCTACATTCCTACAGATGGTTTAGCCCTCAATTCGGTCATGTTATATGATGAATCAAGTGGTGATATTGATGAGTTACTTCAAAAAGAAGTGAAAGTATCTGGCTCTAGTGTTTATACGAATACAGGTATCATAGAACTACGTTATGATGAAGAAGGCAAAGTCATCGGAGTCAGAGCTAAAAAATCGAATGGTGATATTATTGAAACAACTTCAAAATATGTTGTTCTTGCAACAGGAACTTCTGCTGGAAATTTGAATTTGATTCCTGAGCGTGATCGTAATTCAAATTATCTAGGTCTTAAGACAAATACAGGAGATGCATTAGCACTAGCAAAAGATGAAGAACATCCGTATCAGATAGAAGATGGTTCGGTGGTATATAACTATTTAGGATATAGTGTACGTAATATTACGCTAGATGCCTATCTTGCGACAAAATCGATTCTTTCCAAAGGTGTTGTGTTAGTTAACAATACTGGGGAACGTTTCATCGATGAAACAGAACCATATAACCAAATCTCAGAAGCAATTCATAATCAGAACAATGCGACTTCCTATCTCGTAATGAATGAGGAAGTATATCAAGAATGGAAGAAAAAGCTACTTTCCACTGCAACAATCACAAAAGCAGAAGAAAAGTATTTACAGTCCATGTACGCTATTGTGCCATTCAGCGGTGAAACACTAAGTGAAGCTGCGGTTTCTGCCGATTTAGATACACAGAAATTATTAGAAACGATTAGCTATCATAACTTTGAAATAGAAGCTTCAAGTACTAATTTGATGGGTAAGATAGATCCAGAAAAACCAACATGCATTATTCCACTCAATAAATATCGCTATGAGACAACGGGTGGTTTAAAGGTGGACGATCACTTGAATCTATTAGATGGTAGTGGACAAGCGAAGACAAATGTTTTTGCGGTAGGTAGTATTGCAGGAAATGTATTTGGTGAAAAGATGCCAGGGGGCGCAGGTCTTGCATGGGCATTTGTGTCTGGAAAATATGTCGCAGATGAAATCGTAAATGCATTACAGGAATAATTACAGAAGAGTATGTATGAAAATTAAATTCATGCGTATTTTTTTGATGGATTAGTTGTATCATTAATACAGTTTTACAATTCAAAAATAAATCTGTTATAGTATGGTACACAAGAGGGAGTAAGTAAATGATAAATACGAATGAGAAGAAGTTAGAGTTTAAACAAAATATATACTTTATACGCATTCTGATATATGCAGCAATTGTTGGACTTGGTGCAGGTGTTATCGGCACCTTATTTACTGTGAGTGTAAATAGTGTCATTGAGCTAAGAGCACAATACCCATGGCTAATCTATTTTCTACCACTCGGTGGCGTCATTATCGTTCTGCTATATCAACTAGCAAAATATAAAGATGCAGGAACAGACTTAGTCATCCAGTCGATTCACTCAGAACCACATTTACCAGTACGTGTTGGACCACTTATCTTTGTTTCTTCTGTTATTACACACTTGTTTGGTGGTTCTGCTGGACGTGAGGGTGCAGCGCTACAGATTGGTGGTAGTGTTGGTAGTTTTGTATCAAAGACACTTCATTTAAAAGAAGAGGATAAAAAAACATTAATCATGGCTGGTATGTCTGGTTGTTTCTCAGCTTTATTCGGCACACCACTAACAGCAGCTATATTCCCACTTGAAGTTGTACATGTAGGATATATGCAATATGCGGCATTACTTCCATGTGCTATCGCATCACTGATTGGACATAGCGTCGCTATTGCATTGAATCTTGTAGAGCCTATGCATCATATAGGAACAGTTCCAAACTTAGATGCAATTACAGCGATTGCAGTAATTGTTCTATCACTTTTAGCTGGCTTAGTCAGCCGCTTATTTGTATATAGTTTACATAAGACACACCATGCATTTGCGATGATTGAAAATGCATATGTACGTGCAATTGTGGGTGCTGTGATAATCATCGTATTAACACTGTTAGTAGGTAATCAAGATTACAATGGTGTAGGTGCACATATGATTGAGCATTCATTAAAAGGGGATGTTCCTATCTACGCATTCTTACTCAAGATACTATTTACATCAGTTACGCTTTCATCTGGATACAAGGGTGGCGAAATTATTCCATCCTTGATTATCGGTGCAACACTTGGTAGTGCATTTGGTACAATATTTGGACTGCCTGCTGGTTTATGGGCTGAAGTAGGTATGGTTGCAGTATTCTGTGGAGTTACAAACTGCCCAATCACATCATTGCTTATTGGTTTTGAATTATTTAACTTCCAAGCTAGTTCATTCTTATTAATTGCGGTCGCAATTAGTTATATTGTTTCTGGCTATTCAGGACTATATAAAGCGCAAACAATTATCTTCTCTAAGACGAATAGTACACGTATCGAACGTAATACAAACTAGAAGCATTTCACTATAAAATTGAACAAAAAATAGTAAAATATATATAGAGGTAAATGATATGAAGAAAATTACTTATTTCCATCTAAATTCTTGCCCTTATTGCAAGAACGCAAACAAAGCAATTGAAGAACTAAGAGCAGAAAATCCAGAATATAACAACATTGAAATCGATATGATTGAGGAAAATGAACATCCAGAAATCATTGAAAAGTATGATTATCACGCAGTTCCATGTATGTGGATTGGTGATCAGAAAATCTATGAAGCGCATTTATTCGAAAAGTATGAAGAATGCAAGGAACAAGTGCGTAAAGTATTTGAAGCTGCTAAATAGCTTTTGATAAGGAATCTATCAAAGATTCCTTTTTTAAGTAGATCAGGAGGTAGAATGTTATTACTTGATAAAACCTTACTAAAGATGACAAAAGGTCTTTGGATATGGATTGTTTCACTAGTGGTGATACGTGTATGTTCGCTTGTGATGATAACAAACTTCGCTAGTAGTATTTCATATTTCTTGGGAAATATGATGAGTCCATCATTCACGCATGATGAAATACAAAGCGTTGTCATTCAAATTATTATCGTATCGATACTGATTTTTGTCTTTCAATTGATTCAGGGAGAATTAGAATACCGCACGCAAGCGGCAGCACGTTCATCTATTCGTCAGAAATTATTTACGAAAACGATGTCGCTCGATGCCGGTTATATCGAAAAGATTGGTCCAAATTCCGCAATCACATCAGCTGTTGATGGTGTAGAACAGATGCAAGTTTACTTTAGCGTTTACTTGCCAAGTTTAATCTTTAGTGTGATTGCGCCAATATACTTGTTTACAAAGATATATCCAAGTTCATTCTTAATTGCATGCATATTACTCGTAGTATCTTTTGTGTTATTACCATTACATAATGTATTTCGTTATCGGATTGAGAAACTTAGAAAATCGTATTGGAAATCACTGGAAGATATGACAGGGTATTACCTCGATAGTATTCGTGGGCTTTCTACACTAAAGTTATTTGATCAATCGGATAAACATGCGGAAGTATTAGGAGAAAAAGCTGACTATCTGAATCGTCAAATTAATGAATTCATGAAGGTGAATTTCACATCATTTTTAGTAACTGAAGGAATTATCTACATTACTTTATTTCTCTGTGTATTTATTGCGATAAATGCGTTAGCAAATAAAACAATGGATCTAAGTAGTGTACTGATGATTTTATTGTTAGGATATAGTTATTTTGGCTCAATTCGTCAATTAATGTCTGCGACACACGATGCATTAACAGCTGTTTCTGCCGCAACCCGTGCAGAAGAAATTCTTGCGGTAGAATCTACGAAAATAAGACAAGCTAAAAAACAAGATAGCTATCAAGAAGGTATTGTGTTAAGGATGTTTGCTTTTCATATGAAGGTAGAAAAGAAGTATTACATAATATGAACATCAAGATTGAAAAATCAAAGACTACAGCGTTAGTAGGATTATCTGGCTGTGGTAAGAGTACGATTGCGTCGATATTAATGAAGTTTATCTATCCTTCAAGTGGTGCTGTATACCTTAACGGAATTGATTATGCATGCATGAATCGTGAAGAAATCGGGAAGCATATTGTTATGGTCCCACAAACAGTCAATTTATTTAATGATACAATTCGTAATAATCTATTACTCGCAAATTCACTCGCAAATGATGAACAACTTTGGCAGGTACTACATGAAGTTAGCTTAGATAAGCATATAGAAAGAATGCCAAATGGTTTAGATACAATGGTAAGTGAATCTGGTTCAAATCTATCTGGTGGTCAAAAACAGATGATGGGTATTGCTAGGGCACTATTAACAGATGCGGAGTATATCATTTTTGATGAAGCAACTTCTGCAGTTGACCCTGAAAGTGAAAAGATAATATGGGACTGCATTGATAAATTATCGAAGAAGCGCACACTCATTATTATTTCACATCGTCTATCTGCGATACGAAATGCAGATCAAATTATTGTTTTACGTGCAGGTGTTGTGGAAGAAATAGGTAATCATGATGAACTCATGCAGAATCAGGGACTATATCGAGAACTTGTAGAAGAACAAAATACACTGGAGGTGCAAGCATGAAGAAATATGCATATTCAATTCCAGTTCTAATATCAAGATTAATCAAGAAAGCAAAACCAATCGCAAAATATCTTACCATATCTACACTAGCTAGTATTATTGGCAATTTATCCCATATGGGTGTAATGGGATTTGGCGCACTTTGGATTATGAGGGCTGCAGATATTATGACAACTGGTAATGTATGGTTTTATGCATGCATGATGTTTATATGTGGTCTTTTAATCGCAGTCTGTCGATATTTAGAAGGTGTATTCTCGCATCTAGGTGCGTATGGTATTCTTGCAAAGATGCGTGTAGATTTATTTATATCTATCAATCGCTTAGCACCTGCATATCTGATTGATCAAAAGATAGGTGATGTGATTAACATTGCAGTAGGTGATATTGAAACCTTAGAATACTTCTTTGCCCATACAATTGGGCCGATGTTTACGGTAATACTTTTGCCAGTCACAACTGTTTTCATCACATTACAATTTAATCCTTTGTATGCGTATGTACTCATTCCTGTATATCTTATGATAAGTGTGATTATTCCATTTGTTGGATTATATCTAGGAAGAGGAATAGGCAAAGAATATCGTAAGGACTTAGGGAAGCTAAAGGCAGTGATTCTTGAAAACATCTATGCAATTAAGGATATTCAAATATATAATGCCCAAGATGAGAAGATTACAAAGGTGATGGAGTATAATGATCAGGTTAATAAGGACATGCATGCTATGACGATGCATAAACAAGCATTATCTTCCGCCCCAAATTTCTTTGTCTATCTTGGTAGAGTGATGATATTGGTTGTAGCTGCGTATTTACTTTCAAATGGAATTGGAAATCCAGTTGGTACGATTGTAATTTCATTTATTGCGACTGCATCATTCTCTTCTACATTCTCACTTACATTTGTTGTTTCTCATTTACTTGAGGCCTTTGCGGCAGCAGAGAGAATCTTCTTGATTGAAGACGCAAATCCGCTGACTGTTGACCCAAGTAAATCCGTGAAGATTGATCACGTCGAACGTATTGATTTTGAAGATGTTTCATTTACATATCCAAATACTAATCGAAAGATTTTAAAACAATTTCATTTATCAGTACAGAACCATGAACATATTGGTATTATCGGTGAAAGTGGCTCTGGGAAATCAACGATTTTAAGATTGTTGTTAAGATATTATCCGATTCAAACTGGGGATATCCGTATCAATGGTATCTTATTAGACCAATTCTCATTTGAAGAATTACATCGTCATATTGCGGTATTAGAACAGGATACCTATCTATTTAACGATACGATTGCTGGAAATATCGCTATCGCAAACCCAGAAGCTACATTGGATGAAATTCGTCTAGCAGCGAAAAGAGCTGGTATTGATGACTTTATTATGAGTTTAGCAGAAGGCTATGATACACAAATGGGTCAAATGAGCTTGCGTGTTTCAGGTGGTGAAAGACAGCGAATTGGCTTAGCACGTATCATGTTAAAACAACCGGATGTAATTATTTTAGATGAGCCTACAAGCGCTCTAGATGTATTACATGAGAAAGAACTTCTCTATACATTAGAGAAGGAGTTTAAAGATAAGATGATTTTAACGATCTCACATCGTTTATCTACACTGACATATTGTGATCGTATTATTGAAGTAAAAGATGGAGTTGGAAATGAAAAAGGTTGATTGTTCACGCGCAATCAACCTTTTATAAAGTTTTGTAGATGTAGAATGATTCTTCCGAATATATTCTTTTCTTGTGGAAGTGTAATACTAATTGTTTTTGTATAGATGGTTTTATTATCAGCAGTGAATGTAATTGTGGCCTGAATATTTTGGTCGTATAGTTCTGCTGAGAATTTCTTTGGTAAATCAATTGCGTATGTACATTCTGCATTTGTAGGTAAATCGAGTGAAATATCTTTATCCATCTTTACGTCGATATTTGCAGTATGCATGAATGATTTATATTCAATTGTTGAAACGACATCATTGGTTTTAAGGATTGTTTTCTTCTGCCAAGAAGATAGATTCTTTAGGCTAGTTTGTGCATCACTTAAGTTGGAGTATTGTTCAACGTTAGTGCTTGCACCAGCTGTTACGGCAATAATATTCATATCATTGACAGTCGCCCAGTAGGCGATACATCTACCGGCTTGTAATGTATAACCAGTCTTACCACCAGATAGATTTGTTAAATCGTATCCATATGTATCCGCATAGGCCCAAATCGTACTAGCAAGTGGAATTCCAAACGGATAATAGGTTGTGGCTTGGGTTGTATATTCCTTTGTGGAGAAGATCTCTTTGAAGGTTGGATTTTGTAATGCATAACGTAATAACTTTGACATATCCTCAACCGTTGAATATTGGCCATCACGGTCAAGACCGTGTGCACTCTTAAAGACGGTGTGATTCATTCCTAACTCTGCTGCTTTATCATTCATCATCTGATAGAACTTTTCAAAGCTACCACCAATCTGTAATGCAAGTGCATTTGCGGCATCTGCTGCAGATGGAACAGCAGCAGCGTAACATAAATCTAGTAAAGTGGCTACATCTCCACTGATATATCCTGCAACACTTGCTTGCTCTTCGTATAGCCCTGCAAGCATTTCATCTGTAATCGTAATGTTTTCATTGAGGGAAGAACTATTTTCGATAGCTAGAAGTACTGTCATCATCTTTGTAAGAGATGCGATACTAATTTGTTCATCCTGTTTTTTTGCGTCTAGAACTTGTCCTGTATCTGCATCTAGAAAGATATAGTTTGTACTATATAGGTTTCTACCTAAATCAAAATCATCTTCTCTAGCGCTAGCTGGAAATAGTGTTGTTAAGGCAATCAATAGTGTACATGTAATTGCAAATAATCTTGTCATTAATTTCTTCATGAGTCTATTATATCTTAGACTGTGGAAAGTTTCCCATTAAGTTTTTAAGTATGGTATAACCTTATATAGAATAGAAGAGGGCTACTATGGAAAAAATCGCTAGTTTTACAGTCAATCATCTCATTTTAGAACCTGGTATATATGTGTCTCGTCAAGATCATTTTAACGATGTGACGATTACAACGTTTGATTTAAGAATGACAACACCGAATAAAGAACCGGTGATGAATACTGCAGAAATGCATACAATAGAGCACTTGGGTGCTACGTATCTAAGAAATGAC
>CAKMPP010000156.1 GCA_927911475.1 uncultured Solobacterium sp. | reverse complement strand
ATCGAACTGATGGAATGGAGAGCATCTATTCATAAACGGAATCTTAGCTCAAGGCATGCAAAATTATAAGATGAATATCGCTTATATGAGGATGGAAATCTCGTTACAGGATTTAGAGATGGAAAGTATTATGTAAGTGGTTATGCTGCTAATGGCTGGGTGCGTCATAACGAGCCAATTGATGGGCATTACTATTATTTCTACAAAGATGGTGTACGTCTTACTGGCAAAGGAATCGATTCAAACGGAGATGAACGTCTATATTTAAATGGAATTCTTGCCCAAGGGCTTCAGACTTATGGTGGAGAGCAGCGTCTGTATAAGGATGGTGAATATGCTACCGGATGGATCAATGGGGTGTATGCACTAAACGGATACTATGCAAATGGTTGGGTACAGATGGAAAATGGCGAAGAAGAATATTTCGAATATGGAAAGAGTGCTTCCCCAAAAACATTGCGAGAAAATTACACAAATGAAGAGTTTATTCAGGTAATGGCTTATTACATTCGTAAGTACTCAGCACAGTATGGTATTAAGGTAAATAGTGGAATTCTTGCTCAAGCTATTCTTGAAAGTAATTGGGGAAGATCAACACTATCTGCTAAGTATCATAACTACTTTGGATTGAAGGCTGGACCATATTGGACGGGTAAGTCTGTTAATATGGCTACGCAGGAAGAATATGTTCCAGGAACTTATACAAATATTCGTGATAACTTCAGAGCATATAACAGCATAGAGGAAGGTGTACGTGGGTATTTCGAATTTACGAAGTTCCCTAACTACGCGAAAATTAAGACAGCCACAACTCCAGAAGAGTATTTGACATATATTAAACAAGCGGGATATGCTACAAGTTCAACATATGTTCAAAATACTATGAGAGTGGTAAAGACCTACAATTTAACAAAATATGATTAAAAATAAGTCAACTACAAACTCTATATTCAGAAGATGATTATATTAGAAAATCATCTTCTTTTCTTTTGAAAAATCAAATTCTACACAAAATTATTTTGAGAAGATAGTTTAAGTGCTGCGATTTGGGGGCTCTTTAGTCCATCAGGAGATTTTTTTATATGCATGCAAGTTATTTAAGATTACCTTTGTTTATATGGTTTTGAAGAATTTGATCTGTTACCTCGTAGATAACTTCAGAACCTAGTTTTGTTTTTGATTGACGTCCATATACTTTTTCTGCAGTGACTTGGTGATCTTTCCAGTCACCACCATCATTGGAATCGTTAAGTAAGAGAGGTTGGAAGTTATCCATTGCATGTGCAAACTTCGCTTCGGCAGTTTCATTTGCTTCAAACTCATCAAAGAGTGCAATCAATTCTACTTTTTGATCATTTGGTAAAAGTGAATAAATTCTTTCTTTGGCAAGATCTTCTCTTGCCTTTTGTGTTTTTAGTCCTTCAGTATCATATGCATACGTATCACCTGCATCAATTTCCACAATATCGTGAATCAGACACATCATCATTGTCTTAGCAATATCAATCTTTTTCGTTTGCATGTTCCTTTAAAAGGTAGCTCATAATAGCCATGTGCCATGCATGTTCTGCGTCATTCTCATTTCTTCCATGATTGGTTAAATGAGTCTGACGGAAGATATTCTTTTCTTTATCGATTTCTAGGATGAAATCCATTTGTTTTGTAAACGTTCATTCATGATTGATACGCTCCTAATTATTTGATAAAATCAACAGTTTTTTAAAAATTGCTTGTTCCATAACATAAGCAGCGATTGTACCTACGACATTGATGTCTGCTGGTATGGTGCTAGAACTCATTGCATAGATGGAATCTCCATCAAATGTAGTGTGTACTGGTTTAATAACGCGTGCATATCCATCATGTGCCATGCTTGCAACTTTTGTAAGTGCTGTCTTATCTAGCTTTGCATTGGTAATGATTGCACCGATAGTTGTATTTTGATGGAATAAATCACGACCTAAGATTGCAGTATATAACGCCTCCTCAGCATCGATAAAACCACCATCTTTTAGATTACGAATACCAGAGAGTATATTACCGCTATTAGGATTATAGATATTACCGACTGCATTGACTGCGACGATAGCTCCAACTTTTAAATCTCCTAGTTGTACTGCGTAGGTTGCTAGGGCAGAAGGGGAGGCTTGTTTTGGACCATATATCTTCCCGATAGTAGCACCAGTACCGGCTCCGTGTCTTCCTTCTTCAAAGATTCCTTGATATGCATTTTCGCATGCTTGATAACCAAGATTAGCGTCCGGATATTTTTGTGTTGGATTACCATTAAATCAAATAAGCAGGAAGCACAAACAATAGGTACAACACCTGCCGCAGTAGGGAAACCGATATTGCGCTCTGCTAGAAACTTCATAACACCACTAGCAGTATCAAGACCAAATGCACTACCTCCGGATAGTACAATCGCATGTACTCCATCGTTAGCAGCGAGTGGATTTAATAATCCACTTTCTCTAGATGCAGGAGCACCACCACGAATATCGATTCCGGTAGGATATCCTGATTCACTTAATATGACAGTACAACCGCTATTAGAATTCTGGATATTCAGCGCTACCTAATTGAATTCTGTGAATGCATGGATGGATATTTCTTGTAATAAACTGTTTTTTCATATAAGCACCTTCATAGAAATAGTATAGAAAAAATAATGAGAAATGGAATATTTTATGAACGATATTCCATATTAATGAATACTGTCTTTTCCTTTTGTTAAATGTTAGGGAAAAGAACTTTTGTATCTAATGTGAACATGTTAATATAAAAATAGTATAAAACAGGAGGCCGTATAATGGTAATTGAAGATTTGAAATTACACGCGAAGAATATTCGTAAGAATATTTTAAGACAAGTGTATACTGCACAATCTGGACACCCAGGAGGATCATTGGGTGCTACAGATATTCTTACAGTGCTTTATTTTGATGTGATGGATATCAATAAGGAAAATGCAGGTGGAATTGATCGTGATCGTTTTGTATTATCGAAGGGACATGTATCACCACTCTTATATGCTGTACTAGCTGAAAAGGGTATTTTAGCAGAAGAAGAATTAAAGACATTCCGTTTAATAGATTCTAAGTTACAAGGACATCCAAATATGAACTATGTAACAGGTGTAGATATGTCTACTGGTTCATTAGGTCAAGGTTTTGCGGTAGCGGATGGAATGGCATTAGCTAATAAATTAGCTGGTAATGACCATCGTATCTATTGCTTAATTGGTGATGGCGAAACAGAAGAGGGCGAAATCTGGGAAGCTGCAATGGCTGCTGCTCATTATAAGAATGATAATCTGTGCGCAATCATCGATGTAAATGGTTTACAGATTGATGGTAATACTGCTGATGTTATTGGGCCTGAACCATTGGACCAGAAGTTTGCGGCATTTGGATTCCATGTAATTTGTGTTGATGGACATAATATGGAAGAATTACAAGCTGCATTTGCTGAAGCAAAGACAGTGAAGGGCAAGCCAACAGCAATCATCGCTCGTACTGTTAAGGGTAAGGGTGTTTCCTTTATGGAAAACAATGCTGGATGGCATGGAAAGGCACCTAACCAAGAGCAATTTGAAGCAGCAATGGCAGAATTGGAGGCAGAGTAGTCATGGGTAAGGCAACAAGAGAAGCGTATGGTGAAGCGTTAGCTGAATTAATCGTTGAAAATAATAAGATTGTGGTATTAGATGCAGACCTTTCAGGCAGTACTAAGACAGCAAATGCGAAAAAGGTAGCACCTGAAAGATTCTTTAATTTAGGTATTGCCGAAGCTGATATGATTGGTCATGCAGCTGGTTTTGCGACAAGTGGATTTATTCCATTCGCATCTTCATTCTCAATGTTCTGCACGGGTAGAGCTTGGGAACAGATTCGTAATAGTGTTGCATACCCTCACTTAAACGTTAAGGTGTGTGGAACACATGCTGGTATTACTGTAGGTGAAGATGGTGTTTCTCACCAAGCAATCGAAGATATCGCATTAATGCGTGTTGTGCCAGGTATGGAAGTATATGTGCCATGTGATGCTGCACAGACAAAGGCAGTTATTAGACATGTCGCTTCTACAAATACACCATGTTATGTAAGACTTGGTCGTTCTTCTGTTGAGGATGTATATACAGAAGATACAGTATTCGATTTCAGTAAGCCTCATGTTGTTCGTGAAGGTAAGGATGCTGTAATCTTTGCTTGTGGCTTGCTGGTTCAATCTGCTCTAAAGGCAGCTGAAAAGTTAAGCGCAGAAGGCAAGGAAGTAGCTGTAGTAGATGTATGTGCAATAAAGCCATGCAATGAAGAACAGATTGCTGAATTACTAGCGAAGTATAATGTAGTATTCACTGCTGAAGAACATAATGTAATCGGTGGATTGGGTGGACTCATCTGTGAAATTGCAGCAGAGAAGTGCCCTAAGAAGATTCGCCGTATTGGTATCCAAGATACATATGCTGAATCTGGCGATGCCAATAAGTTAATGGCTAAGTATAAGCTAGATGGCGAAGGCGTTTACGAACAAGTAAAAGCTGTTTTATAAAAGTTATAAAAAAGATTCACTACTGTTTGAAGTGAATCTTTTTTAATGCATGATACAAAATTTCAAAAAATATACTTGTTTTTGTATGTTGCTTTTTGTAAACTATCACTGTGATAAATATGTCACGCTTGACCGCTTATTATAAGCTGAGGCTACACGGACGGCCGGGTCAAATGCCGAAGACCTGTTGAAGAAGCAGGGACTGCATCGTGGATGCAGCAGGGCAGAAGGACTGCCTGATTAATCGGGATTTCCCGCATATTGAGCAATCAACTCTGTGCCTGTAGTAGTCTTTTAGAGATAAGTGTGTGACGAATAGAATACATACAGGTGGTATTGGTTGATACTGCCTTTTTTGTTGGGGACCGGGAAGGGGAAAAATGAAAAAGTTTTATTTAGTTTTACTTGCGCTGCTTATGACAGCATGCACAACAAAAGCTGTATCTGAAAAGGAAACAGCCGCAAACTCTACTGGTAATTACAGTGATGAAATGAAGATTGAGGATAATGAAGATCTAGATCCAGAAGCTGGTTCAGATTCCGTTGAACGTGCAGGAGATCATAAGGGAAGTCCTTATTTTACATCTTTAGATTATTACAATATGACAAGTAATGGCTCACTTTCAATTTTGCCAAAGTTTAAAACAATTCAACAATCTAGTGAATGGAGTTGCGGTGTGGCTTCTGCCTTAATGGTATTGGATTTCTATGGTAAAAGAGGAAATATAGGTGAAGAAGATCTTGCTAAACTACGCTCTAATGGTTTGACACCTGGACCTACATCTGTAAAACAAGCAGTAGAAATGTTTGAAGGTGTTGGTGGATTCAATATTGAATCTAACTATGACCATATTGGTGAAGATCCACACGAAGTTTTCCCTCTGTCACGCTTTAAGGAAGAAATCCAAGCTGGAAATGCAGTAATGGTTTGCTGGATTGAGTGGGGCGGACACTGGCAAGTAGTAATTGGCTATGATGATATGGGAACAGAGACAACACAAGATGACGTTATGATTATGGCAGATCCTTATGATACAACTGATCATAATCAAGATGGTTACTTTGTATATGGTGCTGAACGTTTCTACTATAACTGGTCAATGTATGATTTCTTCGCAGAAGAAGGAAATGAAAACTACGAACGTAACGCATTATTTGTTCTTGCAAAACCTAAGAAATAAAAATTTAGCAGATTTCATACACACACACGTGAAATCTGCTTTTAGTTTATTAATCTCAATTTCTTCTCAATAAATAAAAAATACCGCATTTTACGGTATTTTTTTGATGAGTGGAGCTAAGGAGGATCGAACTCCTGACCCCCTGCTTGCAAAGCAGGTGCTCTCCCAGCTGAGCTATAACCCCATGTATATCAATTCGATGAGTTTTCCGAAAATGGTGGGCCTGAATGGACTTGAACCAGCGACCTCACCCTTATCAGGGGTGCGCTCTAGCCACCTGAGCTACAGGCCCAACTTCATCGAATGCTTTAATATAATATCAACCACAACAGATGGTGTCAACACATTTTTTGCATTTTTTTTGGAAAATACATTTTTTGCATTTTTTTTGGAAAATAATTTGGAAACCTGGGGAACTACGAGTATAGATAAATTTTTGCCAGTTTTAAATGATTTTCTGTTAGTGCAATTGCGATGGATAGTGGTCTATGGTAAAGTATGCAAGGATATGCGGAGGTTTTGCATGGAAGGTTTTATTCTCTGGTGGGCAGGAACTGTCGGGAAGTTCTTATCACCTAAATTATCAATCTTTTTAGTTAGCTTACTACCACTGATTGAAGAACGTGGTGGTTTATTACTTGCCAAGATGTTAGGGATCCCTATGTGGCAGGCAGTATTCTGGTGTGTCATTGGTAATATTTTACCAATCCCATTTATTTTATTTGGAATTAAAAAGCTAATCCATTGGCTATCAACACATCACTTATCCAAGATTGCGGAGTGGTTAGAACAGAAAGCAATTAAGAATAAGCCGAAAATCGATAAGTATGGTTTCTGGGGATTGGCACTATTTGTGGGAATCCCATTACCTGGTACAGGTGCTTGGACTGGATGCTTGATTGCGGCTTTGTTTGAAATGGACTTAAAAAAAGCAACCCTATCAATATTGATTGGAGTTGCAATGGCTGCAGTAATCATGACATTAGTATTTTATGGATTATTAGGTGCAGTATTTGGATGAGGTCTCTCGCATATATGAGACCTTTTTTCTATACAGAGTTATTCAGGAAGAGCTTCAAGTAGTTCAACAATACCTCGGAAATCATTGATTGTTGCAGTTAAGAATGGAAGATCGTGTGCTTCAAGAGAATCACTAGCAATCGCAATAACATTTGCATTGGCCTTTTTTGCGGCGAGAACGCCGTTGATAGAATCTTCAAAGACGATAACATGATCAGATATATGAAGACGTTTCATAGCTTCTAAATACATTTCGTATTTACTGTTATATGTACCGTCATCGTAGACGATCGTACTTGGGTCGATCCATTGGTCTAAGTGGAACTGTGATACATAGAAATCTATATTTTTCTTGATTGATGCAGAGGCAATCGTAAAGGGAATATTATGTTGTTTGAGGTAGTTAAAGAATTCAATGACACCAGGAGCTAGTACAGCATTAGGAGTATTTTTGACATATTGGCGATAAAGGGCTTCCTTCTCACTGATAGACGTTCACATTCTTCTGTAGAAAGTGTATTATTCGTCATACGTTGAATTAAATCGACATTTGCCAAACCCCAGTACTTCTGTACAAGTATTTCTTTTGTCATGTGTTCACCGACGACTCTCATAGCGATTGTATCCCAAGCTTGAATATGTAAATCAGTATCAAAGAATAATGTACCGTTAAAATCAAAAATAATCCCGTTATAGCGCATGTTATCTCCTTTTTTTGATTATTATACATTTTATTGATGCGCATGACATCTGATTATGTTTTAATATATGAAAAAAGAGGGAGAAAGTTATGCAATACAGTGCTCTAATCGTTGCGGCAGGTAGTGGAACAAGAATGAAGCTTGGATTTAATAAGGTTTATGCAAAACTGCCAGATGGAACAACCATTTTGGATAAGACGCTTTCAGTATTTCTGAATGATAGTGATTGTATGCAAATTGTATTGGTGACTGATTGTGCAGAGCATTTTGAAAAAGAACAAGGGAGAAAGGATGGTAGAGTCGTGTTTGCGTGTGGTGGTGCAACACGCCAAGATAGTGTTTATAATGGCTTGCGTGCAGTACTAGCAGATATTGTTTTCGTGCATGATGGAGCAAGACCTTTCTTAGATCAAGAGTCATTAGAGAAACTTAAAAAAACGATGGAAACAGAGAAGGCTGCTTTACTTTGTGTTCCATGCAAGGATACTGTAAAGCATGTGAAAAATGGATATGTTGTAGAGACATATGAACGTAGTACATTACAGTGTGCACAGACACCACAGGCATTTGAGACAGATTTATTACTTACATGCATGCATAAAGCAAAGGAAGACCACTTTATTGGCACAGATGATACTTCCTTGGTAGAGAAGTATTCTGATGAAAGAGTGGCTGTGGTTGAAGGAAAATACTCTAATTACAAAATTACTACACCAGAAGATATCAGGTAAAAATTGGATAAAATTTTATCCAATTTTTTATATTTGTCAAAATTCTAAAAGAATTTTTAATCTAGCCATTGTCTAACAGTTTGATGTTTTATAAAATATAAGTGAAATTAATCACATGTTTATACATGCATAATTGAATGAAGTGAGAACATAAAAAAGGGGAGGAAAATATGTTATTTCACATTAGCGGGGATACGGCCATATACCAATGGGTCGCAATGTTAGGGGTACTTGTCAGCTTAATCTTGTTAAATGAGTTTTCTCGTCGTACAAAGTTTGGCGGTATCTTGATGTTTTTTGTTTTACCATTAATTTTGACAGTTTATTTTATCGCAATATATGTATCAGCTAGAATGGGTGCTGAGTGGGCGTTACATAACCAGACATATCTATATATGAATGGTTGGTTCCATTATGCGAAACTCTATGCGTCACTTACTGGTTGTATTGGATTTATGATGATCAAATACAAATGGGGTATTGGAAAACAACGTTGGTTCCGTGCATTCCCATTTGCGATTGTCGCAATTAATATCTTGATTGCAGTAGCGAGTGATTTTGAGTCTGCAATCAACGGATGGTACAAATGGTGGTTGTCTTCTGAAGGTGTATGGTTATACGGTGGATGGCATAATGTATTCAATGGTTTAGCAGGTTTGATTAATATCTTCTGTATGACGGGTTGGTGGGCTGTATATTCTTCTAAGGATGAAAAGGATATGATTTGGCCAGACATGATTTGGGTATATATCTTAATCTATGATGTGTGGAATTTTGCATATACATACAACTGCTTACCAACACATACATGGTTCTGTGGTGTGGCCTTACTTCTATCACCTACAATTCCTGCATTATTATGGAACAAGGGTGGATGGATTCAAAATAGAGCAAATACTCTATGTATTTGGTGTATGTTTGCACAGGTGTTCCCATTATTTCAAGAGACATTGGCTGATGGCACAAAGGCATTTCCTTGGGTTACATTACCAGCGTTATACGCAGACGGAACTTTAAATGGTATTGTAGCTGGTGGAAGTGCGAACGCAAATCCGACAATGATGACAATTGTTAGTGGACTAGCACTTATTGTAAATCTTATCGCTATCATCTACATCATCCGTACGTGTATAAAGACAAAGAAGAATCCATATAAGGGAGAAGTATTTACAGAATTTAAGTATTACAAAGATGCAGCTGCTCGTGCAGTGATTGATTAATTGATAATTGAAAGGGATAGAATCATAAAAGGTAGGTTTCTGAGAAGATAGACTTCAAAGGGCCTATCTTTTATTTTGGATACAGGGTTTTAGAAATATATAAAGATAACAATATGATACTAAAAAATGACAAAAAGTATACTTAAAATTTAAAAAACTTGTTATTTGATTCTTAGACAATGTAACTTAAAATTGATATAAACAACAAAATAGGTGTTTTTGTTTGTAAACACATCCTTTGAATACGAAAATTGCTAAACTAGACCAGTTAAAAACAGCAAGTGAACCCATGTTGCCAAGTAGCGTTGATGATGGGTAATCACAATTCCTAGCAATGACGTCATCCAAAGTAAAACGCTGCAGGAATTGATGAAAAGGAGAAATCTATGTGTAGCAATCATCGTTTTATGAAGGGATTACAGAGAGTGTTTACATTTTTATTGTCACTTTTAATTGTAGTCGCCGGTTTTATTCCTGGAAAAGCAGTCGTTCAGGCTGAGGATACAACTGGTTTTAAATTTAATAAAGTAATTGTAAAGGACTCATCTACGGGGGTGCAGGTTGCTGACTTATTGGCAGGTGATGTTCCTGAACTAAAGACAGGTGTTATTTACTCATTGGATGTAGAATATTCTGTTCCATCATCCTTGCAGTTTTCAAATACCTATTTTCATTTAAATCTTGGAAATGGAGCGTATATAACGACACTTCCTGGTTCTACATTTACAGAAGGACCAGTCACTGCGACGGGATTTGAAAAGTTGGTAAAGACTCCAACAGGCACAGGTACTTCTCCATATGGGTATCCAACTGCTGGTTCTGCTCAGGCAAGAAATGGCGAACTCATCTACAAGACAAAGACATCTTTGACAAATGTAGCTTCTGCTGGAGAAATTAGTTTTAGTATTGATAGTGCATATTTAAATCAAGATCCAAACCAGATTCTAGCAAATCTAATTCGTGTTAGTCTTAGTACAGATAATACATCAACGGTAGATGCACGTTCTTTTAATGCGAAATCTACAGACGAACTTAGATATAACTTCTGGACAGATCAATCATCGGAAATAGTTAATAAAGGTGATACAACTACTACTTTATTGGCATCTATTACAGGTACTAAGTCCTTAACAGAAGCTAGTAGTAAGACAACAATTGAAATTGAATATCCTAGTGATATTGAATTTATTTCTCTCGAAGAAACACAGCTTTATCATAGCAATGGTACAGTTGTTTCTACGACTGAAAGTGGTGGTATTAAGACCACAAAATTAGAATGGGATGAACCAGGTTCTTATTCTGGCACACCAGTATTTGTGCCACATGTAAAGGTTCCGGCAAACTCTACGCGTGCAAGTGGTTCTACATTCAATATTGTTTTAAAGAATTTCAAAAAGACAATTTGGGATGATACGCCAAATGCAGATCGTACTTCAAGTAATGTATCTACAATGACAGTAAAGATTATTGAGGGTGTTGATCCAGAACAGATAACTTCTCATGGTTTAACAGATACAGCAGTTAACTGGGCATATAAAAAGTATGATACTTATAACGTACGTTTAGGTTCATTGCTGATTAAGAATGAGTTATCCACTCCAACAAAACCAAAGACAATTGAGATGACAATTGATGAAACAAATACGGCTATTATTCGTGGTGTTACAATTCCATATCATACGGATATGGTATATGGAAATATCTATTGGACATCTGCTAGTGGCGCAAGTGGTGTGGCTGATTCAAGCATCTTACAGAAGTCAAATGTTTCAGCTCTCATTACAAACACTGCATTAGGCTTAGATATTAATGACTCAATTACGTCAATTAAGGTTGATTTAGGTCCTATCCCTGCACAATATGATGGTGTGCGTCCTCATCGTGACTTATTAGATACATGGAATCCAAATAACAAGTTTATTTCTGATGGAGAGTTCTACGGCTGGTCATATATTTCAAATGGTGTATTTGGTAGCTGGAAGGTTGGCACAAATGAAGATGTTAAGACAACTGTAAAATTTTATACAACAGGTACGACTCCAACTGTAGGTGATACCTATCACTTAACAGGCAAACCAAAGGTGCCTGAAGTGAAAAATGGTGTTGGTATAATTAGCGAGTCACAGATTCTCGGCGGAAATTCCTTTACGGTTTCAGGCCGTATTGATGATGCGAACTGGGATTGGAATCCATTACAGGAACCTGAGTTATATGTGATTATGCCGGAAGGCTTTACATATTCGAACTTACAAGTTACAGAGGGAACACTAAGTGCTCCAAGTTATGTTGGCGAGTTCGAAAAAGATGGTGAAAAGATTAAGGTTTGGAAGTATTCTATCGATATTGGTCAAGAAACAAGAGGGCAATATCAACCAAACTTTACGAGTAAGAATATGACTGTGAAGTTCGACGTTCATGCGGACAAGACAGTTAAGGTTGCAACTTACCATATCAATGACTTCCTTGGAATTACAACAAAGGACTTTGATGCAATTGGTGCAGTTATCAAACCTGAAAAGTGGGATAGAAGCAACTGGAATACAGACAAATATACAGCGGTGTTTGGTACAGCTGTAAACTCTGGTAAGACAATGGTTTCCTTGTCTGAAGGACCAGGTGTCAAAGTGAATCAGGCGGCTGAAGTAAATGCGCATTCCACTTTAATTGATAAAGATACAGGTGCAGAAATTATCTATGACAATACTTCTTCAACAACGAAGAAAGATACAACAGTCGTATTAGATAAAGGTGATACGACAACAATGCGTATCAAACTCAGAAATAACAGTGGACAACCAATCAACTACGCAAATGTATTTATTCCATTGCTGAACGAGAATCTAGACTTTGGTCCGGCATTTATGCCAGAAGGTCCGAATCAGTTACCATTAAAACTGGACAAAGTGGAAGCGACGCCAAACTTTGAAGTGAAGTATATTAAGTTAAAGCCAGGCAAGACCTATGCACTCAATCACGCACCACAGCCTGCTGATTATGATATTGTTACTGATCCTGCAGATGCTAATATGGTTATGCTTGTTGCAAAGACAACTGTTAGTGATGGGGATGGTGGAAGAATTGAAGTGACATATAAGGCAGAAAATAATCTGTCAATGTCATATAACGATAAGGTAGATGTGATTACGCCTGTCTTAGATTATGATATTAATGGTAATCGTGCGACATTGACACTTGAACCTGCTGCGATGACATATCATACTTCTTCAATCAAGGTTGTAAAGGATTGGAAGAACTATGATGGTACTGCGCTTAC
>CAKMPP010000155.1 GCA_927911475.1 uncultured Solobacterium sp. | reverse complement strand
ATACCTGTTTCCAACGTATTGTCTGATACGTTCCTTTTTTTTCATTAAATAGATAGATTACATCTTTGTTTTTTAAAGTTATCTTCAATCGTCCATTTGTATCTTCTGTATACTCTTTAGGGACTGTAAAGAAGACTCCTTCAAGGCTCCCACCTTCTGGAAGATAAATCTTAAATTCATCTTCGATTTCTTCATATTTAAATTCTGGTGGCAACTCATATCCATATAATTTACTCATCCATTAAGCAGCTCCTTTCCACCTACAAATATCTTCCCTGTTCCTTTATCTACCACATAGGTCAATCCACCCAAATCATAGCTTTCAATACAGAAAAGATTTTTATTTAATTCATCTTGATGAAAGTTATAGTTCATAACAAACTGCCACATCATCTCAGCTGCGCCTTTTGCACTATCTATCTTCTTTTCTTTTATAAGCGTTTTGATTCCAACAACTAACGGATTATAAGCTTCGGCTCCAAGCAACCCGAAAGAATCCTTAATAATTTGTACGGCTGCTAGTCTTATCTTATTTTCCAATACCTTTTTCTTATCTACTTCCTTCACAACATTCTCCTTTCTATCTTCTGGGGGCGTTTCGCCCCCAACTAATTTAATAGCTTAGTTTGTACCCTTTATACAAACCATCACCACCCATAATAGGCTCACATGAATATGCCCCAAAAGCTGAACCAGCAGCTATGCATGCACTGTATCCAGAATCCAAGGTATACCCATCTGAGAACATAAAATACTGTGTTCCATGAGACGTGGTGATGCTTGGGGGGCGTTTCGCCCCCCAGAAGTATTTCCACCACCTCCACTCGGTTGATAGATTACGATCGTCTCTGGTGTAGGCGCAGGTTCTGGGTCTTTGTAATGTAGACTTAAAACGCTCTGTGACTCATTTCCAGCCTTGTCTTTAACGCTGTATGTAATCGTTTGGTCATTTATACTCTCATCTGGATTTGTCCACGTAACATGCTCTGTAACGTCTCCATCAACATCGTCCATAGCACTAGATAAATAAGATTTGCCATTAAAAGAATCTTTGGTGCGAGTTAAAGTAATATCTTTTGTATTTAGTGTAATCACGGGTGAGTTCTTATCTTGAATGTTCACCGTCAATTCTTTAGAAATACTTTTTAATTGATTCTTTAGTGTGTATATAACTTTCACTTGTCCAATATGCTTCGTATCAATTGCATTAGGCAACACTAATTGCACTCCATCATCCTTAGTATATTCATCGATATAATCAATAGGATTAAACGCATCACCATAACCTAAATCAATATGTGTACTCTTCAGTTTTAATTCCATAGGTTGATTAAAAATCAGCCAGTATTTTCTACCAAAGTATCCTCCAACCACAGCTACACCAATCAAGAATAAAATCAGTATCACAACAAAAAGATTTTTCAGTTGCATCGCATGTAGCTTTGCTCTTGCTTTTTCTTCGATTACATTTTCATTTTGAAGTTTGATTCTAGCGTGGTTCATTGCTTCATAATTTATTGACGGATCTAAAAATACACTTATTTGCTTCAAGGTAAAACCATGCTCCAAAGCTAAACGTATTTCCTGCATCTGCATATGGTCATATTCAGACTTCGCAAAGATGTCTATCTGTTCTGTATCAAGTCCATTTTTTAAACCTTCTTCCACTTCATGCAGTTGAAATGAATTCAGTCCACGCTTTCGTATCTTTTCTAAATAATCATCCACTGTAATCTCCTTTCTATCCTCTGGGGGGCGTTTCGCCCCCCAACAATCTATAAGGCTTCTTCCTTTACTCAAACTTTGAGTAAGTTCCTCACTTACATCTATTGCTAATGTAGTTGTATTTATAGGATTCAATCCAAAATTCTCTACGCTGAAGATACCATCCTCATTATGCACGCATGCTTCTGATTTATGTAATTCATTGAATCTATCTACTGTAATTACGTTTGCAGCCATGTCCATAAAATCGGTAGCTAATGTTGCTTGTTTTAATGCATCTTCAATCGCATTTGGATTGTTTTTGATAATAGTGCTCCATCCCTTTACATAGGCTAGATGATTTTTTTGAATGTTCTTGAATATAGGAATCCATGTCTGCATCGCTTGGCATTAATCTGCTGGCAGCTAGGCAGCTTGTCATCTCTGCTACAAGTTCTTCAAAAGCATAGGCTTGCGAACCAAAATTATTTTTTTGATTACGTTGAAGTCTGCTTTCGCTACCTGTTGCATGTCCTAACTCATGCAATGCTGTTGCGTTGTATGCATAATCGGATGAGAATGCATTTTTATTTGGTAAGTGTACTGTGTCTTCAAACGGAGAATAGTAGGCATTGTCCCTACCATCATTTAAGAGTTTTACTTTCATTCCATTTGCAACATCAGTTACATATTGTTCCTGATTAATTTTCTTTTCTTCCTGTTCAACAAGTGGTGGAACACCTTCACACTGTTCAACATTAAAGACAGTAAATATCTTTGGGAAAATGGAAAATTCTCTTATATCTCTTTCTCCACTTTTAATAAGTTTTGCTAACTTATCAAATCAATGAACGTTATCCTT
>CAKMPP010000154.1 GCA_927911475.1 uncultured Solobacterium sp. | reverse complement strand
GAATGTATCATCCTTAAAATCAATCCAAATTCCATTTTCACAAGAAGGATATTTCTGATCAACTTGAAAAATTGTATGTATTGTGTTTTTATTCTATGTTACTCATTTTAACATCCTCCTATCAAAAACTTTAGTGTTTCTTTAAGAAGTTTGTTACAAATTCCAATTGTGATAATGCATAGTAATACATATCACCAATTACATCGTAAGGTAAATCTTCTGATAATACTCCACAACTTAAATCCTCTGGAAGTTTTCCTTTACTATATGCTTGTGCATCATCAAACCAATCTTGGCTACTATAATACTTACTTAAAGCATCATACTTCTTCATCACACGTTTTAGTTTCTTTGTTGCCTTAATTGTTTCTGCAAGCACAGCATTTACTTCGTTCATGTTTGCTTCCATTGTTTCAATACGTTCTACTTGTTTCGTTTTCTTTTTCATATTTATCACCTTTTAATATTTTAGCATAACTTAGAAAAAGATACCCTAGGGTATCTTTATTCAATTGCATTTACGATGTCTAATACTGCTTCTTTAATCTTCGCATTAACTGCAAGAGCTTCCTTGCGTGAGGATTGCTTTGTATAGAAATAGAACTTAATCTTTGGCTCTGTTCCAGATGGACGTACCGCAAACCAACTATCGTTATCTAAGTAGAAACGCAATACGTTAGATGCAGGAATATCTTCATATCCATGTAAGTAATCAATTACCTTATCTACTTTGTATCCAGCAACTTCTGTTGGTAGATTGTTTCTAATAGAAACCATCATACGCTTGATACGCTCTGCACCTGCAATACCTTCTAATACAAGGTTTGGTTCATCTTCTGCGTAGAAGCCATACTTCTCATATAACTCCTGTAATACATTCCATAATGTCTTACCTTGCTTGCGATAGTACGCTGCAGCTTCTGCTACTAACATACCAGCAGAGATACCATCCTTATCACGGATATCTACACTAGCTGCGTAACCTACAGATTCTTCATAACCGAATAGATACGTATATCCCTGTTCAAGTAATGCAGGAATACGTCCGCAAATATTCTTGAAGCCTGTTAATGCTTCATACATTTCAACGCCATACGCATTTGCCATGACAGTACTCATTGTAGAAGTAACAATAGACTTAATCATGACACCCTTTTCTGGTAATGTTCCAGCGCTCTTGTGACCTTCTAAGATGTAATTTACCAATAAGTATCCTGTCTGGTTACCATTTAATGGGATATAGTTACCATCATCATCGCGCAATTCAATTGCGAAACGATCACTATCTGGGTCAGTAGCCATTAATAATTCTGCGCCAACCTTCTTACCAAGTTCTTCACTCATCTTGAACGCTGCTGGGCTTTCAGGGTTAGGATAACCTACTGTAGTAAAGTCTGGATCTGGATCTTTTTGTTCTGGAACGATATGCCAGTTCGTAAATCCACGGTCCTTCATCATTGTCGCAAATGGAATAGAACCAGCACCATTGAGTGGTGTGTAAACAAGTGGAATATCTAAGTCAATTTCATCACCACTATGGATTGCTAGACTTTCTACAAGATCTAAATATGCACGGTCATATTCTTCAGATAATACAACAATCTTTCCTGAAGCTACACCTTCATTGAAGTCTGACTTTTTAATACCATTCCAAATATCAACTGCATTGATTCTTTCTTCCATACCATCTGCTACAGTACTACTAACCTGACAACCATCATTCCAATACGCTTTATAACCATTGTATTCCTTTGGATTATGAGAAGCTGTAATATTAATACCAGATGTTGTACCTAATTTACGAATCATAAACGCAAGTTCAGGGGTTGGACGTAAGTCTGGGAAGACATAAGTCTTAATTCCATTCGCTGCGAAAATACCAGCAGATAACTGTGAGAATTCTTTGGAGAAGTGACGTGGATCATGTGCAATGACAATACCCTTATCCATCGCTTCTTGTCCCTGTGCACAGATATACTCTGCTACACCTTGACTTGCTTTACCGACTGTATAGAAGTTCATGCGGTTAGTACCAGCACCTACAATGCCACGTAAACCAGCAGTACCGAATGCTAAATTTTGATAAAAACGCTCTTTGATTTCATTGTCATTATCCTTGATAGCCAACAATTCATCTTTCAGGGGGTCACCCTCAGGTAACATTTGAACCCATTCTTCATATCTTTGTTTATAATCCATTATTTTTAACCCTCCGATTATGTATCTACATTTTAAACTAAAACAAGAGATGTTGAAACAATGGAATACATAAAAGTTGCACTAATAAAAGCAGGCTACCAATAGCCTGCTAATATAATAAATCAATTGCTAACTATACTTTTGCTTTGAGTTGTTTCTTAGTACGAATACCGATGATAATCAAAATTACCAATACAGAGACGTAAGGAATAATATTTACTAACTCTGATGGTAGACCTTCTAATAACAATACGTTTACAATCGCTTGCGCAACTGAGAATATCATTGTCACAAGAACAACTACCCCAAGGTTCTTTCCACCTACTGCTGCTGCCGCAATACCAATCCATCCACGAGATGCGACCATATTGCTGGAATAGAATGACATATATCCCATTGAAAGATAAGCACCACCTAAAGCAGCTAGGAAACATGACATAATTGCCGACAATCATACGTACACGATTCACTTTGATACCAACCGATTCAGCCGCATGCGCATCGAGACCACAAGCCTTCATACGTAAACCAAACGGTGTCTTATAGACAAGGATAAATAAGAGAATTGTTAACAGTAAACATACATAGGTTAAGAAATAATGTCCGCTAAGAATTTCACCAAGAACTGGAATATCTTTAATAAATGGGATATCAATTGTTGGTAATACTTTTGATGGAAGACTAGCTGTAGTACCCTTTGACCCAGTCCACAACAATAATAAGTAAATCGCAAAATCTGCTGAGAATAAGTTTAATGCAATACCTACCATAATAGGACTTGCTTTCATCTTAATGGTAAAGAATGAAAGTACTAGACCACAGGCAATACCTACACCAATCGCTCCTAGTAAACCAATCCATGCAGACCCTGTAATTGCACTGAAGTAAACACCGAATAATGCCGCAAAGTTCATGACACCTTCTATCGCAATGTTAGGAATACCTGCAAGTGAAGCTACATAGGAAGAAAGAGATGCGTATACAAGTGGAGCCGCAACACGAATGACAATAAAGATAAAACTAGCATTCAATAAATCCTTAAATAGATTAGCCATTCTTCTTTTCCTCCTTTAGAAGTTGTCTTGAACGCCACTTTCTCAAGAAGAACTGAGAGGAAATAAGTAATGTCAGAATTACTTCTACAATAGAGATCATCTTGATATCAATGTATGGTAAATCATTTGCGAGTAATTGTGCAGAAGCGCGTAAGTAACTAATACCAAACGCCGCAATCAATACACCAATTGGATCATTCTTGCCAAGCATTGCCATTAAAGCACCAGTAAAACCCAGACCCGGTAGAACTGTCCAAGTAAATGCCTGATACATACCTAATAGTTCAACAGAAGAACCCATACCACCGAGTGCACCTGCTAAGAAGTGAACTGCCATAAACATCCCGAAAGCACCCATACCAGAATACTTCGCAAAGTTTGCATTAATACCAGTCATACGAATTGCATATCCAAGCTTTGTCTTATACAGAAGAACATAGATTAAGATAACGGCGATTATCATTATGATAAAACCAGTATGTACTTGTGTCTTTGGAATCAAATTTTGTAAACGAGCAGTCTTGATAAAGTTTGGAGATGCTGTACCATTGACACCACCTACTGCCAAGAAATTCTTTAAGATGAAATAACCAATACCAAATAGAATACTGTTCATCATCAAAGAAATAACCATTTCATCAGCTTTATAACGCATACTGATAAGACCTGGAATCAGTGAGATAATACCACCAAATAAAGTAGCCATCACAATTGGAATCATGGAGTCAATGACAGTGTTACCTGTCATAAACATTGGATTGATTGCGAATATTGTCGCAACAATACCAGAGATATAGAACACACCTTCTGTACCTAGATTAAAGAGATTGGTTCTAAAGTATAGTAAAGTTGCTAACCCCGCAAATGTTAAAGGAATTACCTTAACTAGCACATATCCGAAGTAACTTGGTTTACTAAGTGGGTATGTAAGTAAGCGAATAAAGTCAGCAAAAGGCTGTTTTGAAACAAATGCTAATACAACAAACGTTACAACTAACGCAATACCGATGGAAGCTAAAATACGTAATGCTTCAAAAGGTCCATCATCAGTAATACGAAATTTTCTCTTCATCGTACTCATTTGCTCGCCTCCTTAATCTCTTCTTCACTTTGTTTCTTAGTACCTAACATATAGAAACCTAATTCGTTTGCGGACACATCCTTTGCATTTTTAAAGTATGCAACAATCTTTCCTTCAAACATTACAATTAATGAATCACTAACCGCCATTACTTCATTCAGGTCTGCACTAATTAACAAAATAGCAGCCCCATTATTACGCATATCAATTAATTGGTGATGAATATAGTTTGCTGAACCAATATCGATACCACGTGTTGGTTGTGAGGCAATCATACACTTAGGGCTTGTTTGCCATTCACGTGCAACCACAACCTTCTGGATATTACCACCAGAAAGTGAATTGATACGTTGTTTTTCAGAATTTGTTTTCACTTGGAACTTTTTGATTAGCTCTTGAGCAATCTTACGAATGCTCTTACTCTTCATAAAAACTTTACCAGAGTACTCTGGCTTACGGTAATATGTAGAGATTGAGTTATCTTGGATACTTGCTGAAGCCGCAATACCATCTTGCATACGATCTTCAGGAATATATGCTAGACCTGCTTCTCGTTTGTGTAAAATGTCGCTTTTAGAAATATCAACCCCACCAAGAATAACTTTTCCGGACTGATATGCTTCCATGCCAGTGATTACTTTAATCAACTCTTCCTGTCCATTGCCTTGTACACCTGCAATTCCTAAAATCTCACCAGCGTGTACCGCAAAATTAACATCATCTACTTTCTTTACGCCACCTACTTCAATGATAGATGCTGAACTGATAAAATCTTCTCATTACCAGAAATTTGTTTACGTAAAG
>CAKMPP010000153.1 GCA_927911475.1 uncultured Solobacterium sp. | reverse complement strand
TAATGGTAAAAAAGTTTATGTTATTCCAGTATATGGAATGGGACTTTGGGGACCAATCAATGGTTATATTGCTGTAAACGATGATAAGTCAACCATTTATGGCGTATATTTTAATCACGCAAGTGAGACCGCTGGACTTGGAGCTGAAATCAAAGATAACGCTAATTGGCAGGCTTTATTTAAGAATAAGCACATCTTTGCGAATGATAGAAATACCGTAGCGTTATCTATTTCAAAGAAGATAGATCCAGAAAAGCAAGCTAATCAGGTTGATGCTGTTACAGGAGCAACCTTAACAATGAATGGTGTTACAGAAATGCTTCATGAAGGTTTAGGAGCGTATATTAAGTTCTTTAATGATAAAAAATAATAGATTATGTCATTATTTTCAAAACAAAACAAAGAAGTTTTATTCACACCGCTTAACCTAGATAATCCTATCTTGGTTCAGGTGTTGGGTATTTGTAGTGCTTTGGCTGTAACATCACAGTTAAAACCCGCAATTGTTATGGGATTAGCTGTTACAATCATCACTGCATTCTCAAATGTAATTATTTCAATAATGCGCAATACCATTCCAACACGAATAAGAATTATTGTTCAATTGGTGGTAGTTGCTGCACTTGTTACAATTGTAAGTCAAGTATTAAAAACATTTGTTTACGACGTGAGTGTTGCCCTTTCAGTATATGTTGGATTGATTATTACCAACTGTATTCTTATGGGACGACTCGAAGCTTTCGCAATGATGAACAAGCCTTGGCCTAGCTTCCTAGATGGAATAGGAAACGGATTAGGTTATGCTTTGATATTAGTTATCGTTGGAGCTTTCCGTGAATTCTTTGGAAGAGGCTCTTTATTAGGTTTCCAAATAATTCCACAAGGAGTGTATGATGCAGGTTATTTAAATAATGGTATGATGACAATGCCAGCAATGGCGTTGATACTTCTAGGAGTAGTTATTTGGGTTCATCGTGCTTATTTTGATAAAGGAAGAAAGTAAAATGGAACATTTAATAAGTTTATTCTTTAGATCTATCTTCGTAGATAATATGATCTTCGCATTCTTTTTAGGAATGTGTTCATTCTTAGCGGTATCGAAGAACGTAAAAACCTCATTGGGATTAGGTCTTGCAGTTACATTCGTATTGTTTGTAACATTGCCAATTAACTATTTATTGCAAACAAAAGTATTAGGTCCCGACTTGCTTATCGAAGGTGCAGACCTAAGCTATTTGAGTTTTATTCTATTTATTGCAGTTATTGCAGGTATCACTCAATTAGTTGAAATGGCAGTAGAAAAGTATTCACCTTCATTATATGCAGCTCTAGGAATCTTCCTTCCTTTGATTGCTGTAAACTGTGCAATCATGGGAGCTTCATTGTTTATGCAACAAAGAGTGAATATGGACGCATCAAATACTCAGGCAATTAAGAGTGTAGCAGATAGTATTGTGTATGCTATTGGTAGTGGACTTGGTTGGACACTTGCTATTACTTCTATGGGAGCTATTCGTGAAAAGATGCAATATAGCGATGTTCCTAAACCATTACAAGGACTTGGAATTACTTTCATTACCGTTGGTTTGATGGCATTAGCAATGATGTGTTTTAGTGGAATTAAGATTTAATTAAAAGAAGAAGAAAACTAATAAGTTATGAATCAAAGTTTTATTATTGTTAGCATTATTGTCTTTTTGGTTATTATTCTTCTATTAGTTGTTGTCTTATTGATAGCAAAGAAGTTCTTATCACCAAGTGGTAATGTTAAAATAAACATTAATGGAGAAAAGGAATTATCTGTAGAACAAGGAAATTCAGTAATGAATACACTGAATGAGAATGGTATATTCCTTCCTTCTGCGTGTGGAGGTAAAGCTAGTTGTGGACAATGTAAACTTCAAGTTGTTGAGGGTGGAGGAGAGATTCTCGATTCTGAACGTTCTCATTTCACACGTAAAGAAATTAAAGATAATTGGCGCTTAGGTTGTCAATGTAAAGTAAAGGGCGACTTAAAGGTTAAAGTTCCCGAAAGTGTTATGGGTGTAAAAGAGTGGGAATGCACCGTTATTTCGAATAAAAACGTAAGTTCTTTCATTAAAGAGTTTATTGTTGAGCTTCCACCAGGAGAGCACATGGACTTTATTCCAGGTTCTTATGCACAGATAAAGATTCCTGCTTACGATTGCATTGATTACGATAAAGATTTCGATAAGAATGATATCGGGGAAGATTATGTACCAGTGGAGAAGACTTTAACATATTCTCTTTGAAAGCACATAACCCAGAAGATACTGTAAGAGCATATTCAATGGCGAACTATCCTGCAGAAGGTGATCGCATAACTCTAACAGTTCGTATTGCAACAACACCATTTAAACCACGTCCAGAAGTAGGCTTCCAAGATGTACCAACAGGTATTGCAAGTTCTTATATCTTCTCTCGTAAGCCAGGAGACAAGGTTCTTATGAGTGGACCTTATGGTGATTTCCATCCTATTTTCAACTCAAAGAAAGAGATGATATGGGTTGGTGGTGGAGCAGGTATGGCTCCTTTGCGTGCTCAAATCATGCATATGCTTAAGACATTGCACACTCGTGACCGTGAAATGCACTACTTCTATGGTGCTCGTTCACTAAGTGAAGCATTCTTCTTAGAGGACTTCCATGCTCTAGAAAAGGAATATCCTAACTTCCATTTCCATTTAGCTTTAGACCGTCCAGACCCTAAGGCAGATGAAGCAGGAGTTCCTTATACAGCAGGATTTGTACACCAAGTGATGTACGAGACATATCTTAAAGATCACGATGCACCTGAAGATATTGAATATTACATGTGTGGTCCTGGTCCAATGTCTAAGGCAGTACAAGATATGTTGTATAGCATTGGTGTTGAACCTGAGAGCATTATGTTCGATAACTTCGGTTAATTGAAAATGAGATAGATCTCGTTTGCAAGATAAACGAGAATCACAGATAACGAAAAGTACAGTTTTTGTTGAGTACCTTTTTACTACAATGAATGCTGTACTTTTCTTTTTTGTGCCTATTTCTATCTTCGTAATTTTCTAATAAACCTCTCCTTACCTTATTATATAATATATGTTGCAGAAATAGAGGTTTATTTTCTCATCATAAAAGCATTGTTGTTACATTGTAAAAGCAGTGTAATTGTACACTAAAAAGATAGCTTTTACATCGTGAAAGGATTGTTTTTGAAACCTAGTCAAATAGAAAGAAGTATTTATGTTATAAATAAAACATCACTACGAGCAATGTATATAAGCCTACAGAACCTTTGTTTATCGTAGTTATAGAATAAAAACAGCGTTTAAAATTTCTATAATCAGATTATTTATACTATATTTGTAGATTATAAAAAAGAGATACCTATGAGTCACAATAATAATCATTTGGTGATAATGGCAGGTGGCGTAGGCAGTAGGTTTTGGCCTATGAGCACTGCAGATGTACCTAAACAATTTATAGATGTATTAGGGGTTGGACGCACTTTAATACAATTGACAATCGATAGATTTAGTGGAATATGCCCAAAAGAAAATATTTGGGTTGTAACCAATCGTAAGTATTTGTCATTAGTAAAGGAACAACTTCCCGAACTCGACGAGTCTAATATCTTGTTAGAACCTTGTCGTCGCAACACCGCACCATGTATTGCTTATGTAAGCTGGCGAATTAAGTCACAAGATCCTAAAGCAAACATCGTAGTTGCACCAAGTGACGCTATTGTAACTGATGTAGATGAGTTTAGAAGAGTCATCTCTGCTTCTCTAAAATTTACGAGTGAAACAGACTCTATCGTAACTCTTGGAATGAAACCAACACGTCCTGAAACTGGATATGGATACATTCAGGCAGATTTACGCCTAGGTTCTCCACTTAATAATGAAATCTTTAGAGTTGATTCTTTTCGTGAAAAACCCGATTTAGAAACAGCTACAGAGTATATTCAACATAATAACTATTTTTGGAATTCAGGTATATTTATTTGGAATGTAAGTACAATTGTCAATGCATTCCGTATTTATCAGCCTGCGATGAGCAAGATTTTTGAAGGAATGTTGCCCATCTATGGAACAGAAAAAGAGCAAGAAGAGATCGACAGACGTTATCCTGAATGTGAGAATATATCTGTGGATTATGCTATTATGGAGAAAGTTGACGAAATATTTGTCTTCCCATCAGACTTTGGTTGGAGTGACCTTGGTACATGGGGATCACTTCTTATGCACACAAAGAATGACCTATATGGAAATAGTTGCATAGGAAATAATATTAAGTTATTTGAATCTCGTAACTGTATCATTCACACAACACAAGCTAAGCAAGTAATTATTCAAGGCTTAGATGGATATATTGTGGCAGAACAAGATGGTAAATTATTAATATGTAAGATGTCTGAAGAACAACGAATCAGACAGTTTCGTGATGAAAATTGATAGAAAGAAAGCAATGAATCAGAAGGTAGCACTTATTACAGGCATTACTGGTCAAGATGGTTCTCATCTTGCAGAGTTCCTAATAGATAAAGGATATGAAGTTCATGGACTATTAAGAAGATCGTCATCTTTTAACACTGGTCGTATAGAACACTTGTATTTAGATGAATGGGTGAGAGATATGAAGCAGAAAAGACTCGTTAATTTGCATTGGGCAGATATGACAGACTCTTCTTCTTTGATTAGAATTATTGGCGAAATTCGTCCTACTGAAATCTATAATCTTGCAGCACAAAGCCATGTAAAGGTGTCTTTTGATGTGCCAGAATACACTGCGGATACCGATGCTATTGGTGTTTTACGCTTGTTAGAGGCCGTTCGTATCTGTCAACTTGATAAAACTTGCCGTATATATCAGGCTTCTACATCTGAATTATATGGTAAAGTACAAGAAATTCCACAAAGAGAAACAACTCCATTCTATCCTCGTTCTCCTTATGCAGTAGCTAAATTATATGGCTATTGGATTGTAAAAAACTATCGAGAAAGTTATGGAATGTATTGTTGTAATGGTATATTATTCAATCATGAAGGTGAACGTAGAGGTGAAAACTTTCGTAACTCGAAGATAACTCTTGCTGCTTCACGCATCGCAAAGGGTTATCAAGATAAACTATATCTAGGTAATTTAGATGCAAGACGTGACTGGGGATATGCTAAAGACTATGTGGAATGTATGTGGTTGATGCTCCAACAGCCTGAAGCTGATGACTTTGTGATTGCAACAGGTGAGATGCATACCGTGCGAGAGTTCTGTGATTAGCTTTAAAGAAGCAGGAATAGAACTTCGTTGGGAAGGAAGTGGAGTAGAAGAACGTGGTATTGATGTGGCAATCTAATCGTGTA
>CAKMPP010000152.1 GCA_927911475.1 uncultured Solobacterium sp. | reverse complement strand
TTTGAATTTCTCCTCCCTAGGAGTTGTTTTTCGTCATGCTCTGTCAATTCAATATATTTTTTTATTGACAGTTCATAGTTGATCTCCGTGCTCTTTATTCTATCATAAAAGGTTCTGCGCTTGCAGAACCCTATTTCTTCTACTTTAGCCAGACAACAGTCTTACCATCTGTAGTTGTTTGAACAACATTGGTAATATTAAATCCAGCATCCTGTAAAGTCTTTGTCATCTTATCTACCGCAACTTCACCTGTTGCCTTAACAACAACCTCAGAGCCACGGTCTGTATGATATACAGCGATATTTTCTACGTTAGCATTCTCTTGTGCAAATAACTTCGTTACCTGCGCAAATACACCAGGCTTATCATCAATCAACATGACAAATCTTGTACCTTGACGTTTCAAACCCATTAAATCAACGAATGTTAAGAAGATGTCCTTTTCTGTAATAATACCCACCACATGATTTTCTTCATCCACGACCGGTAGTACATTGACTGTATTTTCTAACATGACTTCCGCAGCTTCTTCCAAGAAAACTAGTGGAGAAATCGTATGTACATCACGAATCATGATGTCCTTTGCCTGTGTACGAGATAACAGGTAATTCAATTCATAAATGGATAAGGAAGTTGCGTTCTTCCCAGATGCATCATTTACTAGACCCTCTGTAATCAAACCAATGAGTTTTTGATTTTCATCCACAACTGGCAAACGGTGGAAATGATTTTTACCCATAATTTCTAGTGCTTTAGATAACGGTGTATCCGCGGTAATCGTAATGGGATTCGCCGTCATATGATCTTTAACGTACATTGCTTTATCCTCCTAGATAAACTTTCTGAACTTGCTCGCTAGCAGCTAACTCTTGGCCACTACCCTCTAATGTTATTTTCCCTGTTTCTAATACATATGCACGATCAGCTATCGCAAGTGCCATCTTTGCATTTTGTTCTACTAATAGTATTGTAGTACCTTGTTTGTTAATTTCTGCAATAATTCTAAAAATTTCTTTTACAAGTAATGGTGATAAACCCATAGATGGCTCATCCAATAATAGAATCTTTGGTTTAGCCATTAAAGCTCTACCCATTGCAAGCATCTGTTGTTCACCACCAGATAAGGTACCGGCTAATTGTTTCTTACGTTCTTTTAAACGTGGAAATAACGTATAAACACGCTCTAAGTCTTGCGCAACTCCTTCTTTATCTTTTCTTGTAAAGGCACCAAGATCAAGATTTTCTTCAACCGTCTGTGAAGCGAATACTCTTCTGCGTTCAGGAATCTGTGCAAGTCCCATCATTACAATCTTATGCGCTGGAATCTTTGTAATATCAACTCCATCTAGTAAGATAGATCCTTCTGCAGGTTTTAATAAACCTGAGATTGTGTGCATGGTTGTTGTCTTACCTGCACCATTGGCACCGATTAGAGTAACGATTTCACCATCATTGACTTCAAAGGAGATACCTTTGATAGCTTCGATCATTCCATAGCGTACAACTAAATTTTCTACTTTCAGCATATCATCACTCTCCTAAGTATGCCTTTACAACATCTGGGTTTGTACGGATTTCCTCCGGCGTTCCTTCCGCCAGCAACATACCATAATTTAATACAGAAATCTTTTCACAGATACCCATGACAAGTTTCATATCGTGTTCTATTAATAAGATAGCGATATTGAAACGATCACGTACCAGACGAATTGTCTCCATGAGATTCTTTGTTTCCTGAGGGTTCATACCTGCTGCAGGCTCATCCAACAACAATAATTTTGGATGTGCACCTAAGGCACGAATGATTTCTAACTCACGCTGTTTACCATATGGTAAATTCTTTGCAAGTTTATCCGCATCCTTTTCCAGATGGAATACTTCTAATAAGGACATGGCTTCTTGATCCATATCTTTTTCCTGTTTCAAGGAATTTGGTAACTTAAACATACCCGAGAATAATCCATAACTTGCTTGTGTATCCAAAGCAGCTAAGACATTTTCTTTCACTGTCATATCTTTAAACAAACGAATATTCTGGAATGTACGTGCAATTCCTAAACGAGTAATCGCATATGGCTTCATACCATTAATCTTCTTACCCTCTAGTTTTACTGTACCATCCGTAGGTGTATACACACCTGTTAACATATTAAATACAGTTGTTTTACCAGCTCCATTTGGTCCAATTAAACCATAGAGCTGACTCTCTTCAATCTTCATTGAGAAGTTATTTACAGCACGTAAACCACCAAAGTTAATACCGAGTTCATCAACTTCTAGAATATATTTCTTCTCTTTCATGAATGAACCTCCTTATTCCTTTTGAAACGATGGAAAAACGTCTGTAATTGTGGTGCATGTTTCACTAACATCATCAAAATTAATACAATGGAATATACAAGCATACGATAATCACTCACACTACGTAATACTTCTGGCAGTAATGTTAATACACTTGCGGAAACAATAGAGCCAAAGATACTACCCATACCGCCTAATACAACCATTACCAAAATCTCAATCGACTTATCTAATGTAAATACACTAGGTTGTAAGAAGCCCATGTAATGTGCGTATAAAGCACCACCTACACCCGCAAAGAATGCTGAGTATAAGAAAGTAATAATTTTATACTTCTGGGTATTGATACCAGAAGATTCAGCCGCAATCTCATCCTCACGAATCGCAATGATAGATCGACCATGTCGAGAATGAATCAGAGATAACGACAAGAAAACCGTAATCGCAGCTAAAGCGAATGCCCATGTAAATGTAGTATTCTTTGCGATTGCAGAATAACCACCAGCACCACCCAATACTTTTAAGTTGATAAGTACATTACGTACAATTTCACCAAAGGCTAATGTAATGATTGCGAGATAGTCTCCACGTAAACGTAGGGTTGGCAAACAAACAAGAAGACCTAAAATCATCGCAACGATACCACCGATGAGAATCGCAATTGGAAATTCAATGATAGGTAATAAACGCATCGACTTTGTGAATACCGCAGAAGCGTAGGCTCCAGCAGCCATAAAGCCCGCATGACCTAGCGCAAGTTCACCAAGGAAACCTGCTGTCATATTTAAAGATACCGTTAAGATTACATTGATACAGATTGTAATCAAGATACCTTGCCAATAACTCTTTAACACACCAATACGCATTAGTACAACGAGCAAGATATATCCTAGTGCAGTAATGCCAAATTCGAGTAGGAGTCTGTTTTTTAAATTGAGTTTCTTCATCACTTACACCTTCTCCTTTACATTCTTACCTAGAATACCAGCCGGTTTAAATACCAACATCAAAATTAAAATCGCAAATACAATCGTATCTGTTAACTGAGAGGAAATATATGCCTTGGTCATCGCTTCCACCATTCCAAGGATAAACGCACCAATTACCGCACCTGGGATTGAACCGATTCCACCAAGTACCGCCGCAATAAACGCCTTAATACCAGGTAAAGAACCTAGGGTTGGATTAATCATTGGATAACAATTTGCATAAAGAATACCCGCAATTGCCGCAAGAGCACAGCCAATCGCAAACGTTAAGCTAATTGTAGTATCAACGTTAATTCCCATTAACTTGGCAGCACCTTCATCCTCTGATACAGCACGCATCGCCTTACCCATCGTTGTCTTATTTACAAATAACGTCAATAAAATCATCAGCAGTACAGACACACTAAATGTAATATAATAGTTTGCCTGAATTGAAATACCACCAAGATTTAACGCTGGTAAGGTGATAAACGCATGATATGGTTGTGGATTTGCGCCAAAGATCAATTGGAACAAATTCTGTAGGAGGTAACTAATACCAATCGCAGTAATCAATAATGAAATACGACTTGCGTTACGTAAAGGCTTATACGCAACTTTCTCCATTACAACGCCTAAAACAGCACATGCGACGATAGAGATAATAACCGCAAGCCACCACGGTAACCCAAACTTCATACTGATAAAACTAATATACGCACCGACCATGATGACGTCACCATGCGCAAAGTTAATTAACTTCGCAATACCATATACCATCGTATAGCCTAGCGCAATCAGTGCATAAATTGAGCCGATGTTTAATCCATTGATAAATTGCATAAAAAACTGATTCATGCATGTCCCTCCTTACCACAAATAACGAAATAGGGAGTATTGCATCCCTATCTCAAATTTCTACTTCTTATAAGTTGTATATTGACCGTTCTTAATCTGAACGAATACTGGTTCCTTAATTGGATCACCATTACTATCAAAGGAGATACTTCCTAAGATTCCCTTGTAGTCTGTAGATGCAATACCCTTTACAATATCACTAGCTTTAAGAGAACCAACCTTTTCGATTGTCTGTAATAGTAACATTGTTGAGTCATATGCATTAATACCAAATGAGTTAATATCTGTACCGAACTTTGCCTTGTACTTCTTCATGATATCTTGAACACTCTCCATATCTGGTGAGTATTGGTTGATGAAGATAACATCTTCAATTGCGGAAACATCATTACCAGCTACACTAGTAGCTCCATCCCAACCATCAGCACCAACGATCTGTGCCTTAATGCCAAGATTTCTTGCCTGCTTAGCAATCTGTACATCCTTTTCATAATAGTTTGGAACAAATAATACATCGATATCAGAAGCCGCAATCTTTGTTAACTGGGAGCTGAAGTCCTGGTCAGCAGTTGAGAATGCTTCAGAAAGAACAACCTTTCCACCCTTACTTTCGAATTCAGCCTTGAAAGCTTCCGCTACACCAGTTGAGTAATCATCATCACTGTTATAAATCATAGCAGCCTTCTTTAAACCTAATGTTTCATATGTAAAGTCAGCTACCTGCTTTGCCTGCTGTGGGTCTGTATAGCATGCACGGAATACATTTGCGCCACCCTCATCCGTAATATTTGCAGCAGTACCACTAGGTGTAATCATTGGAATGCCAGTATCCTTACTCTGTACAGCAATCGCATAAGATTCACCTGAAACAGTACCACCAATAATACCTGCAACCTTTGTATCTGTAACAAACTTATTATAGATATTGATTGCCTGTGTTTGATCACCTTGAGAATCCTGTACATCTACCTTAATGTTTGTACCATTCGCAGCGTTGTAATCTTCAACCGCAAGTTTCACCGCATTTGTAACAGCTAAACCATATACTGCATAATCACCTGTTGTTGGTCCTAATGTACCAATTGTATATGACTTCAAATCTCCAGCCGCAACATAATCAGAAGTTGTTTCTGTTGCTGTAGAATTAGTAGATCCTTCGGACGCTTCACAAGCTGCTAGTGATACAGCCATCAGTGCCGCAAGCCCACCTTTGATTAATTTATTGAAATTCATCATTTCCACCCTCGTTTCTAATCTCTTTTATTTAAGATGTTCTTATTATATTGATGTCAAAATCATAAATCAACCATTATAAACAAATTTTTACACATTTCTTTCACATTTGATGTAAATTTCTTTCAGAAATACAGATTATTTTTTCAATGTATAAAATTTACTCAAATTCACAAACTAATTATTTGTGTTCACCTAACACAATACATACAATACATACCAGGAGGATAACACAATGCATGACACATGGAACCCTTGGCATGGATGTAAGAAGATTAGCGAAGGATGCGCAAACTGCTATATGTATTTTCTCGACCAAATACGCGCTCAAGATGGCTCACTCATCCGCTTAACAAACAACATGAAAAAACCCTTAGCGAAAAATCGCAAGGGTGAATATAAGATTAAAAGCGGCGAACTCATACGTGTATGTATGACCTCGGATTTCTTCCTAGAAGAAGGAGATGCTGGCGCACACAAGCTTGGGATATCATGCGGATCCACAGTGATGTAAAATTCTTCCCACTAACCAAACGACCAGAACGTATACTCTCCTGTTTACCGTCTGATTGGGGAGATGGATGGAAAAACATATCAAATCCCATCCAAAACCATTCAATCTAAACAAGCCTTCCTCTCCGGTTTACAACACCAAGGAAGAAAACACAAATATATACTCGTCGACCAATTTAATAACTACATACCAGAGGAACAGAGATACCAACGCCAATTTGATATCGACTGTACAGAATGCGGTTCTAAACTAATATGCAATGGAATTGAACTAGGATAATGTACGAATTCTACTCAAAAGTAGAAATAGAATCACACTTACAATGAATAAAATACTCACTACCAGATACATTGCAAAATAAAGATTTATGACTAAACTAGTTGAAAGTAGTATCGGTAATCCAACCATGAATAAACTAGTCAACATCGTTAAGCCAACCTGTAAATTTTGCTTAATTGGAACAATTTCATTGTCCCAACTATAATTCGCAAATCGATAGTCTAGTGCAAATCCCAAGATTGCAGTAAAGATCGAATATACTAATGGAATAAGTAGCACCGCGATCATCTGTTCGACTGATAGCGGAAATCGTAAGAATACTGCGATGATTGCGCAAACATATCCTATTAGATGTAAAGATAATGTTACCGATATCTTACTAAATATAATATCTTTCATCTTGATTGGAGCAGTTTGAATAATCCATAAATTCTTCCCTTCTAATGATAAGGAGGAAGCTGAAGGGAATGTGAATGCCAGCATCCCTGCAATCACAAGCGGAATATAATCCACCACATTTGCAGGGATTTGCGACACTTTCAACATGGAAAACAGCATTATTGGTGGCACAAACACCAACAATACACTCCCTATTACTAACATAATGACACCAAACCCCTGATTAATTACTGCTAAATACGAACCAAAGAAACGTTTCAATTCTTTTTTGATATAAAGCATGGAATACTGAATGATGCTTAAAAGTTGCATCATGGTATATAACTCTACGTTTTGTGGAAAGCTTATGCAAAACTTCATATTTCCATGTAAGCATATAGAAGATTAATACAGAAACGACGATTGATATGCATGCATATAATAGGTTTGACTTTAAAAATATCAAGGATAGTGGGTATATCTGTATCATTTGTAATCCTATCGTAGTAGATAAACCGCCGACACTTTGAAGCAGAAAGATTCCTACCATCAAACCAATAAACAATAAAAACAGATAATAGTACTTTTAATACTGTTGTATGTTTAGCAAAAGATGCTACATAAAGAATGCCCACACCAAAGATGATTGCAATTCCTATCGGTATTACCGGAACAAACACAAGAGAGAGAATACCGAATGCAAGCTGTAAGTATGCATGTGTAATAAGTACATGCACCACCATACCTGGTAACATCATTCCACAGGTGAAACAAAACGCAAAGATATAAACAATCAATAGTTTACTTGCGATAATATCTCTTTTAGAAACTGGCAGTGACTGCAACATGTCATAATCATTGCCCTCAAACAATAATGTATTCAACGTAAACAATAATAATGTTATTAAAAGCAACACTCGTTAGCGACAACAAGCTTGCATACACATATTCCACAAGTCCTGCATGTATCAAGTTCATGTTGTTGTGACAGAAAATGCCCCAACATTTATTGCCATATAAACAATAACAGCAACGAACAATACCGCTATATTACGTTTTTTGTTTATTGTTTCCGCAAAAATCATTTATGGGTAGTGTATTTAAGAGTTTTGCTTTTGATAAATGAATGATTTGATTCATTATACATCCACCTCCATAAAGAACTCTTCTAATGACTTTGTTCCCTTTACGGCATCCGTATTACCACATGTAATAAGTTTTCCTTTATGGATAATAGCAATTTTATTACAGAGTTTCTCTGCTACATCTAAAACATGAGTTGAGAAGAAAATTGTACATCCTTTCTGCGTCATTTCTTTCATAATATTCTTGAGTTCAAATGTAGCTTTTGGATCCAACCCTACAAATGGTTCATCTAAGATCAATATCTTCGGTTCATGTATAAGAGCCGCAATAATTGCAGTACGCTGTTTCATCCCATGTGAATATGAAGAAATCATATTTCCCAGGGAATCTGTCATTTCGAAAAGATTCCCATATGTTTGTATGCGATTTTTTCTATCTTCAGAAGACACATGATACAAATCAGCGATAAAGTTAATGAATTGATACCCCGTTAAATGCTCATATAAATCAGGATTATCTGGTATATATGCTAATTGTTGTTTACATAAGATTGGCTCACTTTGAATAGAGTGACCATTTATTAAAATATCACCTTCATCAAAGCCATGAATACCAACGATTGCTTTTATGGTAGAAGTTTTCCCTGCACCATTGGCCCCAATAAAACCATAGATATCTCCATCAGAAATAGACAAAGATAAGTGCTCTACAGCAACTTTCCCATCATACTTCTTCGTTAAATTTTTAATTTCAATCATAAGTCTTCCTCCCGTAAGGTTTCTACACAGAACCCTTTTTTATTACAACATGGACAAGTCAGTTTTCTAGTACGATACGTATGTCTCGCCCAAAAAACCTCTTTTCCATTTGGCCTGAAAACGGTGTGACATTCAGGGCAGATATAGGCAACAATGTGCATATATTTTTTGAACAAAATTGACCCAAAGATAATTATCAATACCTCAATAACAAGATATATCCACCAATTTCCACTAAATAGCGAATACACAAAAGATGTACCTTGTATGATTCCAACTATGATTCCAATAATAAAAAGCTGTATCCGGTAATGTTTCAATCGTTCTTTTCGTTTCAAAATATACGCAATATTTGGCATTGATGCTGGTGTTATCACTGGTATTGCATTTAATTGTTCACGAAATGATTTCGCATCTTGAAGTTTTTATTTTTTTGTTCCTCAACTACTTTCTCTATCGCAAATATACGTTCATCAATTAAAGTCTTAATTATATTCCCGCCATTATCTTGCTGGTAAATACTGGCAATATCATCAATGGATAATCCTAGAGAGCGCAAATAAATTAATAATCTTAATTTTTCTACATCTTCAGAAGTATACATACGTCTACCACCTTCACTTAGTTCAGTAGGAATTAGTAGTCCTCGTTGATCATAATATTGAACTGTACGAACAGTAATACCGCATAATTTCGCAATCTCACCTGTCGAATACATTTTTTGATTAGTTCTTTCTATAGTATCACGCATATCTCTCGCCTCTTAATAACGATAGTTTATCACGCAACGTCACAAGCAAGTCATTTTTTGTTTTTTTTTCTTTAAAATTGCGAAAAAAAATCAATCGAAAGAAATTTATCTTAAAAACCTCTTGCAAAGATAAAATTTAAATTATATAATCATAAAGCATTAAGCGAGATGGTTTCTTAGCTCAGTTGGTAGAGCAACTGACTCTTAATCAGTGGGTCGAGGGTTCGAGCCCCTCAGAGACCACCATAAACAAAAGGGAAGTTCCGAAAGGTTCTTCCCTTTTTGTTATATATAATCGTATCGATTTTATTTCATCAATATATCAGCGTTAGCTTCATTGTGAATCTGTTCCGAAATATCACGCATTGTGATAAACGTTACTGGTATTAGATAGAGTACCGCACCAAGCCATGCACTTTGATCAGCCCACGTAATCGCATTGAATCCAAAGTCTGCTACCAAAAATACACAGACGGCTGTTCGACAAATCATTTCAACAACACCACAATAGATTGCACGCATCGCATATCCTAATCCTTGAATGCTCATACGCACAACATTCAAGATACCTAATAACCACCAAGCATATCCCGCTCTTCTTAGATATAAATCTGCCGCAGATAGTACTGTTTCATCACCTGTAATAAATAAAGTACTGAGTACTTTTCCAAATAAAATCATGAAGATTCCTGCTAGCACACCATACGCAACACCAACATAAGTACCCTTACGCAAACCTTCTTTGATACGGTCTTCTTTCTTTGCGCCATAGTTTTGTGAGACAAAGGTAGAAACAGCAGTAGCTAGGGCATCAAATGGACACAACAAGAACAGCTTAATCTTGACACCAGCGGTAAAGGCAGAAACATACACTGTTCCTAGAGAGTTATTTGCCGATTGCATAATCATTGAACCAATAGCTGTAATTGAATATTGTAAACCCATCGGAATTCCCATTACCAACAATTGTTTGATAGTTCTGAATCAAACTTTCTTTCTTCTGAATGAATGTGTAGAATTGGAAATTTCATCACAATTAAAATTAAGCATAGAACAGCTGATACAGCTTGTGAGAATACAGTCGCAATTGCCGCTCCTGCAACACCCCACTTCAAGTTAATAATACAGAAGATATCCAAAAAGATATTCAGTACAGCCGAAATTGCTAAGAAGATAAATGGTGTTTTAGAGTCACCGATTGCACGTAGGATACTCGATAAGTAGTTATATAAAAGTGTAAAAGGTATGCCAATAAAAATCACAATAATATAGTTATATGTATCCTGATAGATTTCAGCTGGAACACGTAATAAATCCAAGATTAATGGACAGAAGAAGCACGTTGCGGCAGTTATAATCACCGCAATAATAAATGTCCAAATACAACCTTGAAATTCAAATCTCTGCATTCCCTTTGAATCATTTGCACCAAAGCGTTGAGCAATCGGTACCGCAAACCCTGCCATTGTGCCAACACAAAATCCTAATACCAAAAACTGAACACTACTGGTTGCACCGACAGCTGCTAGCGCTGCAGGACCTAATGTTTGTCCTACAATTGCGGCATCTGCCACATTATATGTTTGTTGGAATAGATTTCCTAACAAGAGAGGAATTGCAAACTGTAATATCAGTTTTAAAGAGTTTCCCTCAACCATGCTTTTTCTCATCGTATCGTTCCTCCCTTCAAAGAATAATGTTCATTATATATCAATTTATTCAAAAAAGAAGAGTAGATTTTTGAATTTCTACTCTTCTGTTTCTGCTTCAACTTCTTTGATAACGCATTCATCACCTTTTACAAGGTACGTCTCTTCACTACCGCAGTATGGACATATTCTTCCATGTTTTACTGTCTCATATTCTTGTTTACACGATTCACAAAATGTCACTGCAGGAATTGTCTCTAGTTTTAATTCACACTCTAATAACAGAGGATATTTTACTTTGAAGTAATTCCAGCAATCTACGAAATAATCTGTCATAATACCTGATACTTCGCCAACCTCTAAGGTTACTGAGCCATATTTTGTGACCTTGTTTTCTTCTGCCATTTCTGTAAGAGATTTTGCAAGGTGTGTAACGATTCCCATCTCATGCATGGTTATTTACTCTTCTTGTTGAATAAAATCTTGAGCTTACGTTTTGCGGCGTAAGGAAGAACTGCCTTGATCTTATCTTCACAGCGATACATTCTAGACGCATCTGGCAAGTCTCTTTGCAAATGAATCGCATCAAATTCACAACGTGTTGTACATAGACCGCAACCGATACACTTATTAAGGTCAACAAATGTCGCACCACAACCCAAACAACGTTTTGCTTCTGTACGAACTTGTTCATCTGTAAATGCCAAACGCATATCGTTGAATGTAGCCTTTGGATTTCCTTGTTTATGTCCAGGAACTTGACGCTTGGCTGTATCAAACTCTTCTAATACAACATCATCCTTATTTAATTCAATGAAATGACGTAGGTCACGGTTGATTGTCATAGATTGTCCTGGATGAACGAAACGATTAATGGAATCTTCTACAATTCTACCAGCCGCAATCGCATCAATCGCAAATCTTGGACCTGTATATACATCACCACCCACAAAGATATCTGGATCAGCAGTTTGTAATGTGACTGGGTCAGCCTTAGCAGTATTGTTACGGTTGAGTTCAACCTTTGTGCCTTCTAATAGTTTGCCCCATTCGATCGATTGTCCAATGGATAGTAATACATTCTTGCATGGAACTGTGATGGTTTCATTTTCATCGTATTGAGGATTAAACTTACCATCCGCATCCTTCACAGACAAGCACTTCTTAAATACAACGGCTGTAACCTTTCCATTTTCAGTTAGGATTTCCTTTGGACCCCAACCATTCATAACAGAAATATCTTCTTCCTTGGCTTCTAGTACTTCATCAGCAGCGGCAGGCATTTCCTTTTCACTCTCAAGACATAACATTGTGACTTTACCTTCTGTTAAACGAACAGCAGTACGTGCTACGTCGACCGCAACATTACCACCACCAATAACAACTACATCACCTTCTAATGCATGTCTTAAAGCTTCATTATTTGCCTTACGCAAGAACTCTACACCTGTTTGAACACCATTTGCATCTTCACCAGGAACACCTGTCTTACGTCCACCCTGAGCACCAATCGCAATATAGAATGCTTTATAGCCTTCGCTGCGTAAAGCAGGGATTGTTGTGTCCTTACCAATTTCAATGTTGTATTTAAACTCAACACCCATCTGACGTAGGACATCAATTTCAGCTTCGATAATATCTTTCTCTAATCGGAAGGATGGAATACCATTAGTAACATACCACCTGCACGGCTTTCCTTTTCAAATACTGTTACAGGATATCCATGCATGCGAAGGTAATAGGCTGCTGAAAGACCAGCAGGGCCTGCACCGATAATCGCAATCTTATATTTATCAGACCACATTCCACCATCATCCTTTTCACACAAAGGGACGAAGCGTGTCTCTGCGTTTAATTCTTGTGCAGCGATATATTTCTTGATTTCATCAATTGCGATAGGTTGGTCAACCTTACCACGTGTACATGCGTCTTCACAACGACGATTACAGATTGCACCACATACCGCAGGGAATGGATTATCCTGCTTAATTAGTTTAAGAGCATCCATGAATCTTCCTTCAGAAGCCATCTTTACATATCCTTGTACTGCTAAGTGCGCAGGACAAGCCGTCTTACATGGCGCAGTACCTGTGTCATAGCAGTTAATTTTAGAAGTTTCGCGATAATCTGGATTCCAATGATCTTCGCCCCATTCTGTCTCATCTGGTAATAATGTTGTTGGATACTTGATTGCGCCTAAACTTGTACATAACTTCTGACCAAGCTTTGCAGCCCCAACTGGACAAACTTCAACACACTTACCGCAGGCAACACACTTTTCTTTCTCGACATGTGCACGATATGCGGAACGTGATAAGTTTGGTGTATTGTACAACTGTGATGTACGTAACGCATTACATACACCAGGTGCACAGTTACAGATACCTACAATCTTACCTTCACCATCAATATTTGTAATTTGATGTACAAAGCCATGACGTTCACCACGCTTTAAGATTTCTAAGACTTCATCATAGGAAACATAATGTGCTCTACCACGGTCAACCTGATATTCAGCCATGTCTCCAACACCAATACAGAATTCACCATTGATTTCACCAGATCCTTCACCACGCATCTCTTGTTGGCGACGGCATGTACATTGACTGATTGCGTACTTATCATACTTATCTAACCAGTGACTCAAGTGTTCTACAGATACGGATTGATTTACATGTTCAATTGCCTTTTCTACAGGAATAACATGCATACCAATTCCACCACCACCAAGTGGCACCATTGGTGTTACAGGTTCTAGCGGCATCTGTGTCATTAAGTTAAAGAATGTCGCAAGGTTTGGATGTGCTTCTGTTAGTTCGTCATTCATCATCATAAACTCAGCAGAACCTGGAACGAAAATAGGTACATTATACTGTTTCTCGTTCTCTGGATTTTCACGGTTCATCTCAATCAAACCAATCCAACAGAGATGGTCAATCATCTTTTGTGTTTCTTCTAGCGTCATATTATTTTTCTTCGCTAGAACTTCTGGTTTATATCCAACACGTGTCTTCTTGAACGATAACATGAACTTTACTTCTTCTTTTGTAAGTAGTTCATCTAGCATCCAGTATTCTGGATCTTCTGTTTTTACAGAATGCGTTAACTTTGCCTTGATACGGTTTGTAATCATGCATGCAAGGTCTAATAATAGTTTTCCTTTTCTGGATCTGCAGCTACATAGTGTGGATCTGGAATGAAGTCACGTTCATTTGTCATTCTCTTCTTTGGGGCAGTTGTCATAATTATCTTCTCACTTTCCACTCACCTGTTTCTTCTCGTAACCAGTTGAGCCACTCTTTCATACCCTCTTTGGTTTTAGCACTTAGAGGGAAAATTTTAATATTTGGGTTTAAACGCTTTACGCGTTTGATACACGTTTCTAAATCAAAATCAAAATATGGTAGCGCATCAATCTTACTGATGACTAGGGCATCACTCTTTTCAAACATCAATGGATATTTGAGAGGTTTATCATCACCTTCTGTCACACTTAGAATCATGACATCTTTCCAGCACCTGTATCATATTCCGCAGGACAAATTAGGTTTCCTACATTCTCTAAGAATGCCAGGTCAATGTTATGTTCCTTCATCGCATCAATACCCGTCTTTGTCATGCCTGCATCCATATGACACATACCATCTGTATGTACCTGTACTGCAACAGCACCTAACTGTTCAATTCTTTCTGCATCAACCGCAGATTCAATATCTGCTTCAAGAACTGCAATCTTTATTTCAGATAACAACTTTATCGTTGAACTTAGAAGTGTTGTCTTACCAGAGCCTGGAGAACTCATTAAATTGATAAGAAGCGTCCCCTGTTCTTTCATCTGTGCACGAGTGCATCTGCATCCTTTTCATTTGATGCAGTTATACTCTTATGGAGTTCTATGATTTTCATTCCATATTCCTCCACGCTTCAATACGCTTGCGTATTGCATTTATCATGTCAGAAAATCCTTCCCCAGTCTTTGCACTGATTGGATAGAATTCCATATTTGGATTCAGCTTACGAACATGGCCCTTACAGCGCTCTTCATCAAAATCAAAGATTGCCTTAGTATCAATTTTATTAAAGAGTAAGATATCTCCTACCTGAAACATCAGTGGATATTTCAGTGGCTTATCATCACCCTCAGGAATACTTAGAATAACTAGCTTTAAATTCGCACCAGTATCAAACTCAGCAGGGCATACTAAGTTACCGATGTTCTCCAAGATCACAACATCTAAGTCTTCAATGTTAAGCCTTGCCATTCCGCGGGCAGTCATATCTGCTGTCATATGACAGCTACCACCTGTATGGAGCTGAATTACTTTTACTCCTAGATTAGAAATTGTCTTCGCATCTACGTCAGAATCGACATCCGCTTCCATCACACCTACACGGTAATCTTTCTTCAACTCCTCTATCATTCTGACGAGTGTTGTTGTCTTACCTGCACCTGGCGAAGCCATTAAATTAATAAGATATACACGATGATCTTTTAATGTATCACGTACTTTTTGGGCTTCCAAGGTGTTATCTGCACTCAACCGTTCTTTGGTCTCGAAAATTTCGTACATATTTACTCCTTGTTGTTTATTTTTATACATTTTAATATTTAATTAGTTTTTTCACAAGATAACATAGTACTACAAAATCCCTTGAAAGTATAAAAAAGAATGCCACTTTTTGACATTCTTTCTTGTATGCATGGTTTGATAAAACTAACCAAAAAAAGATATCGATGAATATCATCGATATCTAGTTGTTACTCAATTCCTGTAACTGTATAATCTTCTGCTTCAACAGCTTTACGTAACTCTTCATTAGATACTTCTTTATTTAATGTTACGATAGCCTGCTTACTAACATGTGATACTTCGGCAGATGATACACCATCAATCTTTTCGAGTGCATTCTTTACGGCCTTCTCACAATGACCACACACCATACCTTCAATCATAATCTTCTTTTCCATTTGTTTTTCCTCTTTTCTTTCTATATGTTTTTCTCTTTGAATATGTTTTTCTTCAATATCTTTATCAATCTTAAATAAATTTAATCTTAAAGCATTCATGCATACTGTAACACTTGATAACGCCATCGCTGCAGCACCAAACATTGGATTCATTGATAAGCCAAATAAACCAGCTGCTAATGGAATACAAATCAAGTTATAGAAGAATGCCCAGAATAGATTCTCTTTGACATTACGTAGTGTTGCTCGACTCAGTCTAAACAGCTCTAACAACATCAGTTAATGTAGAGTTAGATAATACGATATCTGCAGAATCAATTGCGACATCAGTACCTGCACCAATCGCAATACCAATATCTGCTTTTGTCAGTGCTGGTGCATCGTTGATACCATCACCAACCATCGCAACTTTTCCTTGTTTTTGAAGTTCTGAGATAACTGCTTCTTTTCCATCTGGTTTTACACCAGCCACAACGCGGTCAACACCTGCAACCTTGGCAATCGCACTAGCAGTACGCTCATTATCACCCGTTAACATAACTACCTGCATACCTAGTTGTTTTAGCTTTGTAATTGCATCGAATGAATCTTCCTTGATTGTATCTGCAGCGGTAATCATACCTATCAGTTTTCCGTCTTGTGCAAAGAATAGTGGTGTCTTACCTTCACTTGCATATTGATCTGCTTTCGCTTGAATATCTGATGATATATCTGCGATTGTACGTATATAACTCATTGATCCTGCTTGCATCAGATGATTATTGAGTGTTGCTTCGATACCACTACCAACAACATTCTTAAACTGTTCTGTTGGTAGTGCTTGAATATTTTCCTGTTGTGCTTTCGCAATGATTGCTTTGGCAAATGGATGCTCGGATTTCTGTTCAACAGAATATGCGATTTGCAGTAAATCATTTTTACTCATATCTCCAATTGGATAGATATCTTTTACTGTTGGTTGTCCAGTTGTAATTGTTCCTGTCTTATCTAGAGCGATGATGTTCATCTTGCCCATTTCTTCTAGAGCTTCAGAAGTCTTAAATAAGATACCATGTTGGAATCCTAAACCATTTCCTACCATAATCGCCACTGGCGTCGCAAGTCCTAATGCACATGGACAGGAAATAACTAATACAGAAATTGCACGCTCAAGTGCATATACAAAGCTAGCTCCTGCAAGTAACCAACCAATCATCACGATGACGGAAATGACAATGACTGCAGGCACGAATACTGCTGAAATTTGATCAGCTATCTTTGCGATTGGAGCCTTTGTGGCAGCTGCATCACTTACCATTGAATAATCTTAGAAAGTGTCGTATCTTTTCCGACGTGAGTAGCCTTAGCCTGTAAATACCCAGAGATATTTAAGGTACCTGCACTAATCGTATCATTGACGCTCTTATCCACTGGTACTGACTCACCTGTTAGAGCAGATTCGTTAATAGAACTATCTCCAGAGATAATCACACCATCTATCGGGATACTTTCACCAGGTTTTACAACGAAGATATCATCTAACTTTACTTCATCGATATTGATGATTGTCTCAACACCATCACGAATGATGGTAGCCTTCTTTGGTGCTAGCTTCATTAAGCTCTTTAATGCGTCTGTTGTCTTACCCTTGGATTTTGCTTCTAACATCTTACCAATTGTAATGAATACCAGTATCATTGCGGCAGATTCAAAATACAACTGACTATGATAGAGTGGCATCAGTTCCATGTTCGCTACACCATCTGTAATCTGTACTGTCATCACATACAATACATAGACTGACCACGCAAAGGATACAGAAGAACCTAATGCGACTAATGTATCCATATTTGGAGAACCATGTATGAATGACTTAAATCCACTGATAAAGAATTTCTTATTAATAACCATCACAATCAATGTCAAAAACATCTGTGTTAATCCTAATCCAATGTGATTGTGATTTAAGAAGGATGGTACTGGTAAATCTAACATGCCATGACCCATCGTGATATACATTAGGATCACTAAGTAGCCTAGTGAATACCCTAGACGCTTCTTTAATTTTGGTGTTTCATGATCCTGTAAAGCTTCCTCTTCTGCAGAAACACTAGCTGTATTTTCTTTTTCAATATTAGTCTCTGACTGTAACTTTGCACTGTAACCTGCATTCTCGACAGCTTTTATAACCGCATTTGGGTCTGCGTTACCTTCAACTCCCATTGAATTTGTTAGTAGACTGACTGCACAGGATTGTACACCATCTACCTTGGATACCGCTTTTTCAACTCTGGCTTGGCAAGACGCACAAGTCATACCTTCCACAATATATTTTTCCATAAAACCTCTTTTCTAATTACTTCATTAACTTTTGAAGTACTGTTACGAGTTCATCTATCGACTCATCTTTTCCTTGTCGTATATCTGTGGCAACACAACCACGAATATGGCATGCCAATAACTCTTTATTAAAACTATTTAATGCACTTGTAACAGCGGATACCTGAACCAAGATATCCGGACAGTATAAATCATCTTCAACCATCTTCTGTATTCCACGTACCTGACCTTCAATACGCTTTAATCTAGTCACAAGTTTCTTCTGCTCATCTGCAGTTCTTTTTTTATGTCTTACTTCACATTGATGCATCTCACACCTCCGTTGTATACATCTGTTATATACCCCCATAGGGTATAAGTCAACTACTTTTATCTCAAAAAAAAACGTAGATTTCTCTACGTTTAGAATTTCGCATTGAATCTTCCCATATAGGCATGGTAATCATTAATCACTTGATCACACCATGCATCAAAGTCAGGATCTTCAACTCTGGATTCACTATGTTCCCAGATGTATTGTGTATAAAGTTCAATTCCCTTATCTAAATTGATAAGACATTTTAAAAATCAGGAATTAATGTATCTCTTACGATATCTGTATATAGATTAGAGAATTGCTTATCCCCAGCAATCTGTTCTGAAAGAGGATACTTTGTGCTCATCGCGAGCGTTTCAGATGCGATATGTACTTTCTGTACCTTACGATTTAATGCCTTTCCTAATGAATCGTAAATCATATCCCAGGTTACAATCTCTGGATTAACGAGGTTAATCGAACGATTGATTGCATTCATATTTCCTATCAGTTGGATAAAATTATACGCAAAGTCATAACTATGCATCATATGCCAGATAGATTGGCCATCTCCATGGATAATGACTGGTTTATCACTCAGAATTCTCGATACAACGCTCCAGCAATTCTTACCTTTTACACTCAATGGGAAACGGTCAAAGCCATAAGTCTGTGAAGGTCTAACGATAGTGATTGGAAAGCCCTTCTTCGCAGCTTGGTTGAATACATCCTCACACGCAGCCTTATCTCTTCCATACTTTGATAATCGATTCTTCTGTACAGAGTCTTCATTGAGAATGAAGTTATTTTCATGGTTGAATACAACGACAGTAGAGATGAAAATATATTGTCTTGTATGGTTTTGGAATAGATACACACGATCTCTTGCTTGGTCTGGTGTATAGACCACAAAGTCAATGACCGCATCAAATACAGTATTACCGATAATCTTCTGCATCGCAGCTGTATCATTGGCATCACAGACAATATGATTTGCCATTACAGGTAATGGACGATGTCCACGATTGATAACATATAGCTCTGTATCACGACTCTTCGCTAGCATTCCTAGTACAGCTGAAGAAATGACACCAGTACCTCCGATAATTAAAATCTTGCGTCCGCTCATCCTTACCTCCCCACTATCTAAAACTAGATACACTCATTATATAAGAAAACCCCATAAAGTTGTTATCTAACATTACAGGGTTTGCTTTATTTTGCTTGTGATAACCAAGGGTTACTTGGATCTGGATCGGTTGGGTCCCATCCACGATTTGGATTTGTGATATCAATCTTTGTCTGCTCCGGTAAGCCTAGTGGTCCAGGAGTTTCTGCATCATCATAGATTTCAACCGTTATACCTAATGGACAGTAGTCATAAATCCACTTTACATCCTTCACCGATAGACGAACACAACCTAGTGACGCTGATGTTCCTAGCTTGTTAAACTCTTCGTACTCTAAATCACTTGGATTCTGTGTAAGATATGGAACAGAGTGGAATAAAATATCATTTACAATATCCGTTACATATTGACCATAGACATCACCATATAATGGGCGCCAGCGGCTACGATTAAAGGTATGGAATACACCTGTTGGAGTTTCAGGTCCTACAGAACATAACATTGCCTTAACAGGAATTGTACAACTACCTGTTGTTTGATCGTATGCATAAATTGTTACCGTATTGAATACACGATTGACACGAATCATATACGGTGTACTGATTGAAGGATCTACAACTGTCACATATGAAGTGGCGCTTGTTTCTAAGCCATTCTTATCCTTCGCCGTGACAGTTACGGGGTATGTACCCATCGTGTTTGTATCTACAGTTCCACTGATTGTATAGGTTCCATTTGATAGTTCGCTGCTATAAGACAAACTTCCATCAACAGAATCACTTACAGTATGTACGATAGTAGAAGTCTGAAAGTTCTCACCACGATTTACTGCAACTGCAGTATCCACAAGTGTAATATTTGGAGCTATATGGTCTTCTACCGTGACACTATATTTATATTCCTTTTGAACATCTTTATCTTTTAAGCGGTATACAATTGGATAACTACCTACCTGATTTGTATTTACCGTACCTTCAACTTCCAAATCCCCAACAGAGTCTAAAATAATCCCCTTCGGATCAAATGTAGAACCATATTCCACATTTAACTTTGATTCATCAATTGATAATGTTATTCCTGTAGTCATTCTACGGAATGCATCATAGACGAAAGAGAGTCCATATAATAAGACACTACCCACTGCCACAAACAACATCACAGCAGCGACTAGCACTAATATTAATCGTTTAAAGTCTAGTTTCCTCTTTTTCATACCATGTATTGTAACATCTATCGTTTTATTTCGCATCGTCAGCGATTTCTCTCACATTTTTTCACAAAAAAAGCCAAGAACACTCTTGGCTTATATACTACTTGTCATATTTGTCCACAAACTTCTGAATTGCCTCAAAACCAATGAGTTGTTCAATTTCATCCTCATGATGGACTAACATCGTTGGCGCTATCATAATGCCTAAATTTCTACATAGCTTCATATTCTTCTCTGCTTCTAAAACTTCATACACAAAGTTTCTTTGCGCCATGTATTCTTTGATGAGTTTGCACTTTGGACAATTTTTTGTCGTGATTAATTGTGGTAGTTTACTCATCTTTCGTTAACAGCCTCTTGATAGAGATATCCTTCAATTGGATAATCACGATTGCATGTATTTAACGTAATATATGGAATGGTATAATTTTCCATAATACGTTCTAAAAGTACAGCAATTCCTTTTGCGTCATACTCATTTTTCGCAAGGCGTACATTGAAGATAGTTCCACCAGTATAGATTTCCTGCATACGATTCTGTATATCTAAGCGCGTAAATAGATCTACATTTCCATCAATCGGTAACTCTGTACTACCTGTATAGTATGGTGTATCACCCTGCATCGCAATCATCATATCAGGATATTCTTTTTGATCCTTTAGTGCGAAGCGATGAGAGATATCTCCAGCAGCCACTGCCTCAATACTGAAGAGTTCATGATGGTCTGCTTGATATTCCTTGAGGCGCTTACGTACATGCATGAGCACATTCTCCGCAAAGTTCTGTGCTTCTTCTGTATCCAATCCTTTTTGAATCCAATTTGCATTCATGCATGCTTCATTCATTCCCACAATTCCAATTGAAGAGAAATGATTTTCAAAACTACCAAGATAATGTTTTGTATAAGGATATAGTCCTGCCTCTAAAAGACTTGCAAGTACTTGACGCTTTGTACTTAAAGAGCGAGCAGAGATATCTAATACCTTATCTAGATGCTTCAAGAAATCTTCTTCATCTTTTGCAAGATAGGCAAGTCTAGCCATATTGATAGATACAGTACCAATCGTTCCTGTATTCTCTCCATACGCAAATAAACCACCAGTCTTCTTAAATAGTTTCTTTGCGTTAAAGTGAGTGCCACTAAAGATACTACGTGCATTCTTTTGCTTTAAATCTCCATTTATAAAATTTGCAAAGTATGGAAGCCCTGTCTTTACAGTTACATCTAGTAATAGCTTAGCATTCTCATCATTCCAATCAAACTTCTTCGTAATCGCATATGTTGGAATTGGGAAGGCTAATATATTTCCTTCCGCATCACCTTCTAAGATGACTTCAAGGAAGGCACGGTTAATCAGTGCCATTTCATCCTGGCAATCACCATATGTAAAGTCTTGTTCAACCCCACCAACAATTGCTGGACGCTTCGCAAGATCTTCAGGAACAGTCCAGTCGAAGCAGATATTCGCAAACGGAGAAATTGTTCCCCAACGGATGGTGTATTTAAACCATAAATTAATGTCTGCATATTTTGCTTCACTTCATCAAATGATAAATGATCCATGCGTACAAATGGAGCTAAATACGTATCAAAGGATGAGAAGGATTGCGCTCCTGCCCATTCATTTTGCATAATCCCAAGAAATTTACAATCTGATTACATATTGTAATGAGATGCTTTGCAGGAGCGGAAGAAGTCTGCTTCGCTACTCCACCTAAACCTTGCTGGATTAACTCTTTTAAAGACCAACCTGCATTACAACCCGTTAACATATTCAAATCATGAATATGAATATCACCATCTCGATGTGCATTGGCAACCTCTTCGTCATATACTTCACTCAACCAATAATTGGTAGTGATAGAGGCAGAGTTTGACAGAATCAAACCACCAACAGAGTAAGTTGTATTCCCTTTATTGTGTTGATTTCCTGTATTGATATAATTGTCCACAACAGAATGATAATCAAATGTTGTGTTTGTAATATTACGTACATTCTCACGCTGTTTACGATAGAGAATATATGCCTTAGATACATCCGCATATCCAGATTCACTTAATACTTTTTCTGCACTATCTTGAATCTTTTCTACATCGATTAAACTATTCTGGATTTTAGGTTCAAAATCACTTGTGATACGAAGTGCAATTAAATCAATGACGCTATCGGTGTATTCACGATCACATGCATCGAACGCTTTGCGAATCGCACTTGCGACCTTCTTGATGTTAAACGCTGCAGTACTGCCATCTCTTTTCTTTACACGATACATCACTTACACCTCCTTCGCTAATCTTAATTCTACAGTCTTCACATATGGTTCAACTGCTTTCTTCATTTCTTCCATCTCCTCTGCAGTATATGCATGCAGGTCGGGCTGAATCACTGTATCGGAAGAAATAAATTGTTGTAATACATAATGTGCATCACTGCCAATAAACTTTGCAATCTTGATCAAATCCTCAACCGTATGAAATTCTTTGACAACGGTTGTTTTAAATTCATGTTCCACTTTATATTCCTGCAGTAAGCCTACGCTTTCCGTAATAGGATGCTTGTATTCTACGTCTGATTTTAGACCACAGGTTAATGGATACTTATCGGCACTATTCTTCATATCAAGTGACACAAAATCCAACAAGCCTTCTTCCAATAATATTCCTAACTTCTCGTTGTTTGTGCCATTCGTATCTAACTTCACTGCATAGCCAAGTTCTTTAATCTGACGAATAAATGGAATGAGTTCCTCTTGTAATAAAGGCTCACCACCACTGATAACCACACCATCCAACAAACCACTACGCTCGTTGAGGTATGTAAGAATTTCCTCCGGTGCGATATAGCGATATTTCTCAGGTATAAACACAAGATCTTTCTGATTACAGAATGGACACTTCATATTACATCCAGCCGTATAAATTGTTGCTGCAACTTTTCCAGGGTAATCCGTAATTGTCGTCCTTTTTAGAGCACCAATTTTTAGCATATGGAACGCAGTCGGCTCACTCGTTAAAATATGTCGAGAGTTTTCACAGGCAACGTTTAGCATCTCTTCAAACTGGTCGAAATCAACACCACTCGCTAGCGCTGCACGACATTGATTACGGAAATCATATACAGCTGTCATCATTGTGGAGGCTTTATCTGTCGTATGTAAATGCTTCATGCGATGGTCTTTTTCATCTTGTACTGCACTTACATATCCCTGCTCAATAAGACGTTGAATACTCTTTGTTGTGGTACCCTTATCCACCTCACTGATACGTGTAACATCCTGCATTGTAATACCTTCATTCTCATTGATAATCAATAAAAATGTTAATTGGCCGGAACCAATATCATATGGCGCCAGCATCTTATCAAAATATTTTTGTGTATTGCGAAACAATACCGATAAATTCAAAATAAAATTACTCGTATCATTCATTCCGGATTGGAGCTCCTTATAGTTAGTATTTTATCATATTATTCTCTATTCAAAACCTTGTTCAAATGAAAAGTTCCGAAACATTTACTGTTCTTCGGAACTTGATTCAACATTTGGTATAAAGTGTTCAAAATAAAGTAATCAAAGTACTTACGATTATCTTCTAACTCCTGCTTGGAACGGATTGTCCAAGCAATCGCTGGATTTTTAAATAAGCGATGACACAACATGCGTGAAAGGTTATGGCGATTGTGATGGTTATACGCAATAAAGTTTGGTCGCGTGATAAAGTTTGTTAAAAGATACTGCATAACCCTCATTGCGATAAACATCTTTCCTTTTGCTTGCGTGTTTGGATGTTCTGCAAGTTGTCCACGAATAATCTCTGGACGATTCTTACGATACCAGTTTACACAAGCTGGATGAAAAGACTCTACACAATAAAAACCACGATATTTTTGTAGCAACCAATCTGCCTTACTACATAATGCATTGATATCCGTCGATGAATTCGCTACCTTCAACTCCACAATCAAAGGTACTTTTCCATCGACCAACTTTAATACATCTTCAAACAGAGGAACTTGTTCTTTACTTGTCAGTAAGTGGTATCTCTGCAATTCTTCTAGTGTGAGTTCTGTTAGTACTTTATTAACAACCACAGCTTTTTCATCACGTAATAGTCTTCCTGTCTTCACATCGTGAAAGATAACAGGTATCCCATCTTTGGTTAATTGAACATCTAGTTCAATTCCGTATCCATTCTCTACTGCTCTTAAAAAAGCAGCCATTGAATTTTCAGGAATATTGTTTTGTGCATCATGTAAACCTCGATGGGCATAGTAATGATGACGAAAACCATCCCACTTTTCCGCTTTGAGATTTTGAGGATGAATCATCCATAAATAGAGTAAGCAAATACCAACCAATATAACAATAACAATCATTCTAGTTTACTCCTGACTCACGAACACAAAATGCGTATCGTCAGAGAGTTCTTCTGTGTAGCGATAATGTTCACTAAATTTCTTGATATCCTCTGGATTCGTGATGTGATTTTGTGCCATATACCAAATCATATCTCCACGTGCCATCTTTGCCTTAGTTGCTTTTGTGATTAGTTTTCCATTCTTAAATTCGCCAAAGACAATGTGAATCATTCGATCATTTTCTTGAAGATAGTCTTTGATACAACGTGAATATTCTTCTGAGGCAAGATTGATAATCACATTATCACTAAGCTCACGATAGAGCGCATCATTCCAATAGTCATATAAGTTACTGCCATCCGGAAATACCGATAACATTTCCAAACGATATGGTGTAATACCATCCATTGGCTTTAGTACACCATAGAAACCAGAAAGAATACGGAAGTGTTCTTGTAGATAGTCTAACTCATCTTGGCATAGAGAAGTCGCAGATAAATGTTGAAACGCAAGACCACTATAACTGAATAACGCAGGCGAAAGATTCTCATACAAGTTCATTGTTTCAATGCGCTTGATATTTTCAGCCAAGATCTTATCATTACAACGATACATGTGTTGTAGTTGTTCAGCACTCATACTACGTAGTTTTTCAAGCAATTTCTCTGTCTTTGATAGAAAAACTGGTATTGTTTTGGGGCTAAATCTTCATCTTGAATCATCTTTTTTGTTGGAGAGAATATTATTTTCATGTTCCTATTATATAATAAATGCAGAAATGGTGAGGGTTACATGCAAAAATTTAATTCATTAACAGATACAACGATAGATACGAAACTAGAAAATCTACTCTTACAGCGTAAAGCACCTCTTAGTGAAGAGGGTATGAAAAAGGTACTAGAAGAGTTAACACTTTACATGGCTGGCGATCGTCGATTCTATATTGCCTTCTATCCAAAGGAAGACGTCATTACAAACGATCATATCCAAGCATCTGATATTGACCGTGTTGATTTGATGCAGGCAACCGATGACGAAAAGTATCTTCCTGTATTTTCTTCATTAGAGGGTCTACAAGGGTTTAAACCAACATTACAGAAAGATGAGCATATCTACGTTGTCACAAAAGAAGACTTATTAGATTTCTTAAATATAAACACTAAGGTTGCGGCAGCTGTACTCAATCCACTTGTGGATGATTTACTGTTGTATCGCATGCAGCTTCAGAATCTGATTCAAGTACAAACAGAACAACTATAAAAGCCCAGGATAAACATCCGGGCTTTTATTTAATATTTACCTTCCATACCCATGTATGCATGAAAACCACGGAATACATCTTCCTGAAAAGACTCATCCTCTTGGCTGATTTCATCTTGTCTTGCAAAGAAGTTTTGCTGCGCATATTGAAATACTTTCTGCTCAAGGCGTATCACTTCTTTGGAAATCTGTGCATTTGGACATCTTGTATCAAACATATGGAAGCAGCCTTCATACTCTTTTAACATGATTGTAACACCAGCCTTATACAGATGTTTCATATAGGTTACTGTTTCTTCATGGAACGGTCCTAATGTTCCTACAACTGTAAAAGTTGGTGGTAGATTACGAAAATCCTTTAATCTTGCTGGTGCACAATACACTGGCACATCTTGTAAGTTACGCTTATATAATTGCCAATAGAAATACTCTTGTGAAGTAGTCCAAGCTAATGTCTCTTGTTTATTTTGACTGGATGGACGATCATCAATCATTGGATACAGAGGCATCTGGAATGCAATCTTTACTTCATTCATATCACGTGCATACGCAGATAACGCAGCAACTAGACCACCACCTGCACTTTCACCACCTACAAATAGTTGATGGGGATTGACATGTAACTTGCATGCATGTTTCTTCATCCACTTAAGTGTTAAGTATGCATCTTCTAAAGCAGCAGGATATGGTACTTCATAACTCTTGCGATAATCCGGTAAAACCATGACTACGTTTCCACTTATTAGAAAACGCTCCGCATATGGATAACATTCTTCTGGTAATGCTGTTCCATATCCACCACCATGAAGCCATAAAAGTCCTGTGCATTCTTCTCCACTGAATTGATTTGGATAGACAATACAGATGCGCAAAGAAGATCCATCATTTCTTAGAATCTCTTTTTCTTCCATATGGGTATTTTTACCAAACCACTTCCCATAAAACTTACGTTTTAAATTTCTATCACGTTCCCTAATTGCAGTAATAGAATTGAGTGATACTTGGTTATTCAACACCGTGCTTTCATATTTACGTAAATCACGGTGTATCATATCTGTTGTTATTTTCATCATTCCCCCGATAGCGTATTTATTTTATCATAATATACTATCTCAAATGATGTCATTCTCCTTGTCTTAAAAACATCTTTAATTCTTCAAGTCTCTTCATTGCTGTTTTACGACCTTCCTCGTAAACTGCACGAATCCGCTTACGGTCATGTTCGATTCTTCCGATATCTAGCTTGGCTTCTGGCTGAATGACAAATACGTTATTCTTTGCAACCTCTTCTTTGATATACGCAATCGTATCATTATACTTTTTATGACGTAACTCTAAATCACGAACCATGTTTGGATATTTATGATACTTTACACGAATAGCCTTCATCATACTCTGCGGTTTTTTTACGTAGTTCTCTGGTTGTGTTAACACCACAACATTCTTTTCATAACCCATCTCTTGAAACTTCTTGATTGGAATGGAATCAGAAATACCACCATCAAGATAAATATGCCCATTGATATGTACTGGACTTGCAAATACTGGCATTGACGCAGATGCACGTACAAAGTCTAATGATTCATCATTAATATCTTTCGCATCGTAATAATAAGGCTCACCACTTTCAATATCAGTTGCGACCAAATAAAACTTCATTGGATTTTGAGAGTATGTTACAGAATCCATTGGGTCTAACTTTTCCGGTAAGGTATGATAGCAGAATTCCGCATTGAAAAAATCTCCAGTTTTAATCCAGGATTGAACACTTGCGTATCTTGGGTCTTTTGCGTATTTCATGTTATAACGGAACGCACGACCAATTTGTTTACTCTTGATATTTACACCAAAGCACGCACCAGCAGATACTCCAATCGCACCATCAAATGTAATATTATTCTCCATCAATACATCGAGAACGCCTGTCGTGAAAATACCACGCATCGCTCCACCTTCAAGCACTAGTCCTTTTTTCATACTTCATCACCTCAATGCGATTAGTTTAGCATATTTTATTTAAAATAATGTTTAAAATAACATTCACAAAAAGACTTTATGGTTATTGTTTCTCCATAAAGTCCTTTATTAATTCACGATATTCTTCGATAATTTCTTTCATCTCACGAAGTGAAGAGATAGAAGATAAACGATTCTTATACTCTGATGCATGTGGTAATCCAGCAATATACCAACCCGCCATACCACGCATCATACTAATACCATTTCTTTCACCCTCATATTCACAAAGCTTTTCTGCATAATGATATGCAAGATCCAACTTCTCATTATAATCAGGTTCTACATAACTACCACCATTCAGATAGGCATCTACTTCCCGCAAGAAGAATGGTCTTCCTAAAAGTCCACGGCCAATCATGATTGCATCACAACCTGTTTCTTCTAACATACGTTTTGCATCTTCCGGTGTACGAATATCACCATTACCAATGACAGGGATATTTACCGCATCCTTTACTGCTTTGATATATGCATTATTAGAATGACCTGTATATTGTTGCCCACGTGTACGACCATGAACTGCTACGGCACTTACACCTGCCTTCTCAGCAAGCTTTGCGATTTCCACACAGTTAATATGATCACTATCCCATCCGGCACGCATCTTCACTGTTACAGGACGATCTGTATGTGTTACCACTGCACGCATGACCTCATATGCAAGCTCTGGCGTTTGCATTAAATAGCTTCCAGAATGTGCCTTTACTACCTTCTGTACGGGACAGCCCATATTAATATCAATCATGTCGCAATTTGTATTCTTGGTTAGATATTCTGCAGCCTCGGCCATTGTAACAGGATCACAACCAAATAACTGTAAGGCTACTGGATGTTCACCTTCACTGATACGACACATATCCTGTGTCTTTGCATTTTGATAGTGCAATGCTTTATCGCTAATCATCTCACTCACAACAAGACCTGCACCATAATCATGCATGATTTCACGATAGACAGGATTAGAGATACCAGCTAAAGGTGCTGCGATAATCTGATTCTTTAATTCTACATTTCCAATCTTAACCACGCTGCTTTAACTCCAATACTTCTTTTAACTCTTCTGGTGTAAATTGATATTCCTTATTACAGTATTGGCAATGAATATCTGCACCCTTACCATCATCAATCATTTCTTGTAAGTCATGGTCAGAAAGCGTTGCGAGTGCATCCTTATAGTGTTCATGTGAACAACCGCAATACCAACGTACATCCTTATGTTCTAAGATATTTGCATCCTCAAAGTACATATGGATAATATCTTCAATCGACATTCCTTCACTGATTAGTGTAGATACAGGTCTCATCTTTGCGGCAACCGCTTCGCATGCACTGATTACTTCCTCTGTTGCGTTTGGTAGTAACTGTAAAATAAATCCACCCGAAGCCAAAATACTGCCATCCGGATTTACCAGTACACCCACATTTACAACGGAAGGGGTCTGTTCAGAGATTGCATAGTAATACGCAAAGTCATCACCAACTTCACCCGTCTGGATATTTACCATACCAGAGAAAGGCTCTTTCAAACCCATGTCACGAGTTACTGTTAATGTACCATTTGTTCCAATTGCTTTACCTACATCCAAATGTCCATCTTCACGTACAAGATAGATAGAAGGATCTCCAATAAAACCCTTCACATTTCCACTACCATCCGCTTGCGCAAGAATAGTACCTGCTGGACCACGTCCGTTAAAAATACATGTTACTTTTTCATAAGCGTTCTTTAAATCACTACCCATAATGGCTGTAACTGTTAAGGTTCTACCTAAAGCTGCTGCAGAAGTAGCCATACAATGATGTAATTTTCTAGCTTCTTCTACGATATCTGTTGTATCTACTGCGTGGATTCTAACACTACCACCCAACGCATCTGCGATTACAATTTGATTTCTCATTTCTTTAACCTCCTCATGCATCGTTGGTTAAGATTACGAATTCTCTTCTCATCTAACTTCACGATTTCACGATCCGCCGTCATAATACCATTACACTCATCTTCCACATCCGTTAACTGTGTAAATACACAAGCAGTTAATCCTTTAGGAATATTACGAATAATACTATCTTCATATAACTTTCGAATCGCCGTGTTTAAGTTTAACTTATCTGTAAATTTTTTGTAACCATAAAGCTTTTGCGCAAGACTATGTCCTGGAATCAAATAGGAATAACCTCCAAACTCAGATAAGATTGACATTCTCTTTTCATGATTCTGTGGGTTTGTATAGGTATGGAAATAGACATGGCGACTGTAGAAGTCACCAGCTCCTTGATCATGCCAACCACTAGCACTATCCACAAAACGTGTTAAGTCCATCAATTGAATATGTTTGGTTACTTTAGCACTATCAAACTGTCCCCATCCTTCATTGAAAGGAACCCATGCAAAGATAGAGATAACATTGTATAAGTTATGAATCATCGCATTTAATTCATCATAGTATGCTTTCTTGCCCCACTCGTCACCTCTTCCGAGGTGTTTTTGATTCTGGTCATTCATACGCGTGATATTTAAGTGTGGTAAATATAAAGTGGTTAATTTACTTGGTTGACCACCATTAGGCATATCCTGCATCACAAGCATACCCAATCTATCCGCATGATAATACCAACGTCTAGATTCCACTTTGACATGCTTGCGTATCATATTAAAACCTAACTCTTTTACTTTCTGTATATCATAAATCATCATCTCATCATCAGGATAGGTTAAGTTTCCCTCTGGTGTATAACCTTGATCTAGTACCCCACTTAAGAATACTGGTTCATGATTTAAACAGAAACGAGGATAGCCTTTTTCATCCTTTTCACAGGTGAAACAGCGCATACCAAAATAACTCTTAACGATATCATCCTCTGTTTCAATATATAAGTCATATAAGAAAGGATCTTCCAACGTCCATGGATGCATGTCTTTAATATAGATTTCATTTCGCATCTCAGCAGTCATCTCATGATAAATCATCTTCCCTGCTGCACTGATGGTAATTGTCGCATGATTAAAATCACCTTCCATCTCTAGATAAACAGTTTGTCTATCATAGTTTGGTGTAATCTTTAATGCATGTACCCCATGTAGAGGAATATCTTCTAGCCATACTGTCTGCCAAATACCCGACATTGGTGTATACCACATACCACCATGTTGAATTTTCTGCTTTCCATATGCATACTCACCTGTATCACTTGGATCAGTACACTTTACAAGTAGTGCATTTTGATACTTGATATAACTGGATACATCTAAACTAAAGGGCTCATATCCACCAACGTGTCTACCAACTTCGATACCATTTAGGTAGACAATACATTGTTGATCAACTGCTTCAAAATTTAAATGAGTATGATATTCTCCTGGTTTATAAGAGAATTGTTTTTTATACCACAATACTTTCCCAGGTAATAAAATCTCATCACTACCAGAGAGTTGTGAACCCAAAGGAAAAGGAACATTGATTGGCTTCCAGAGATTTGCCTGAGGTGCTTGATCACTATCTGTGATCTGATATTCCCAGTAACCATTTAAGTTCGTATAGCTACCACGCTGCAACTGCATACGAGGATATTCCTGCAAAGGGCTCTTTAAATTCACATTCTTGCCCCAACGACTCATTACTTTCATGCCAACCTTCCTTTCTAGTTATTGTTTCTTTGTTCGATAACCAATAAACGCTGTAGTTATAGCTGCTAGTCCATGTACCTTTAGAATATATACCAAGATAATTTGGAACATCTTCATTGGCTCTGTATATTGTGCAACACTATTTGCGACTGTCCATCCATAGATTAAAGATAGTACAAATGAAACTCCAATCATCCCTAGGGATATCGCTGTTGTAGGAATCTCATAATTTCTTAAAATAGACCAAAGCTGTGGTAGTGTCACTAATAGGACTAAACCTATAATTCCATTTACAGACAATATTTTAAAGTTACATAGAATCATCACAAATGAGGTGACTACCATCATTAAGATTCCGGACACAAGTGTAATTAATACTTTTAAAATAAGACTTTTACGTAGTTCTTCCATATTTTCTCCTGCCACTCATTATAGCATAGTCACCACCATACCTCACTTTTCATCAATATATAGAAAAAAGAATATCCTCGGTTTTCCCAAAGATATTCTTAGCATTTTAAGATAATTAAATTAGTTAAGCTTAGAAGCAGCAGCGATAGCTGTTACAGTAACCTTCTGTAGAGAATCAACACCCATTGTGCATCCTGTCATAAGGTCCTTATCAGCTGTTACAGTCTTACCAGCTTGATTAGTAGTAACTTCCATACCACTGATTTCGTTGCTAGTCTTACCAACTGTCCACTCATCGAAAGCCTGATTCTGTTCGAACCATTCCTTACCGATAGAGGAAGCCTTCTTCATGCCATATTCATCCTTCTTTTCAGCCTTTGTAGGTACAGCCATTGCTTCACCGTCTAAAGCACCAGCTGTTGTAAACTTCACAGCGTTTTGAGCTACGTCAGTCTGTGTGAATACAACCTTACCGTCCTTATCTAACGCAACTACGCCATATGTAGAGCTAGCCTTCGCTTCACCACTCTTTTCAGCAGTAGCATCCTTACCAGAAACATTAGTCAAGATTGCAGAACCAACAGAAGCTACATCCTTCACTTCAACAGCGTTCTTAACAGCCTTATCTAAAGCCTGTTGGAAACCAGTAACACTGATTGTGCATCCTGTCATAAGGTCCTTATCAGCTGTAACTGTGTGCTTTTCATCCTTTTGTGTTGTAGGCATATTTAATACTTCTTCAACAGTCTTACCAACAGCCCACTTCTCTAAAGCCTCAACCTGTTCGAACCATTCCTTCTTGATTGAAGATTTGTCCTTCATTCCATAGTTATCTCCTAAATCCTTCTTGGACATAGAAGTTGTGTTATCAGAAGTAACGTGACCTGTTGCATCATAAGTAACCTTGTCCTGTGCAACGTCAAAGTATACATACTTGATTACATTACCTTCTAATACAACAGACGCAAATGTTGTATCGAACTTTGCTGTTGTATCAGCACCTTCACTTACTTTATTTGCTACGTTAGTAACAGAACCTGTACCAACCATTACAGTAGCAGCTGTTTCTTCCTTTGTAGAAGTTGTATTTGTGGAAGACTTCTTGGATCCTCCAGCTGTGCAACCTGCCAGCATTGCAACAGCGCATAAAGTTGTTAGAATCTTTTTCATTTTCTAAATTTCCCTCCATCTAACTTAAGTCTGCTTATTGATAATAACTATCAATATCTAGTTAGTCAATAAAAAAATGATAATTTTTTCACAAAAAATATAAAATTGTATAGTATCTATATTTATTTAACAAATTTCATAAGAAAACCGGTAGACTCTTCTACCGGCATGCATGTGAAATACCATCATTTATCACAAGTAAATTTAGTTGTTTTAATCAATTTATAGTAACGCTGTCGCAATAGGATAACCAATTAGCGTAGAGATTACTACAGCTATAAACATAACAATAAATCCATATACCATCATCTGCTTAGTGTTCGTCCAACCGCTCGACACCGCTATCGCTACACAAGGCATTGCTGGAGGTGTCGCAAAAGCAAATGCAGACATCATTCCAACGTTTACAATTAGCGCCGCTACATTCACCGTTGTGATATTTGCAGTTACCGCAAGAGCAGCGGCAGACACAACCGTAGCAGTTACCATATTGCTAGATAAATTTGTTTGAATTGCAGCCCAGAGGATAAAAATGAATACCATAATCATCACAGGTAAATGAGATGTTATTGGAGATAATCCTCCAGATATCCATGCAGTTACACCAATATCACTATTGGTAATCGCTGCACCAAGAACAGTCGTACCGGCACACATAATTAATGATGGCCATGATACACCCTTGCTCATTGCTTCACCTAAATTTAATAAAGGTTTTCCTTCGTCTGTCAAAACAGACAGTAGAACAATACCCACTAATGGTGGAAATGCTGTTCCAAGCTTATCTATATACTTTAAACCAATAAAGATAGGTCCTTCTTTAATGATATGCATGCATAAGTTTGGCAACACCCACATACACACAACAAGGATAAATACCGCAAGCACAAGATTCTCTGCACGTGTTGGTTTCTTTTGTGCTACGTTGATCTTCTTTTTCTCATAATTTGCAAATGATGAAGTATCTGGATTAATCACATAGCGGAATACTAGTAGTGTAACTATCGCAGTTAAAATACCTACAGGAATCGCTGCTAGCATATAACTACCATAATGAATAACACTGCCATATAGTTCAGTATATGCATTCATCGCAATTACTGGGAATACATGTGCAATTGGTGTCATGCCCGATGAGATACCGCACATAATCACGGTTCCCATCATTAAGATAGACGCAAGCTTATCACCCTTCTTTAGTTCAAGTAAGACATAAATCTCTTCTAAGATTGGAAGATACACAAAGAATAGTACTGTAGGTGAAATAAAGCTACCCACTACAAGTATACTTGCAAAGTACAATGACACAAACATCCAAGGTCCCTTCATCGCTAGCTTAGAATGAATAAAAAATAATGCAATTCTCTTGATATAGGATGTCTTTGACAGTGCGTATGTTACCACAAAGGTAAACATCAAAAATACAAAAATTGTTCCACCATATGCACCAGCTAAGATTGTACCAATCTTTAGTTCTGGCACAAATGCAAGCGCACCAATCAAAAGAATGGAAGGCCAATCTATCGCAATCGTTAACCATAATAGTAAAGTTCCTACAAAGATTCCTAATACCTGCATACCAGATGCAGATAAACCAGGTAATGCAGGCACAAAACGCATACCAAACATCAATAACATAGAAATGATAATGATTATATTTCTCTTGTTACGACTCTTATTCATAGAGTTAAATTCTCCCCTGTAATTTATTACACCAACTAGTATAACGCAAATTATGAATTTTGATTCATAGAAATCGCAAAGAAAAAGGCACTCAATGAGTGCCTTATGCAAGTAATTCAATTACTTAACGATTTCTGTGATAGAACCAGAACCTACTGTACGTCCACCTTCACGGATAGAGAACTTAGTTCCTTGTTCTACAGCGATAGGAGCTAATAGAGTTACGTCCATAACTACGTTATCACCAGGCATGCATAATTCTGTGCCTTCTGGTAACTGGATAACACCAGTAACGTCTGTTGTACGGAAGTAGAACTGTGGACGGTAGTTAGATACGAATGGTGTATGACGTCCGCCTTCTTCCTTAGTTAATACGTAAACCTGAGCCTTGAACTGTGTATGTGGAGTAACTGAACCTGGCTTAGCTAATACCTGTCCACGTTCGATTTCTTCACGGTTAACACCACGGAGCAATGCACCGATGTTGTCACCAGCCTGAGCGAAGTCAAGAGTCTTACGGAACATTTCAATTCCTGTAACAACTGTCTTACGAGTAGGCTTGATACCAACTACTTCTACTTCGTCGTTTAAGTTTAACTTACCACGTTCAACACGTCCAGTAGCTACTGTACCACGACCTGTGATTGTGAATACGTCTTCAACTGCCATCATGAATGGCTTGTCGAATTCATGAACTGGAGCTGGGATGTAAGCATCTACAGCATCTAATAATTCCTTGATTGCTGGTTCCCACTTTGGATCGCCTTCCAAAGCCTTTAATGCAGAACCACGGATTACTGGAGCGTTGTCTCCATCGAATCCATACTCAGAAAGAAGTTCACGAACTTCCATCTCTACTAAGTCGATTAATTCTGGGTCGTCAACCATGTCGCACTTGTTTAAGAATACAACAATCTTAGGTACGCCTACCTGACGAGATAATAAGATGTGTTCACGTGTCTGTGGCATTGGTCCATCAGTAGCAGCTACTACTAAGATAGCACCATCCATCTGAGCAGCACCAGTGATCATGTTCTTAACATAGTCAGCGTGGCCTGGGCAGTCTACGTGAGCGTAGTGACGTGTATTTGTTTGGTATTCAACGTGTGCTGTGTTGATTGTAATACCACGCTCCTTCTCTTCTGGAGCTCCGTCAATCTGATCGTAAGCTTCGAATCTAGCCTTACCATCTTCTGGGTGTGTTGATAAATACTTTGTGATTGCCGCTGTTAATGTTGTCTTACCGTGTCAACGTGACCGATAGTACCAATGTTAACGTGTTCGAGCGACCGGTCGAAATGTTCCTTAGCCATAATATTTTTTCCTCCTGGTTTTTTTTCTACCTTTATAAGCTGTTTCCATTTTATTAGAAACAGTACTTATTTACAATCATTTTTACTACTTAGTTGCGTTTTTCTCAATAATTTCCTTAGCAATATTCTTAGGTACTTCTTCGTAGTGATCCATTTGCATAGAATAGATACCACGACCCTGTGTAAATGAACGTAAGTCTGTTACGTATCCAAACATTTCTGCTAATGGTACGAATGCACGTACCTTAATTGCATTACCTGTTTCTTCCTGTTCACGAATTTGTCCACGACGCTTTGTGATATCACCCATTACAGAGCCTAAGTAATCAGCTGGTGCTGTTACGTCAACTGCCATGATAGGTTCAAGAATTGCAGGATCGCACTTCTTAGCTGCTTCTCTTAACGCAAGAGATGCCGCAATCTTATAAGCCTGTTCAGATGAGTCGACATCATGGTAACTACCGTCGAATAAGACAGCCTTGATGTCTACGATTGGATAACCAGCAACTAAACCATTGTTTAAGGATTCTTCCAAACCTTGTTGTGTAGGCTTGATAAATTCCTTAGGTACTGAACCGCCGACTGTTTCATCAACGAATTCGAATCCCTTACCTGGGTTAGGGCTAAATCTAATCCAAACGTCACCATACTGACCGTGACCACCAGACTGACGTACGAACTTACCTTGTACTTCAGCTTCCTTACGGATTGTTTCACGGTAAGCTACCTGTGGTGCGCCTGATGTAGCTTCAACCTTAAATTCACGTCTCATACGGTCCATGATGATATCCAACTGCAATTCACCTACACCGGCGATAATTGTTTGTCCAGTTTCTTCATCTGTATAAGTTCTGAATGTTGGGTCTTCTTCAGCAAGCTTAGCTAACGCCTCATCCATCTTCTGTGAGTCACCCTTTGTCTTAGGTTCTACAGACATCTGGATAACTGGTTCTGGGAATACCATGGATTCAAGAACAATTGGATGTTCTTCATCACATAATGTATCACCTGTAGTTGTGTTCTTAAGACCAACTGCACCAGCGATGTCACCAGCATAAACTTCTTCGATATCCGCACGGTGGTTAGCATGCATGCGAACCAAACGTCCGAAACGTTCACGCTTTTCCTTAGAAGCATTTAATACATAGCTACCTGCCTTCGCGATACCAGAGTATACACGGAAGTATGTTAGACGACCTACGAATGGGTCTGTAGCCACCTTAAATGCTAAGGCACTAAATGGTTCATCATCAGAAGGATGACGTTCACTTGGTGTGCCATCTTCTAATGTACCCTTAATAGCTTCAATATCTGTAGGTGCAGGTAGGTAGTCTACAACTGCATCTAGTAATAACTGAACGCCCTTGTTCTTATATGCGGAACCGCACATAACAGGGAAGAATTCAGAAGTCATAACACCCTTACGGATAGCTGCCTTCACTTCTTCAACTGATGGTTCTTCACCATCAAGAACCTTCATCATCAATTCATCGTCATAGTCTGCAACTGCTTCTAACATTGTTAAATGCATTTCTTCAGCCTTAGCCTTGAATTGTTCATCAATTTCACTTACTTGAATATCTGTACCATTGTCGTTTGTGTACATGTGCTGCTTCATTGTTACTAAGTCGATGATTCCACGGAATGATGATTCAGCACCAATTGGCATCTGAATTGCAGCTGCCTTAGCACCTAAACGATTTCCGATAGAAGCAACGCTCATTTCAAAGTCAGCACCAGTCGCATCCATCTTGTTTGAGAATACGATACGTGGTACGCGGTATTCTGTAGCTTGGCGCCATACAGTTTCAGTCTGTGGTTCTACACCAGCCTTAGAGTCTAATACTGTAACTGCTCCATCCAATACACGTAAGGAACGTTCAACTTCAGCTGTGAAGTCTACGTGACCTGGTGTATCGATAATGTTGATCTGACAATCTTGCCAGTGGCAAGTTGTAGCAGCGGAAGTGATTGTAATACCACGTTCCTGTTCCTGAGCCATCCAGTCCATCTGAGACGCACCTTCGTGTGTTTCACCGATCTTATGAATCTTACCTGTGTAGAAAAGGATACGTTCAGTTGTTGTAGTTTTACCAGCATCGATGTGAGCCATGATACCGATATTACGAATCTTATTAAGCGGGAATTCTCTAGCCATTGATTGCTCCTTCCCCGATTAGAAACGGTAGTGAGCGAATGCTTTGTTCGCTTCTGCCATCTTATGAGTATCTTCTTTCTTCTTTACAGATGCACCTGTTCCATTTGCCGCATCCATAATTTCATTGGCAAGACGCATTTCCATTGTGTTTTCATGGCGAAGTCTTGCGTAGTTAACGATCCAACGTAAAGATAATGTCAACTTACGTTCAGCAGATACTTCTACTGGTACCTGTAAGTTTGCACCACCTACACGACGAAC
>CAKMPP010000151.1 GCA_927911475.1 uncultured Solobacterium sp. | reverse complement strand
ATAAAAAGAGAAAGTTAGAGTCTTTATCAAAACTAGAAAGAACAAAGGCAAATTTAGATCGTTCTAATGATATTTTAATTGAGCTTGAAAAGCAGGTTTCTCCATTAAAAAGACAAGCCAGAAAAGCAGAGATTTACCGTGAAAAGAAGAAACGTTTAGAAGAAATTGAAATCTCCGTATTAGTACAAGATATTGAAAGTATCCACGCAGATATTGAGACAGCTAAGAAAGCACTCTTTGATATTGAAACAAAGACAACTATGTTTTCTACAGATATTCAAATTAACGAAACAAAACTCTCTGAAAGTAGAAGACAAATTTCTATATTAGACCGTGAAATCAATGACTTGCAAGATGAATTAATGAAAAAGTTCAATGAAATTGCAGGTTTAGAAGCACGTCGTACAGAACTTGATGAAAAGCGTAAGTATATTGTAGAAACTGGTACAAATGAACAGAAGGCGAAACAACTAGCTGGCTTAATTGAAGAAGCTAGGGTTGAATATGAAGATCGTCAAAAGCGTTTAGATGATTTGAATACTGAAATTCGTTTATATTCACAACAATTAAGTGCTGCGGCAGCGAATATCGTTGATAAACGCAGTGAATATGACCAAGCATCCAATCGTTTACGTTCACTTGAAAACAGAAAGAACGTTATCGATCAGTTAATGCGTAATCCGTTTAACAACCAACAAGGTATTCGTTCTATTATGGAAAACCAAAATGCTTTATCAGGTATTTTAGGTGTAATTGGACAAGTATTGCAGGTTGAAAATGGATATGAAGAAGCAGTTTCAACAGCATTAGGTGCAGCAATGAATCATATCGTTACCGTTGATGAGCAGGCTGCTCGTGATGCGATTCGTTTCTTAAACCGTAACCAATCAGGTCGTGCAACATTTTTACCATTAACAGTATGTACTCCACGCTATGTATCTCAAGATAACCAGATTATTTGTCAGAATACAAAGGGGTATTTAGGTGTTGCGGCAGACTTTGTAAAAAATAATGATCAGTTTGAACCAGTTATTACAAGCTTATTAAATAATGTTCTTGTTGTAGAGGACATGGAAGCCGGTAATGAATTATCTACATTAACCAAACGCTTATACAAGATTGTAACTCTAAGTGGAGAAGTTATTCACCGTGGTGGTTCTATGACTGGTGGTAAGACACGTCATGATACAATATTATGACTATGCGCAAGGAAGCAGAAGAAATCAATGCGTTAATTGATGCGGAATCTGCACGTGTAGAACTTGCGACAAAGGCTTTAAATCAAGCTAACGAAGCTCGTGATAAAGCTGCACAAGCGATGAGTGAAAAACGCTATGCAGTTGCGGCTCTTGAACCTGTTGTAGATGCTAAGAAAGCAAAACTTGAAAAGTTAAAGAATGACTTAGCATTATTAGATCCTAAGGGACTAAGTCATGATAGTGATGATTCTCATACAGAAGAATTGATTGTTCGCTTAAACCAAGCATATCTTGAACGTGATACGATCACAAACGATATGAAGGCGAAGCGTGAACAAAGATATCAGATTAACCAAGAAGCAGAACGTAGAGAACAACAAACTCGTCAAATGCGTAAAGAATTAAGTACTGCAGAAGCTAGTGCCAATGCGATTAAGATTGATCAAGGAAAGCTTGAAACACGTATGGAAACTTGCTTACAAAGACTTGCAAGCGAATACCAGTTAACATATGAATTTGCTAAGACGAAGGTAACTAACGAACAGATAGAAAACGCAAAGGAAGAAGTTGCACAGTTACGTGCAGATATTGAACGTCTTGGTAATATCAATATGAACGCTCCAGAGGAATATAACGAAGTTAATGAACGCTATGAAACATTAAAGAATCAGATTGCAGAATTGACAGAAAGTGTTGATAAGATTTTAGCTGCAATTGATGAGATGGATACAGTCATGAAGCGTCAGTTTAAGGAAACTTTCGATAAAGTTAACGCAGAGTTTAATGACATCTTCCGTGCTCTTTATGGTGGTGGTAAAGCAGTTCTTACACTTCAAGATCCATCTGATATCTTAAATACAGGTATTGATATTGATGCACAGCCTCCAGGAAAAGCTGTTCAAAATAATATGTTATTCTCTGGTGGTGAAAAGAGTTTAATTGCATTATGTGTATTGTTTGCAATATTAAAGATTAAACCTGTACCTATGGTAATTCTCGATGAGGTAGAAGCAGCGTTAGATCCAGGTAATGTAGAACGTTTTGCACAATACTTACATCACTATACACACCAGACACAGTTTATTGTTGTTACACACCGTCCTGGTACGATGGAAAATGCTGACGTACTATATGGAGTAACAATGCAAAACCAAGGTGTATCACAGATGTTAAAGGTTGCCTTACATGATGCACTCAGTATGGCAGATGCTACACATGAGGAGGTACAAGCATGAGTTTTTTTAGATAAGCTAAAAGAAGCCTTCTCTAAAAAAGATGATAAAGCTACATATCTTTCTGGTTTTAAAAAATCAAAACAAACTTTTGGTGATCAATTAAACCAAATGCAATATAAATACAAAGGGGTAGATGATGACTTTCTTGAACAGTTAACAATTATCCTTTTGGAAAGTGACGTTGGAATTGAAACAGCTGATTATATCTGTGAGCAGATGAAATTGAAGTGCTCTGAATATCCTTCGATTACTTTCAAGTGGGCAATGAATTTCTTACTTGAAACAATGAAGGAAATATATGAGGCAACGCCTGATAAACCAATCTCATTTAATGAGATGGTACGACTGTATTCTTATTAGAAGGTGTGAATGGTTCTGGAAAAACAACAACATCTGCTAAACTTGCACGCATGTTTTTAGACCAAGGTAAGACAGTTGCATTTACAGCAGCGGATACTTTCCGTGCTGGTGCAATTGACCAACTTGCTAAGTGGGGTGAACGTTTAGGTGTTCCTTGTATCAAAGGAATTGAAAACGGAGATCCTAGTGCAGCAATTGTTGATGGATGTCGTTATGCAATAGAAAATAATATAGATATCTTATTATGCGATACTGCAGGGCGATTACAAAATAAAGCAAATTTAATGAATGAGTTATCTAAGATGAATCGTGTAGCAGCGAAAGAAATTCCTGGTGCACCACATAATACATGGCTTGTATTAGATGCAACAACCGGACAAAACGGTTTATCTCAAGCTCAGATTTTCGCAGAAGCGACTAATTTAAGTGGTATTATCTTAACGAAGATGGATGGTACAGCGAAGGGTGGTATTGTCATTGCAATTAAGCATAAACTACATATTCCTGTATATTATTTAGGATTAGGTGAACAGCCTACCGACTTACGTCCATTCGACTTAGATGCATATTTATATAGCATTTCAGAAGGACTAGAAAATGCAAAGTAAGTTATATTACAACAGTTTATTAGACTTTTACGAAAAGCTATTAACACAAAAACAACAGGAAATTTGTAACTTCTATTTCCGTGATGATTTATCATTGCAGGAAATCAGTGAACTAGTAAATACATCACGTGCAGCGATTCATGATACTATCAAGCGCTGTCGTATTGAACTAGATTCTTATGAAGAAAAGTTAGGTATGTATGCTTCTTACACGAAACGATGCAAGCTATATGAAAAGATTCGAAAGGTTGGTTCAGCAGAGGTTGTCAAATTAATCGACCAATGCTTAGATACAGAAATTGATTAAGGAGGAAGATATGAGTAAGGTCATTTCAGTAAATTCAGGATCATCATCACTAAAGTTTCAATTATTTGATATGCCAAGTGAAACCGTATTAACTAGCGGACAGGCAGAACGTATTGGTCAACAGATGGGTGCGTTCACTATCAAATACAATGGAAAAAAGGAAACCGAAGAGCTTCCAATTCCAAACCATAAAGTAGCTGTTGATATTCTTTTGAATAAATTAACAGAACTTGGTATTGTAGAAAATCTTGATGAAATCAAGGGTGCAGGTCACCGTATTGTCCAAGGTGGTTCTTCATTCGATCAGTCTGTAGTTGTAGATGAACAAGTTGAAAAGCTTGTTGAAGAATATGGTGAACTAGCTCCATTACACAATCCAGCACACTTAATATGTTATAGAGCATTCAAGGAATCTTTACCAAATATTGGTCACGTATTCGTATTTGATACAGCATTCCATCAGACGATGCCAGAGGAATCATATATGTTCCCAGTACCATATGAATGGTATACAGATTATAAGATTCGTCGTTATGGTGCTCATGGTACTAGTCATCAATATGTTAACCGTCGTACTGCTGAATTAATGGGTAAAGATGTTAATAGCTTAAATATGATTACTTGCCACTTGGGTAATGGTGCTTCTATTACTGCAATTAAGAATGGTAAAGTAATTAACACATCTATGGGATTAACACCATTAGGTGGAATTATGATGGGTACACGCTGTGGTGATTTAGATCCAACAGTTGTATACTACATGATGAAGAAATTAGGATGCACACCAGATGATATGGATACATACTTAAACAAGAAGTCTGGTATGTTAGGTATTTCAGGTATTAGTTCTGATGCTCGTGATGTTCAGGCGGCAATTGATGCTGGAGATCCTCGTGGTATTTTAACTGGTAAACTATACACAAACCGTGTTATTAACGTTGTAGGTGGATATTACTTCCAATTAGGACACGTAGATGCAATTGTATTTACAGCAGGTCTTGGCGAAAATGATGACGCATGCAGAGAACGTATTTTAAAGGCTATGGAAGAAGCTTTAGGCTTAAGTATCGACTACGAATTAAATGCTACAATTCATGGCAAAGAATGCCTCATTTCTAAGCCTGATTCAAAAGTGCAGGTATGGATTGTTCCTACAAATGAAGAAGTTGTAATTGCACGCGATACAGTTAGATTGTTAGGACTATAATGAATCTCGATTTTAAGGAATTATTAAAAACAATTGAGGATGCAGATGTCATTACACTATTTAGACATACGCATCCCGATTGCGATGCTCTAAGCTCTCAGAATGGCTTGTGTAGTTGGATTCAAGCAAACTTTCCAGACAAAAGGGTATATAGATTGGGGGATGAGACAACAGATCAAACTGTTTATCCACCATCTGATATAGTAGATGAAAATACAATACGCTGCAGTACAGCAATTATTTTGGATACCGGAAACAAAGAACGTATTGATGATCAACGATATGCACTTGCAAAAAATGTAATTAAAATCGATCATCATCCAAATCTTGATCCATATGGAAATCAGAATTATGTCTATGAAGAAGCAGCTGCTACTTGTGAAATTCTCACAGGTTTCTTTGCAAGCTGTGAGAATCAGATTATGAATCATGAGATTGCAACATATCTTTATAAAGGGTTATTAACTGATACCTTATGCTTTAGAACAAGTAACACAACACAACATACACTAGAAATGGCAGCTAAACTCGCATCATATAATTTAGCGATTCCAGAACTAAATCGTGAGTTATTTGATGTTAGTTACAAAACATTTCTTTTCAGTAATTGGATTCGTTCCAATACACAGTTACTTGGTGAGCATTTAGCATACGTAATCATTCCAGAAGCTATCCAGCATGAATACAATATCAGTGCTTCATCAGCACGTAATCGTATTGATGAGATTGGCCATGTGAAAGAATTCTCAATTTGGGCTATGTTTACAGAGAAAACTGCGGATGGACATAAACTATATGACGGTTCATTACGTTCTAAAACAGCAATCATAAATACAATTGCGAACCAATACCATGGTGGCGGTCATAAGAATGCGTCAGGTGTAAAAGATCTCACTGAAAATGATTTACAAAATTTACTACAAGATTTATATAAAGTTAGTAAGTAGCACATATAAACGAAAAATGTCAATATTGAATGTGCTATAAAAACTATAGTAAAATACAAACATATTAGGAGGAAATTAAAATGGCAGAAACATTAAATAAGAAGAGCATTGCAGAATTAGTAGCTGAAAAGCACAACCTAACTAAGAAAGAAGCAGCAGAGATTATCGATTTAGTATTTGATACTGTATCAGGTACTTTAAAAGATGGTGGTCGTGTAGATATTTCCGGTTTTGGTAAGTTTGAAGTTAAGACACGTGCAGCTCGTACAGGTATCAACCCACAAACAAAAGAAACAATCAAGATTCCTGCATCAAAGGTTCCTGGATTCAAAGCAGCTAAGAACCTAAAGGAATTAGTTAAGTAAGCTATTAGGCACTCATAAGAGTGTCTTTTCTTTTATTATTAATAACTTCGCATAATGTATGTTATGCGATTTAAATAAATATAAAAAGATGAGTATCATATAGAGTGATTACTCATCCTTCTTCTTTGGAATATCTAACTCTTGTGATGCTAAAGGATTAAATTTACTATACGCATCAAACAATTGTTTATTTTGTACATGTGTATAGATCTCTGTAGTCTGTATATTACTGTGACCTAGAATCTCTTGAATACTTCGTAAATCAGCGCCGCCTTGCAACATATGTGTTGCGTAACTGTGTCTTAGTTTATGTGGTGTAATATGCTTCTTAAAACCAAGTTCGACACATTTACGTTGTAATAGTAATTCTACGTATTTACTAGTAATCTTACGGCCAAATCGATTTAAGAAGAACATATTCGTCTTTTTTTGAACTAGATTAACACGTGTAATAGAAACATATTGCTTTAGAAGTGGAATACTGCCTTTTGGTATTGGAACAATGCGTTCCTTATCCCCCTTTCCAAGTACACGTATTTTCCCTGTGTCAAGGTCTACACGATTAATCGTTAGATTGCATACCTCAGATACTCGTAGACCACAGCTATAGATAGTTTCTAGAAGTGTATGGTCTAGATTATCCTGGATATTTGTATCATCAAATGACTGCATTAACAGTTTAATTTCATCAACAGTACAATATACCGGCAATATTTTAGGACCTTTATGCACCTGCAAGTTTAAGCTTGGATCAGATTCGTCATGCATCATCGTCATGAACTGGTGAAATGAACGTATCGCAGCAGTCATTCTGGCTAATGATGTTGATGCTTTATATTCACTTTGATTTGCAATAAACTCTTCAATTAACTCCGGCTGTATCTTTTTTGTATTCGTAATACCTTGTTCAGCTAAAAATTGTTGATATTGCTTTAAATCATTTTCATAAGAAGATATAGTACGCTTGCTCTTGCCTTCGTTAATTTTTTATATTTGTGAAATAATCAGCAAACGCATCATGAATCTTCATCACTATTCTCCTTTAAAAGATTACTAGCTCTAACAAAGGCTTTCTTGAGTCCAAGCATACCATTTAAATCATTGATAATATCTTTTGTTTCTGCTTTAAATGCTGCTTCTTCATCAAACAAATTGAGTTGTGAAGAAACATAGCCTTCATCAGCGAAATCACCCACTGTAATGCCTAGCAAGCGTACTGCTTCCCCCTCTTCCCAGTTATCTTCAAATAAGGCTATCGCTGCATTATAAATATCATCTGCACGCCAAATTGGCGAAGATAACTTCATAGCACGTGTAATGTTTCTAAAATCATAATAACAAATACGAATATGTATAGAACTTCCAACTTTACTTGCGTTTTTAAGGCGTTTAGAGAGCGTCCTCGCTAGTGTTCTAATTAAACCAGCTAATTCCTCATATTCATTAATATCTTCTAATAACGTCTCAGAAATGCCCATAGATTTAGCATCCCATTCTGTTTCTAGCTCTCGATGATCAATACCATTTGCACGATCGATGTAATCATCAGTATTTTTACCTAATATTTCTCTAAGTTTTGCAATATCGTTATAGTTTGCTAAGTCCCCAATAGTTCGAATGCCTATTTCTTGCATATAAGGAACTGTTTTATTCCCTATACCCCGCATATCTTTAATTGGTAAAGGCCACATCTTTTCTTTTACATCTCGAATCCGTAAACAGTAATACCATTAGGCTTTTTCATATCACTAGCCATCTTGGCTAAAAACATATTCGGTGCTACACCAATAGAACAGGTTAAACCAAGTTCAGTATATATTTGTTTCTGTAAAGACCAAGCAAGATCTAATGGTCTTTCGAATTTTTTGATAGCTTCAGTCATATCAGCATAGCATTCATCTACAGATGCCTGTTCTACCAGGCTTGTATAGGAACGAACAATCTCCATAAAACGCTCTGAAAGATTGCGATACCAAGTATAGTGACCTTCAACGATAATTAAATCTTTACAAAGTTTTTGTGCTTCACTAACGGGCATTGCACTATGAATACCATACGCACGTGCTTCATAACTTGCTGTTGAAACAACACTGCGTCTTGTTGCTCCAGAAATAACTATCGGTTTTCCTTTTAATTCAGGATTTAATAGCACATCAGCATTTGCAAAGAATGCATTTAAATCAATATGAAAATATACGTGATACATTAGCTATGATTTCTCCGATAGAGTTCTTGTGCAGCTTTCTTAGAAATATCGGTGATACTACCACTAAAGATTAGCGCAAGCTGATCAATGCGTCCCTTCTCATCTAATTCAGTCACATGTGTAATCGTCTTATTATCTTTATCTTCTTTCGATACAAAATAATGTGTGTCTGCACAAGCTGCTACTTGCGCTAAATGTGTTACTGCAAAGACTTGGCATGAATTGGATAATTCCTTCATCTTTTGTCCAATCGCAGTTGCAACCGGACCACTGACACCCGTATCAATCTCATCAAAGATAACAGTTTGAATTCCTTGTAGTTTTGTAAAGATTACCTTTAAACCAAGCATTAGGCGACTTAATTCACCACCAGAGGCAGTCTTAACAAGTGATTTAGGATCTTCCCCTCTATTCATGGAAATCATAAACTCAACATTCTCATTTCCATGTTCACTAGGATTACATTCAGTAAAAACTGTTTTAAAGCATGCATTTGGTAACATTAGTTCATGTAAATTGATAAGAATTGCATCATCAAGTTCTTTCGCACGTGATTGTCGAATCTTGGATAACTTCGATGCATTTTTTTTGATATAGGTTGTATGCTGTTTGAATCTTTTTATCCATCTGTTCAACAAATTCTTTACGATGTGTAAACATCTGTACTTGTTGTTTGAGTTGTTCTTGTTGAGAGAGAATTTGTTCAATAGAGTTTCCATATTTTCTCTTTAGCTTTTGAATTGCAAAGAGACGCTCTTCCATCTCATTGATTTCTTCTTCATCCATATCATATTCACCAACAAGTTTGTGCAGTTCATCAATATTATCTGAGATAGAATAATATGCATCAGAAATAGATGTTTGAATGGCAGTTAATTTCTCGTCATTTCCTAAAGTTGAGCATAGTTTTTGTAAATCATATAAAGAATCAGCTAAACCTTCTTCATATAGTGAAAAGACTTGATTGTATTTATCAAGTGAGTTTTTGATTTGTTTATACTGTCTTTCTT
>CAKMPP010000150.1 GCA_927911475.1 uncultured Solobacterium sp. | reverse complement strand
TTCTCCAGACAAGAAGATAATAGGACGGAGGTTTTATTATATTTTGGTCTCCCCACAAAAAATGAGCACGATGATTTTTCGTGCCCACAAAAGTTTATAGCTTATCCCCAACCCCATGAGATTTTAAAGTGCCTTTTTGTAAAATAGGATAAATAATATGAAAAATCTTTTAAATATATTTACTAGATCTACTATTATTTTTTGATAGGATGTAATCTATTCCAATCAAAACTTAAGAAACCTGTTATCTATACTATAGCTAGAGAAAACAACAGTAGTAGACGTAAAAGTGAATCTTAAAGGCATATTCACTGCAGCATATCCAAAGAATAATGATGACATGGAAACCGTTGAAGGAATCAATAACGATTCAACCACAGAAGTTAGACAGTGTAGAACGTAATAGATTTATGGTTATCGAGTGGGGTGGAACAGAATATAAATCGTAATATTTCTCAAAAAGCATACTTCTGTTATACTAAGGAACAAGGAGAATGAATAAATGAAGATAAGAAAGTTTTTACTTGGCTTAATTGCCATGGCACTTCTTTGTGTAATTTCACCTGTACATGCAGAAGAAACAAATGCTGATTTCGATCAGTTTTATGCGAAATGAATTCATCCAATGATGGAAGATGATTATATATCATTACATTTTGCGTTAAAGGATTATGAAAAATATGGTATTACAAAACCAAAACCAACGATTGGTGAACCTCCAACTTTAGATAACTCAAAGAGTATCGCAAAAGTAGAGGAGTCTTTAAAGGAATTAGAGAAGTTCAATTATGATGAGTTGTCAGATGTACAACAACATGATTACGATACATATAAGTATTACTTAGAAAGTACTCGTGAGTTATTAAACTATCCAATGTTTGATTTCCAGTTCTTACCAAACCGCGGTATTCAAAGTAATCTGATTACAAACTTTACAGAGTTTATTTTCTATAAGCAGGAAGATATTGACGACTATTTATCTGTTTTAGAGAGTGTTCCAGCATATATTGATGGAGCATTAGAAGTCACTCGTACACAGGTAGCAAATGGATACTTCATGACAGATGCTGCTTTGGATAGCACATTAGATGGTATAGCAAAGTTTGTTGCAAAGACAGACAATAACCCACTCATTCAAATCTTTAATCAGAACATTGATAAGTTTGAAGGTTTGACAGAGGAACAACGTGTTGCATATAAAGAAAAGAATCGTAACTTTATTTTAAATACATTTATTCCTGAATATCAGAAGCTTGCGCAAGAACTTGAAACATTCCGTGGAACTCGTACATCTTTAAGTTTATACGACTTGCCAGATGGAAAAGAATACTACGCAGCATTATTACGTTCTAAGTCTAGTTCATCTGCTTCTTTACAAGAGTTATTTGAATTAACAGATGAACAGTTAAAGAAGTTAATTGATGAAGCTAGAACTTTGTATTTGAACGCAAAGAAGGATGATAACTTAGAAGAAACATTACCGGAGAAGGATCCAACTGAAATCTTAAATACATTACAAGGACATTTACAGGAGTTTCCAGAAGGTCCTGAAGTAACATTTACAGTAAGTTACTTAGATCCATCTGTTGCAAATGATGCAATCGTTGCGTACTACATGCAGCCACCGATTGATGACATCGTAAACAATGTTATCAAGATTAATGGTGCTAACGTAAATTCAACGAATGAAATGTATACTACTTTAGCACACGAAGGTTTCCCTGGACACTTATTCCAGATTACTTGGTATTTAAATACAAAACCAAATCCATTACGTACACAGCTCAGCAATATTGGTTATACAGAAGGTTGGGCAATGTACTGTGAAGATGTTGCTTGGGCATATTCTGAGTTGAATGATGGTGCAAAGGAAGAAAACCGTATCAATACAAACCTAAACTATATCTTACCTGCACAGGCTGATTTCTTAGTGAATGGTTTAGGCTGGGATGAGAAGAAGTTAGGCAAGTACTATGAATCATTAGGATTAAATGCGGCAGCAGCATCCAATGTTATTAAGGCTGTAACACAAGAACCAGCTTCTATTGTCCCTTATGGTATAGGTTTAACATATTACCTTCACTTCCGTGATCAGGCGAAAGCTGCACTTGGCAGAAAGTTTGATGTAGTAGAATTTAACCGTATGTTATTAACACATGGTGATCGCCCATTTGATATCGTACAAAAGGACTTAGAGAAGTATCTTGAAGCAAGTGGTGTAAGTGATACAACAACTTCTAATAAGCCATTTATCAATCCAGGTAAGATTGGTCTTTGGGTATCGTTAGCAGCTACAGTATTAATTTTAGTTGTTGTATTTATCCGTAAGAAAAAAGAAAATAACTACCAATAAACTAGTAAAAAATCATACCGAAGTGGTATGATTTTTTATATAGAGGAGTACATATTAAAATGGATAATCAATGGACAGAATGGTTGCATCAAGAGTGGAAGAAAGAATACTTCTTGAAGCTATCAGATTTTTTAAAGAATGCCTATGAAACAAAAGAGATTTATCCACCAAAACAGCAAGTTTTCTCTGCCTTTCATCATTGTGATTATGAGGACATCAAGGTAGTTATTCTTGGCCAAGATCCATATCACCAAAAAGGACAGGCTCATGGTTTGTGTTTTTCTGTAAATCCAGGGGTAAAGATACCACCAAGTCTTTTGAATATGTACAAAGAATTACAAGAGGAATATGGCTATCCAATTCCAAATAATGGTTATCTTGTACCATGGGCAAAACAAGGAGTATTCCTATTGAATACAGTGATGACTGTAGAAGATTCTCACCCACAGAGTCATGCTGGCATGGATGGGAGACTTTCACAGATCATGTAATCCAAAAAATTAATGAAAAAAATGAACCGGTAGTCTTCTTGTTGTGGGGAAGAGCAGCTAGAAATAAAGCATGCATGATTGATAAAACAAAGCATCTTGTACTAGAGGCTGCACATCCATCACCACTGTCTGCATACAATGGTTTTTTCGGCTGTAACCACTTCAAGAAAGCTAATGAATTTCTAGAAAATAATAATCGTAAAGGAATTGATTGGCAGATTAAAGATATTTGATAAATTCATCAAAAATGAGTGAAAATCTGTATATTTTACGTATTGGTAATGTTCT
>CAKMPP010000149.1 GCA_927911475.1 uncultured Solobacterium sp. | reverse complement strand
CAAATATCTTTTCCAGTTAGCGGATGGTTCTTCAGTTGAGACAGTTTTGATGCATTTCCATTTCGGGGAAAGTTTATGTGTAACAAGTCAGCTTGGTTGTAATATGGGCTGTACTTTTTTGCGCGTCTGGTTTATTAAAGAAGCAGCGTGATTTAACTGCTGGTGAGATTGTTGGACAAGTTATGTTTGTCCAAAAGGAATTAGATAAAATTGGTAAGCGTGTTGATAATGTCGTCATTATGGGAACAGGTGAGCCATTTGATAACTATGATAATGTGATGCGTTTCTGCGAAATTATCAATAGTGATTTAGGTCTAGCGATTGGCGCAAGACATATCACAATTAGTACCTGTGGTATTGTTCCACGTATCAAAGATTTTGCGAAGGGTCATTATCAATATAATCTAGCAATTTCTTTACATGCGCCTAATGATGCCTTACGTAGAAAATTAATGCCTATCGATCATGTGTATCCTTTAGATGTATTGATGGACGCATTACATGAATATAGTGAAGATAATAATCGTCGTATAACGTTTGAATATATCTTATTACATGGTGTCAATGATACGGATGCACATGCGATTGAACTAGCGAATTTAATTCGTGGTATGAATGCGTATGTGAATCTGATTCCATATAACCAAGTCGATGAGAATGGATATGTTTCAACAAACGAGAAAGTTGCATTACATTTCTATGATGTGCTTATGAAACATGGTGTAAAAGCTACCTTACGTTCTAAACATGGCGATGATATTGATGCGGCTTGTGGCCAGCTTCGCGCAAAACATGAAAAGGGTAAACTTTAAACATGAAATACTATGGAATAACAGACAAAGGATTGGTACGTAAAAGTAACCAAGATAGTTATGTCATTGCGACAAATGTAGCGGGTGAAGTGTTCGCAATTGTCGCAGATGGTATTGGCGGAAATTTAGGTGGGGATATTGCTAGTAGAATGGCGGTAGCCCATTTTTCGCGTGTATTCTCTGAGACAGAACAGTTTCGAGATGCGGAAGAAGTGAAACTATGGCTCAATCGTGAAGTGAAAATCTGTAATTCCGCAATCTTCGATTACGGTAAGCAACATGCAGACCTGAAAGGTATGGGCACAACGTTATGTGCTGCTCTCATTACGCATATCGGTACATTTATTGTAAACATTGGGGATTCTCGTGCATATGCTTGGTGGAATGCAGGTAAGATGAAGCAGTTAACGGTCGACCATACATTAGTAAATGACATGTTAATGCATCATGAGATTACGCCTGAGGAAGCCAAAACATTCCCACGTCGTAACGTATTAACCAATGCTTTAGGTGTTTGGGAAGATGTAAAGTGTGATATTACACATCATATTGAGAAGATGGATGGAATCCTTTTATGTAGTGATGGTCTGCATGGCTATGTGCCTGAAAAGACAGTATTACGCGTTGTAATCGATCCACATAAAGATCCTTCATTACGTGCCCGTAAGCTAATTAAACTAGCTTTAGAAGCGGGTGGTTTTGATAATACAACAGTCATTTTATTAGACTTTGCGGGAGGCTACACACTATGAACAAAAAGAATGTAGTCGCTAACCGTTATGAAGTTGTTCAACATATTGGTCAAGGTGGTATGGCTGATGTATTCTTGGCTATCGATACAATTTTAAATCGTCATGTCGCAATCAAGATTCTGCGCTCTGATCAAAGTACAGATGCGATTAGTATCTTGCGTTTTGAACGTGAAGCACAAGCTGCCACTACATTAGCGCATCCAAATATTGTAGAAATCTATGATGTTGGTGAATATAAGAATCATCACTATATCGTTATGGAATATGTGGCTGGTAAAACTTTAAAGAAAGTGATTCGCGACCGTGCACCTTTATTGAATCTAGAAGCGGTCGATACAATGAAACAATTAACTTCTGCAGTTGCGGAAGCACATAAGCGTGGCATTATTCACCGTGACATCAAACCACAGAATGTGATTGTTAAGTCTGATGGTTCTTTAAAGATTCTTGACTTTGGTATCGCAACTGCCAAGGGTAGTGCACAATTAACACAAGCAAATAATGTTATGGGTTCGGTTCATTACCTAGCACCTGAACTTGCAAAGGGTGAGCCAGCTTCTCCACAATCAGATATCTATGCCTTGGGTATCGTGTTCTATGAGATGTTAACAGGAGATGTTCCTTTTAAGGCAGATCAGGCTGTACAGATTGCACTACAACATATGAGAGAACCTATGCCAAGTGTACGTAAGGCAAATCCAAGTGTTCCACAATCTGTAGAGAATATCATCATCCGCGCAACTGCGAAGAATCCAAAGTTGCGTTATCAAAGTTGTGATGAGATGTTAAAGGATTTAGAGAAGTGCATGTCGCCAGAACATCAAAATGATAAGCCATTAAGTCTGAAAGATCCAATTGATAAAACACCAACAAAACAAGAAAAAGATGATGCGAAGGTTGCAATGACAAGAAGTACATCTCTTTCACGTGTGGCGAATAAACGTACGAAAATCTATATCACTGCAATTGTGGTGTTATTTGCATTGTTTGCGTTAATTGTAGGACTGTTTTTAGCTGGTATTCTACCACCTAAATCCAAGATGGTTACTGTGCCTAATGTTACCGACATGGATGTAACACAAGCAACCACAGCCCTAGAAGAACAAGATCTTGAAGTTGACCAAGAAAACATTATCTATCAACTATCGAAAGATAGTATTGAAGGTGTTGTAATCAGTACAGAACCTGCTAGTTCTAGTGAAGTAGAGCGTCATTCAAAAGTGAAGCTTATTGTATCCAGTGGTGTTGGGGAAGAAATGCCAAACTATGTTGGAAGAAACATTGATGATGTAAAGGCATCTCTACCATCTACAATTCACCTCATTGAGAAAGAAGAACAGAGTGATAAAAAACCTGGTACCATCATCCGTCAAGAAGGTGTAGCACCTGGAGAACTCTATGATATAGCTGGTGTAACGGATGTGACGCTATACTATGTGCCATATGTAAAGGTTACAATCCCAGCAGATATCGTAGGTAAACCAATTGAAGAAGCGACAGCGCAATTAGAAGCGATGGGTGTTAGCGTTGTACGTGCCCACCGTGATACTTCTTCTTTACCTCAGAGTGAAATTGATAAAATCAAAGTTGGAACTGTCATTGAGACAATGCCAGCCGCAGGAAGTGAATATACACAGAAAAAGGATAGTTATGTCACATTATACTTTTACTAAGGAGTGCTTATGATTGCACGAATTACAAAAATCGTATCAAAGAATTATCGTATCTTAACTTCTGATAAGAAGTATTTTGATGCGATTGTAATGGGTAAAGTGCGTCGCCAAGATGCGCCTGTAGCTGGAGATTTAGTGGAGTGCGAAGAAATTGATGGTCGCTTTGTCATTCAGAAAATCATGCCTCGAAGAAACCGCTTAATACGTCCAGCAGTAGCGAATGTTGACCAAGCACTCATTGTAATGAGTGTAAAAGATCCTGATTTTTCAACTGCGTTAATTGACCGCTTAAGTATGCTTATCATGCACGCTGGCGTAGAACCAGTTTTGATTATTACAAAATGTGATTTAGGCTTTAGCCAAGAAGTAGAAGAACAGATTCAAGCCTATGAAAAAGGTGCGATGAAGGTCATCCGTACCGCCAAAGGTAGCTTGGATCCATCGATTGCCGGAATTTTAACAGATAAGATTTCTGTATTAACTGGCCAAAGTGGTGCTGGTAAGAGTACGTTATTAAACCAGTTAGAGCCATCATTCCATCTTGCGACACAAGAGATTTCAAAGGCACTTGGAAGAGGTAAGCATACCACAAGACATAATGAATTACACGAGGTTGCAGGGGGACTTGTGGCAGATACACCAGGCTTTAGTTCCTTGGATTTTTCGCATATTCAAGCACACGAACTAGCTGAATATGTACCAGACTTTGTACCATACCTACATGATTGCCGCTTCAATGACTGTGTTCATCAAAATGAACCAGGATGTAGAATTAAAGAAGCGGTAGAAGCAGGTAAAATATCTAGAGAACGCTATGAGAACTATCTTGGCGTTTTACAGATTATTCAAGAGAGAAGGGAGAAATACTTATGATTGTTGCACCATCCGTATTATCTTTAGATTACAGTCATATGACTGAACAATGTGAATTACTAAATGCTTCCAAGGCAGAGTGGATGCACTTTGATGTCATGGATGGACACTTTGTAAAGAACTTAACATTTGGACCAGACATCCTAAAAGGTTTTGTAAAACTATCACCATTATTTAAAGATGTTCATTTGATGGTAACTGACCCTAAGATGTTCGCCGATGTATTTATGAATGCTGGTGCAGACCAGATTACCTTCCACGTTGAAACTATTTACGATAAAGAAGAAATTAAAGCACTTGCAAAACATATCCATGACCAAGGAAAAAAAGCAGGACTAACATTAAAGCCTCAGACTCCAATTGAAGTATTAAAGCCATTCTTGCATGATTTTGACTTGTTCTTAATTATGAGTGTAGAACCAGGTTTTGGTGGCCAGAAGTTTATGCCAGAGGCACTAGAACGTATTCGTACACTTCGCACATGGTTAAATGAAGAGGGTCTTGATACACATATTGAAGTGGATGGTGGTATCAACGAAGAAACAGGTGCTTTATGTGCTTCAGCAGGGGCAGATGTACTTGTGGCAGGTTCTTATGTATTCAAGAATGATATCCACGAAGTATGTGAGAAGTTATGGAAACTTCAGTAGCTATCATCTTAAAGCGTTGTGAATCGATTCCGACTGCTGAAAAATACATTGGTGTAGATAAAGGCGCATTAACGCTTGCAAGAAATGGCAAGAGGATGTTACTGGCGATTGGAGATTTTGATTCTGTTGAAGAAAGTGATTTAGCGTATATCAAGGAATATAGTGATACGTTAATTCAACTGAATCCAATCAAGGATGATACAGATAGTGAAGCTGCAGTCATGTATGCCATCCAGAAGGGTTATCAAAAAATCCACCTCTATGGTGGACTGGGTGGAAGATTAGACCATGCGATGATTAATTTGCGTCTGGTATCACGTTTTCCTGCAACAGTATATCTCCATGATCAAAATAACTTTATCTATTCACTAGCTGAAGGTGTTCATTCTATTGATAAGTGTGATTATACATATATCTCATTCTTTACCGAGGATGAGGCAACCATTAGCTTAGAAGGGTTGAAATATCCTTTAGATAAACAACAACTTACAAACAAAGATACTTATACAACCTCTAATGAAATTCTAGAAGATAGAGGTATTGTGACTGTGCATGCAGGCAAGGTAACTGTTATACAATCAAAAGATGCATAAAAAAAATTCCCTTCGGGGAATTCTTTTTTCATATAACCGGCGATTACTCAGCAGCGTTAGCCTTAGCTCCTGCCTTTAATGTCTTTAATGCGCGAGCTGAGATCTTAACTGTCTGTGGCTTGCCATCAACGATCATGTGAACCTTTTGTAAGTTCACATTCCACTTACGACGAGTAGCACGTAGGGAGTGGGAACGTCTGTTTCCTGACATTGCTTTCTTACCGGATACAGCACATACTCTGGACATACCATAACCTCCTTTACTTATAATTTGCTTACAAAAGATACCATATATTACTTGTAAATGCAACCAAAAAAAATACTAGTTAGATTCTGTTTTTCAAAGAATCATGTAGAAGATACAGAAATGAATTATGTAAATTCTATGAAAATAGGCTGTTTATGGGTGGTAATCGACTACTTTTTGAAATGTAAATGTGATAAAATACGAATATAACTGAAAGGAGACTTCACGGTGACAGATAAACAAATTTATGCGGCAATTGAGGCCGCTGACCATGAGGTTCGATTGGTAATTGGTGAGTTTTTCAATACCAGATTTAATATTATAAAGGTTGAAAGAGTACCATGTAGCGGGCTCTCTTATAATGGCATTACAGACCAACAGGCTTTGATTGGTTCTATCAAACAGGCAGCAGCATCTGCTAAGAAGATGGTTGGTGCTAGTGTACAGCAGGTAATTCTTGCAATCCCTGCATTTAATTTAAAGCGTATCTCTTTGAAATCCACGGTTGATATCGAAGGTATCGATGGAACAGTAACAATTCAAGACGTACGCAATGCGATTAAGAAAGCAGAAGCAGTAAATATCGGTAATGATAGTGCTTTGATTCAGACGGTATGCGTGAAGTATACAGTGAATGGTATGACCACACGTCGTATTCCTCTTGGAGAAAAGTGCTCTCAGTTAATCGTGGATATTGATTTATTGTGTGCAGACCGTAAGTTTGCGTATGACTTAGTAACTTGTGTAGAGAATGCTGGTCTTAAGGTAATGGATATCTTTGCGGATATCTACGCAGTTGGTAAAGAAGCTGCTCTATTTGAACAGTCAGTTGATCGCCAAGTGATTATCTTAAAGGTAGAACGTGAATCAACAACGTTAGGTCTACTTTATAAGGGAAGATTTGCGGCGTCTACAATCTTACCAATGGGACTTGGAAATATTGCAAACGCAGCTGTTGAAAAATATGGCATGAATATGAAGAGTGCAATTGAGTTAATCAAGTATAGTGCAAGACTTGATCAGACGGTTTGCTCTTCAAATATCATCCACATTTGGAATGATAATGGTGAAAATAGAACCATCAGTGAACAGGAGTTAGTTGACTGCATTAGACCTAATATTGAAACATGGCTGAATGCAATTACAGAAACTTGCGAAGGAATCTTGCAAGCAGGTGAAACAACTGTTATTATTACTGGTGAAGGTGGCGAAACTGAAGGTTTAGAAAACCTTTTAAGCAAGCGCCTAAATGTAGAAGTTAGAGATTATATTCCGGAAACATTAGGGGGAAGAAACGCAGCATTAACCGCATGTCTCGGATTGTTCTATGCCTACCAAGATAGATTACCTATTATCGGTCAGACTGAAAACAGCTTAGATCTTGATGCTTTTATCAAAAACGTATCCTACCGCGACAGAAAGGTAGAGACTACGAAAGAAGATACCTTGACAAATAAACTCAAGGGATTGTTTCTCGATGGAAAGAAATAAATTGGAGAGGTAAACGTTATGGCAGAATTAACTTACAACCAGGTAGCAAAAATCAAGGTATTTGGTGTCGGCGGAGCAGGTAGCAACGCTGTAAACCGCATGGTACAGGAAGGCGTGCAGGGTGTTGAATTCTATATCGCTAATACTGATCTTCAGGCAATGGATATTTCTCCAGTTGCAAATAAGATTCAGTTAGGTAAAGAAGGTCTTGGCGCTGGTGGAAACCCAGATAATGGACGCAAGGCAGCTGTAGAAAGTGAAGATGCAATCCGTAAATCTATGGAAGGTGCCGACATGGTATTCCTTACAGCAGGTATGGGTGGCGGAACTGGTACAGGTGCAGCTCCATTATTCGCAAAGATCGCTAAGGAACTTGGATGCTTAACAGTAGGTATCGTTACAAAGCCATTCAATTTCGAAGGTAAGAGAAGAGAAAGAAATGCTGAACAGGGTCTTGAACAGCTCAAGGAGTATGTAGACTCATTAATCATCATTTCTAATAATAAAGTATTAGAAGTAATTGGACATATTCCATTCCAGGATGCGTTTAAGGAAGCAGATAATATCTTACGTCAAGGTGTACAGACAATTACTGACTTAATTGCTGTTCCAGCAATGATTAACTTGGACTTTGCAGATATTAAGAGTGTTATGGAAGGTCAAGGTTCCGCATTATTTGGTATCGGTATGGCTGATGGCGATGACAAGGCTAGAGAAGCTGCAGCACGCGCTATTCAATCTCCATTACTAGAAGCACAGATTGCAGGTGCCAAGAGTGCTATCATCAACGTTACTGGTGGTACAAGCATGTCCGCATTCGATGCATCTGAAGCTGTTGACTTCATCCGTGAAGCAGCTGGTAATGATATCGATATCATCTTCGGTGTAGCTATTAACGACAAGATTGGCGATGCAATTATCGTTTCTGTTATCGCTACAGGTTTCGAATTGTCTGAACCTAAGAAGGAAGAAGAAAAGAAGGCAGCGCCTTCTACAAAGTCAGCAAGTGGTGTTTCATTACAAAATGATGACTCTGCTGTATTTGGTTCTTCATCTTCTGATGCTAGCGACAGTATTCCTGGTTTCTTTAGAAGAGGTTAATTTAAGAGGGCATTATGTCCTCTTTTTTCATATCTACAATAAGGGGAGGTAACCTATGCAGTACAATCATCATGTATCCGTAAGTGGCTTAGTAGTAAATGAAAATGACGAGGTATTACTTGTCAAAAATGCTTTTCGTGGATGGGAATGTCCAACTGGATTTGTGGCAGAACATGAATCTCTACAAAATGCACTGGAACGTATCATTCTAGATGAAACAGGTGCGACTGTTATGATTCTTGATCTAGTTGGAATTAATAAAGATCTAACATTTAATAATGTAAATGTAGACTTTATCTGTAAGTACGAAAGTGGAGAATTAATCGCAAATGGAAGTAGTCAAGAAGTAAAGTGGGTTAATAAGATGGATGCGAAGCTCATGGTTAAGGATGCGCTTGTACATGAAATGCTTCAAAACATGCTTTACTATCGCGGTAAAGTTGGCTGCTGGAACTTTAAAAAGAATCCATTTGAAATGATAGAAAAAGATGTTTATCCTAAGTTTTAAAAATTGATGAAAGATTAGATTTTACTGTCGCATACTCGCTATGCGACTTTTCATATACTTTTCAAAAAGGTAGGAAATGTTATTCGATATAATGATAATGAAAGGTGGGTTTCGATATGGCATCAGGTGTAAAAGTAAATAAAAATGAATCGACGATGGCGTCTTTACAGAAACGATTACCGCATTGGATCCATCATACACGTGTTGATGAAAGTAATGTGAACGGAATAGTTTATTTACCGAAGTGTGACTGTTCGGAATGTGGATATACTGTTAGTTTTGAAAAGCCTGTTTGTCCTCATTGTCATGTAAAGATGAATGTCTTTAAAAAGAAGTGATCACGGATGTAAATCCATGCTTTATTGCATGATTTTTCACTATTGTGGTATAATTCCAACATTAGTAAGAAAGGTGAGTGTTTATTTTGGAGGGTTCATCAGTTCCGCCGGAAGGCAATATATGTATTAATATGACAAATGAAAGCGAGATCCGCATATGAATCAAGCAGGACAGTATATTCTAGCGATTATTGTGCTTGTTTTCTTTTCGGGTCTTTTTTCGGCTATAGAAACAGCATATTCCGTAGCGAGTAAGATTCGCTTAAAAAATATGTATAGTGATGGTGAGGAAAAAGCAGGTGAAGTATTAAAAGTTCTTGAAAACTTTGATCGCTTTTTAGTCACAGCGTTAATTGGTAATAATGTTGTTAATATTATTACAGCGACTGTAGGTACATTGTTATTTACAATGTGGGTTGGTACAAATGGCCCAACTGTATCAACGGCAGTTATTACAATCCTAGTATTGGTCTTTGGTGAAATCACACCGAAGTCACTTGCAAAGCAATTTCCAGAAAAGGTTGCGATGTATACAGTTGGATTTGTAAAGTTTGTGCAAGTATTATTAACGCCAATTACATGGTTGATGTTAGGTTGGCAATGGATTGTAAGTAAGGTTATTCATATTGAAGAAGATGATTCTGATATCGCTGATGAATTAATTACGATGGTAGATGAGGCAGAAAAGGATGGAGACCTTGAAGAACATGAGTCTGACTTAATTTCTGCGGCCATTGAATTTAATGATTTAGAAGTAATGGATGTATTTACACCGCGTGTTGATATTATTGCGGTAGATATAAATGATCCAATTGAGAAGATTGAAGAAGTTTATCGTTTGAATTCTTATTCACGTTTACCTGTGTATGAGTCATCGATTGACCATATCATTGGTGTCATCCATGAAAAGGATTTTTATGAGTTGATTTATCGCAATCAAACATCTTTACGTAAGATTGTTAAACCAGTTGTTTATACAAGTCCAAACACAAAGATTTCTCAGTTATTAAAGAAGCTACAAACAAATAAGACACATATGGCAGTTGTCCTAGATGAGTTTGGTGGTACAGACGGTATTATAACTGTTGAAGATATTATCGAAGAACTCGTTGGTGAAATTTGGGATGAACACGATATTGTCGAAGAGTTCTATACAAAAATCAATGATACAACCTACCTTATTAAAGGTGATGCAGAAGTGGATGATATGTTTGATCGTTTCGACATCGAAGATGATGATGAAGATGAGGGATATATCTCTATCTCTGGTTGGGTGATTTATCGTCTTGGTCACATCCCTGAGGTTGGAGAGTCATTTGATTATAAGAATCTGCATGTGACAGTTACAGAAGCAGACCAAAGAACTGTGTTACAGGTTAAGGTAACGATTCAAGAAACAGAAACAGATAAAGAAGACGAGTAATTCGTTTTCTTTTCGATTATGGAGGGGCTATGCAACAATACTTCAGTGATACACCACTAGTCGTAGGTCAAGAATACATCTTTAATAAAGACCAAGCACATCATGCTAAGAATGTTGTTCGTTTACATCACGAAAAGATTCGTTTGGTTTATGATGGGATTGGGTATTTTGCGGATGCCTACAGCAAAGGAAAAGACTTTGTGGCAATGGTCCTAGAGAAAGATGAGCGTATCAATGAAATTGGTGTTGAAGTTACACTTGCAATCGGACTTATCCGTAAGGAGAAGTTTGAACTTGTATTACAGAAGGCATGCGAACTTGGTGTAACACGTATTGTGCCATTTGAGTCAATGCGTTGTGTCGTACGTGCGAAAAAAGAAAAAGAAGATAAACAACAAGCACGTAGAATCGATATCCTACAAGAAGCTGCAGAGCAGTGTAAACGTAATCGTATACCTGAGATTACACCAATTGTGCAACTAAAAGATCTTGTAAAGTATTGTTCTGATATTAACGTACTTCCATATGAAAATGCCTACTCTAATTCTAAGTTTATGACAGAAGTATTAGTACCAGGAAAGTCTATTACATTTGTAATCGGTCCTGAAGGTGGTTTTGCGCCTGAGGAAATAGAGTTTTTAAAGCAGAATGGATATGAAACCATTACACTGGGAAGACGTATTCTAAGAGCAGAAACAGCAGCGATGTATGCATGTGCTGTCATTAGCGAATTCAATGAAGCACATGATAATACTTTGTAATAAAGGGTAAGACAAATGAAATTAACAGATTTTTTTGAAAATGTACCAGATATTGAAATTAAGAGTTTGATGGATGATAGTCGTAAGAAGCGACCAGACTCTATCTTTTTCTGTGTTAAGGGACTTGTTAGTGATGGACATGAACATATCGATGAAGCGATTGAAAACGGTGCTGTTGTTATCGTACATAGTGAAGTATTAGAAAAGTATCATTCAGATGTAACATACATCAAGGTAAAAGATGTCGTGCATGTTTTTAACCAAGTCGCAGATAGTTTCTATGACTATCCTAGCCATCACATGATGATGTATGGTGTTACAGGTACAAATGGTAAGTCATCTGTAGCATGGATTATTCGTAATATCTTAAATCAGATTGAACCAACAGCGTATGTAGGTACAATTTCAATTGAGTATAACAACGTAAAGCTACCACCACTTGTCGCATCGCCAAATATTGATGAAGTACATGGTATTTTAAGAGACATGCTTGATGCAGGTATTAAAAACTGTGCATATGAAGCTTCATCTATCGCAATCGATCAAGGAAGATTAGATGCGATAGACTTCGACGTTGCAATCTTTACAAACTTAACACATGAGCACTTAGATTATCATGGTACGATGACAAACTACTTTAATGCGAAAAAGAAGTTTTTTGATCAACTAAAAGAAGAAGCGATTGCGATTGTAAATGTGGATGATCCTAGTGGTATGAAGATAGTACAAGATACACAAGCAAAGGTATTTACCTATGGTATTGATCATGAAGCTGATTATCGTGTGACGGATTATCATTTGCTGAAGGATTGTACACGCTTTACCCTACGTGTAAATGAGCAGGATTATCGTCTAGAGACAAATCTGATTGCACGATTCAATATCTATAACCTTGTGGCTGCGATTGCAGCTGTACACCAGAAGGGTATCGCTATGGAGGATATCGCAAATTACATTCAACACTTAAACCAAGTAGAAGGTAGAATGGAGCGTATCCAAGATGGCCAGCCATTTAGTTTAATTGTAGACTTTGCACATACTGCGGATGGAATTGAAAAAGTATGCCAATACGCATCTTCTATTACTCCTAAGGATTGTCGTATCATCGCAATTACTGGTAGTGCAGGTAGGCGTGATACTGCTAAGCGTCCGATATTTGGAGAGATATTAGACCGCTATTGTGATATGATAATTCTAACGGAAGATGACTCACGTGGTGAAAATGTACGTGAAATCGCAGAAGATATTGCGAAGGGAATACATCATAAAAATTATGTGATTATCGAAGATCGCTATGATGCGATTCGACAGTCAGTTGAACTATGTTCTGAAGGAGATACCATTTTGGTATTAGGAAAAGGCAATGAAAAATTCATTGCGCGTGAATTCGGACGTGAACCATATGAAGGTGATGATGTCATCTGCCATGAAGTATTAAAGAAATATTATTTTGGTGATGAAGGAGGATTAGATGAAACCGAGTAAGTATATCGACCATACAATTTTAAAACCTAACGCAACAAGCGACCAGATTATTAAGTTGTGTGAAGAAGCAGTCGCAAATGATTTTGCGTCAGTTTGTATCAACCCATGTTGGATTCCAACAGCTAAGGCTGCCTTAGCAGGTTCTGATGTAAAACTTTGTGTTGTAGTAGGTTTCCCATTAGGGGCAATGACTACAGAAGCTAAAGTCTTTGAGACAAAGGACGCAATCGAAAAGGGCGCACAAGAAATTGATATGGTCATCAATATTGGTAAATTAAAAGACCACGATGATATTTATGTGACTAACGAGATTCGTCAAATTAAGAATGCATGCGGTAATATTACACTTAAGGTTATTATCGAAACATGTCTTTTAACAGACGAAGAAAAGGTACGTGCATGTAAGAATGCGGAAGCTGCCGGTGCTGACTTCGTTAAGACATCTACTGGTTTTTCAACAGGTGGTGCAACAGTTGAAGATGTAAAACTGATGAAGGAAACTGTTGGTGATCGTCTCAAGGTAAAGGCTTCTGGCGGTGTTCGTACGAAAGAAGACTTTAAGGCTATGATTGAAGCAGGTGCTGATCGTATTGGAGCTTCTGCAGGCGTTGAATTAATTAAGGAATAATTTCTATTCACAAAGTTAATAAACATAAAGGCAGAGACCTTACCCAGAAGGAACTCGCAATCAAAGCCGGATTGACCGATGCTGCCATACAAAATTATGAACTTGGAAATAGATTCCCAACAAAAGAACAAATGCAAAAATAGCGTAGCCATTAGACTGTGATATTTCTACCCTTACAGACCATGAACCGAACTCCATCCACGACTTTATTCATATTATTTTTGACTATGAAAAAGAAATGCAGCTCAGACTACTGATAGACGAATCCACCAACGCCTTGCTGTCACACGATACGAACTTCAACGATTTTCTTGTAGAATGGGATGAGATGAGAAAAAAAATTATAATGGTGAAATCACAGACGAAGAATTTGAGAATTGGAAGCTATCCTATCTGAAGAAATCAAGATTCTTGAGGAAAAGTTGACTGACAAATAACAGCACCTATCTTTGAATGATTGTAGAGTTATGTAGTAAATTATTTTTATATAACAAAAAAATTCAAATATGCAATTTATGGAGCTATGCAATGGTAAAACTTATTATACTCAGAGGAAATTCGGGTAGCGGAAAAACGACAATTGCGAAAGAACTGCAACGTAAATTTGGCGAGAACACTATGCTTATTTCACAAGATGTAATTAGAAGAGAAATGCTTGGAGTGAAGGATGGACCAAATACACTCGCACTGCCACTTATAAAAGAGCTTTTGTTTTATGGTACTAGCCATAGTGATATTATTATTTTAGAAGGCATTATGTATGCAGATTGGTATAAACCTCTGTTTGAATATGCTATTCAATTATCTGATACTAAAGTATTTGCATACTATTTTAATATACCTTTTGAAGAAACATTAAAACGCCACCTAACAAAACCTAATTGCAATGACTTTGGAGAGGAAGCAATGCGTAGATGGTGGCGAGAAAAAAGATTTTTTCTGATGTATTAAATGAAGTATGTATTACAGCTGAAAGAGATATTGAAAATATTGTTAGCGATATTTATAGTGCTGTTATGAATAATTAAGTCAGAACTTACCAAAAATAACAAATCCACACAACATCTTCGCTTCCAAAGACAAAAAAGACCAGCAGCACTCTGATTGTGAATATAATCTGCTTTTTGATAG
>CAKMPP010000148.1 GCA_927911475.1 uncultured Solobacterium sp. | reverse complement strand
ATAAAAAAATCTATCATATCGACTGTGGATGTGTATTTGGTAAGTCTTTAGGTTGTTTAACGACTAGATGATTTAAAAGAATTCTATATTCCAAGTTTACAGCCGGATCAAACATAATACTTATAATAGAAAAAAATGCTGCATAGGTCATTTCACCTATACAGCATTTTCATTACATTACTTTGAAATTGTATTCTTGATCAGTTCTACAACTTCTGCTTCTGTAGAGGAAGCGACTGCCTTTTCAGCTAGTTCCTTCATCTTAGCATAACTTAAGGAATTGATAATCTTACGTGCTGGTAAGATAGATGTCGCGCTCATTGAGAACTCATCTAATCCTAAACCAAGTAAGATTGGTGCAGCTAACTCATCGCCAGCCATTTCACCACACATACCACACCACTTACCTTCTTTGTGTGCACCATCGATAGCCATCTTAATTAAACGTAATACAGATGGGTTTAATGGCTGATAGAGATAAGATACTGGCTGACTCATACGGTCAGCAGCCATAGAGTATTGAATTAAGTCATTTGTACCGATTGAGAAGAAGTCTGCTTCCTTCGCTAACTGATCTGCAAGTACTGCAGCTGCAGGAATTTCAATCATGATACCCACTTGTACATCACCAACGGTTACACCTTCAGCAATTAACTTCGCACGTTCTTCATCATAAACAGCTTTCGCTTCACGGAATTCTGCAACTGTCGCAATCATTGGGAACATGATGCATAACTTACCAAATGCAGAAGCACGTAATAATGCACGCAATTGAACACGGAAGATATCCTTACGTGATAAGCAGAAACGTACAGCACGTACACCTAGGAATGGGTTCATCTCTTCTTCAAATTGGAAGTAACTTAACTTCTTATCACCACCGATATCAAGTGTACGAATAACAACTTGCTTGCCATTCATACCTTCAAGAACTGATTTATATGCCGCAAACTGCATGTCTTCGTTAGGGAAATCATTTTCACTCTTCATGTAGAGGAATTCTGTACGGAATAGACCTACACCTTCACCACCATTTGCATTTACCGCATAAACGTCAGCTGGAGAACCAATGTTACCAACAAGTTCAACCTTATGACCATCAACAGATACGGATGGCTTATCCTTAATGCCTTGAGAGCTTCCTTATTTGCGCGGAACTCTTCAGCACGTTTTGTATATTCCGCAATCTGTTCTTCTGTTGGTTCTGTAATAACTTCGCCATTGATTGCATCTAAGATTACTAAATCACCTGATTTTAATGTATTTAGAATTTCATTTACACCAACGATAGCTGGGATTTCTAAGGATCTAGCCATGATTGCACTGTGGCTTGTACGTCCACCAATTTCAGTCGCAAATCCCTTTGCGAATTCCTTATTTAAGGAACCTGTATCAGATGGTGTTAAGTCCTTAGCAACCACAACGACTGGTTCATTTAATGTACTTAGGTTAGGAATTTCATTCCCTGTAATATTGCAGAGTAAGCGGAATGATACGTCTTTGATATCTGCCGCTCTTGCACGCATGTATTCATCGTCCATGCTTTCAAACATAGAAATCATCATCTTAGATACACAATCTGCTGCGTATTCAGCATTTACTGAATTTGATGTAATTTCATTCTCAATTGAAGCGCGGAATTCTGGGTCACCTATCATCATAAGATGTGCATCGAAAATAGCTAATTCTTCTTCTGCTAATGTCTTTGATGCGACTTCTTTAATCTGTTCAATATCTGCGATTGTCTTTGTAAATGCACTATCCAACTTCTTTAATTCTTCCTCTGGATTTGCACTTATCTGTACAATCTTAAGAACTGGTTGTTCCAACTTATAAACTTTTGCAATTGCAATTCCCTGTGATGCCGCTATACCTTTCAACATGTCTTAGAACCTCCTGGTTGTATAGGATATATCTGTTTACAGTAATGGAAACGATTACATTTTTATTCTAAAAATAAAAAGTGAAAATTTCCGCATCAATACAGCACTTTTAACATCTATATCTGTAGTTCATTTTAACATTTTTCAAATATCTAGGCAACGAACGAATTCTTCAACTGCTTCTTTTTTTAATCGATAATATGATGATTTTGCATAGTAGTTACAGTACCAGTTTCTTGGTGATTGATCTAGAAAATCATGCTTAATAATGCATACGGTATCTGAAGAACAATTCTCCATCACATATTCAATCATATGTCCTATCCCTTTTTGAACATAACCGGCTGTTCTTTCGTGAACTTCATGACTATCACCAATTAACTCTAGCGTTTTTTCCCGGCGATAGATTCTTCCTAAACTCTCTAATAGTTTAACTTTCTCATCGTATGGTAAACGTTGTAATTTCATGTAACATAGATCCCCTTAAATCTATATACACAGTATGAATGACTTTCCTATTACAGTGTTTAAATTTCTAGTATTACTATCCTTTTTATCTCATTATTCCAGTTTCTCTGTACTTTTCTATCGTATAAAAAGATCGGGATTTCTCCCGATCAATGAATCATGTTATTTACTTACCTCTAGCAAGCCATATCCACCGCTAGAGCGACGATATACAACAGATACAGTTTCTGTTTCATCATCTGTATAGATGTAGAAGTTATGTCCACTTAATTCCATCTTCATGATAGCAGTATCAAGGTCCATTTCTTCAGCGTTTACTGTCTTTGTCTTTACTGGAATAGAATTCTCTTCTTCCACAAGTTGTGAGTCAATAAACGCATTTGCAAGATGCTCACGATGCTTTTTATTTAATCTAGTCTTTTGACGACGAATTTGGTCTTCTAACTTATCAATTGCTAAATCTACGGCTGCGTAGAAGTCATCATTTACAACTTCTGCTCTTAAAATACCTACACGTGATGGGATTGTAACTTCTACCTTCTGTGAGTTTGGATAAACTCTGGCAAGGACACGAGCAATCGTATTTTCATCAATGAGTAAGTACTTATCTAAAGCTGATAATTTCTCCTCAATCTTTGCGCGCATTGCTGGTGTAACATCGATATTCTTACCTACAATTTCAAATCTCATACAATACCTCCTGTATGTGCTTGAGATACACTCAAAACAACTATAATTGTTTTCAATGATACTCTTCGCACTTCTTGTATTTATGTCTATATTATACATCATAAATCAGATTATTTTTGTATTCGATGTGAATATTCCGTGATAAAAACTTCACCTTTTACAGCGAAGTTTTTTGAACCAATTCAAATAGCCATTTTAGTACAACTGTCATTGCATAGGTATCCATACCACAATATGCCTTTAAGTCAGCGATACTCTTTTCAATATCTTCATTATCAATATTCTTATCTAAATTACGCCATTCAAATACAGCGTCCATACCTTGTTGGATATCTAGATTGTGATAGCCAGGATCATCCATCATTGCCATGATTGTCTTTAATGACCACTGCCCCTTCATACGTGTATCGTAAATGACACCTGTTGAAAATGGCAACTGTAGATCTTCCATGCGTGCATTGATATGTAACAAGTCTTCTGCGTATTCAGGATACATATCTGCTAACTCTTGAATACGAATCTTCTCTGCTCCCTCAGCGTTATAGGCAAGTACAGTACCTTCTTTAGGAATTGCACGAATTAAATGCTCTGCCATATCTTTACGGTTATCATGAATATTGAGATACACTTCATGTTCGATTCTACCATCTTCATGCATGATATGTAGAGAGTATTCAAATGGTAATACATCATACGGATGCATTCCTTCGTATGGTGGAATCGCAAAACGTTCCCATTCAAAGTCAATACAGGTAATTGGATAATGAATATAACCTAGCCAGTTTGCTAGAGCGTTGTAGTCAACATATTGACCACCATTACGGTCTGCTTGGATTTGGGCAAACTGTTGCGCGGAGCCTTCAATTCTTTCTGGATCTGCATCCCTTAGGTATATTCTGCCTTCTTCATACATCTCTCGCTTATATCGAGACGCAATCAATGTCAGAATAGAATTATCTGGTAACTCTTTTTCCTGTGGGAAACAATCATCATAGTACAAACACTTTTGACGTGTCATACATTGTGGTTTTCTGACAGGTTCTCCAACTGTTTCAAGGGTGCATTTCTCCATCTGTTCTAAAAGATAATGCAAGTCATGCATATTATCGTAGATAGCTTCTTTTACATCAACCGTTGGATTATTCTTATCGTTATAGAAGGAAGAACTTACCACAAATAATTGATGTGGATCAAGTTCTTTATCTCTTCGATAGTTCTTATTGAGATGGATCATATAAATATCTTTGATGTTGATATGCAACCCTTCTAAAACCCAAACAGTATCACAATAGAACTGCATGTCATCTGCATGTGGGAATAATCCGATATATAAGAAATATAAATCCCATCCATCATCATTCGATGTAAGAATGGTGCTTTAATACGTAATTGTTTGTATTCAAAACGTGCTTTGACAAGCCAGTCATATTCCTGTAAAGCACTCATAGCTAAGCTAGCGTCATCACCCTGTTTACCAAGAAAATGGTTAGTTACACCTAGCTTATTACAAGCTAGCTCACTAACCTCTTCATCCAATCTTACAAATGGCTGAAACTTTCTCTTTTCCGCTTGCATTTCATTCGCAAACAAACGGGCACAGCGCGTATATTTCTTACAATCGGAAATATGAAACATAAAACTCCTTTATTAAATACCCTCACTCATCGGTAACATTGCTGCACCGATAATGCCAGGTTCATCTAGCATTGCAATCACAAATGGTGTGTTATGCAAGGCTGTATGAGACATTGCTTTGTAGTTTTCAATCACTGCTGGCAAGAACTTATCCGCAGATTTTGTCATACCACCACCGATAACAAAGACATCTGGGTCACAAACACATGCGATTGTCGCAAACATTTGACCTAAATCCTTTGTGGCTTCTTCAACAATCTTGATAGCTCTTTCATCTCCTGCATCAGCTAAATCAAATACATTACCTGCATGCAAGATTTCCTTATCCTGGATTACTTCTTTTGCCTTACGTGTGATATGTGTACCACTAGCCTCATTTTCAACGGCACCAGCATTTAGGTTATTAAACTTTTCACGGGCGCGGTCAATAATAATATTCGCAATTTCACCACCAAAACCATGTTTACCACTTACTGTCTTTCCATCAACAATTAGTGCCCCACCAATACCAGTAGAAATTGTTACATAGTAAACAACACTCTTATCTTTACCAGCACCTACCAAAGCTTCTGCAAGTCCTGCTACGTTTGCGTCATTATCCACAAATGCAGGCATACCAAATTCCTTGGATAATTCATCCGCAAATGGATATCCCGTAAATCCCTTTAAGTTTGTGCTTAATACCATACTTCCAGACTTCTTATCAACTGGTCCTGGTACACCTACACCAATTGCAGAACAATCTTTCCACCCTGGAATCTCTCTCACCATTTCCTTGAGGTTAGACATGACCTTTGTTGGTCCTTCCATACCAAATGATGGACCCTTTACTTGGGATAGCACTTCACCAAATTCTGTCACCTTCGCAACGCGTACATTTGTACCACCTAAGTCAATTCCAATATATGTTTTCATACATCCTCCAAATCAAATAAAAATTCATTATTTTTATTATACACTATGAATCGTCCAGTTCGGCATCACAATGAAAAAACCAGAAGATTTTCTTCTGGTCTAAATCAGTTTCTAAAAGCTAGTCAGCTAATGTTCCAAATGGATCCCATGGTAAGAGTTCCTTTGGTTCTTCTACTAATGCCTTCAAAGAAGCTTCAGATAAGTACTTCTTATGTACTGCTACAACATAAGTATATTCATCAAACCATGAGTCAGAAGCGATAAAGTAACCCTTGTTACCAATCTTTTCACCCCATGAGTTTTCAATCTTCCAACGAGTAGGCTTTTCATCTACAAGGTTTACACCTGTTAGTACCATCGCATGGTTCATTGCGGATTCCTTATAGTCTAGCATCTCAGCCTTTGTCATATTCAGCTGCATATCTAATGTATTGGCATAATCATACTGCGCATTATCCCAAAGACCAGTATCACGGTCAGCATCCTTACCACAATCGCAACCAAACCATACTGGATAACCATCTTTCATCTGCGCAATCGCTGCAGCTTTGAGCTCATCCATTGGTACATTTAGAAGTTTTACCTGTTCTCCATCAACGACATTCCCTAAGTACTTAACTGTATAAGTCTTATGGAATGGCTTATCCTCTGTAGGTCCATGAATAACACTGATATAATCAGATAAATCAATTCCTAGATTTGACG